>OMUE01000045.1 GCA_900314165.1 uncultured Acidaminococcus sp.
CAGGAGCTAGTGGGGGCAACCCCGTGGAGGTTCAATTCCTCTCGGCCGCACCAATATAAAAAAATAATCAGGCGAATGGCCTGATTTTTTTTTTGTACGCGAAAAAAAGAAAAAAGAAAAAGAGGCCGCTGGCCGGCCCCACCACCGTGCTACGCACGGTTCCCCTCCCCTGCGGGGATGACAGGGCCCTGCCCGTCCTGCGGACAGTCGCCCCCGTAGGGGGAGAGGGCCAACGTAGTTGGCGAGGGGGCTGGCCAGCGGCCTCTGCAATCTTTAAAATTCGTCCCTCTTGTAAAGCAGTGCTTCCTGGCCGCACTAGCAAGCTGACGTCTGACATCTGACTTCTGACGTCCTATCCCTAATCCCTAACTTCAGTATTCATCCTTTACAAATCCGCCTTTGATGCCTTTGACGGCTTCGGAGGCGGTGATTTCTTTGTCGCCGTTGTCCAGGTCGATGAGGGTGTAGCGGTCGTTGCCCATGCCCAGTTCCTTCATATAGGACAATTGACGCAGGCCGTGACGGGTTTCGATCCGTTCCACCAGGTCGTGGTGGCTGTCTTCCGGCAGGGCGTACACCAGATCCATGGAAGCCTGATCCGCGCTGAGGATGTCCAGGGACGCTACGATGCCGATATTGGGCGTGACCACGGGCTGGGCGGACGTGCCTTCGCAGTCACAGGAAACGCTCATGTTCCGCAGCACGTTCACATAGGCAATGTGGGGTGCAAAGTGGTCCACGGTAGCCTTGGTGGATTCCGTAATCCGCTCCATGAGTTCTTCTTTATTGATGTCCCACTGGTTGGGCTGGCCCGGGGTGGTGTGGATCATGGCTTTGCCGATGCGGCCATCCGCACAGCCGATGCCGATGTTCTTGTTGGAGCCGCCAAAGCCGCCCATGACGTGGCCTTTGAAGTGGGTCAGCACTAGCAGGGAGTCGTACTTCAGCATATGGCTGCCTACGGACATTTCCTTAAACCATTTGCCACCTTTGATGGGCAGCTTGGCCGTGCCTTCTTCGTCCATGATGTCCACGGGGGCA
The DNA here is from genome assembly GCA_900314165.1 of uncultured Acidaminococcus sp. The sequence continues at coordinate 1,042 of OMUE01000045.1, forward strand.
AAGGTCCAGCCGTTGGTTTTCAGAACCTGACGGTGGCTTTCCGTCGTATAGCGGGGGCTCTGGTAGTACGTGTTCGTCTCCACGATGGTGGCACCGGGCAGTTTGTCCGCCAGCAGCTGTTTCACCCAGGGACGGGGAATGATGTTGGGACCGTGGGGTTCGCCGGTGTGCAGCTTGACGCCTACCTTACCGGTGAGGGCGCTGCTGATTTTGTCATAGACTTTTTCCAGGCCTGCAGGGGACAGGTCCCGGGTGAAATACACCACGGAGGCGCTGCCGGTGCGCTTGTCATAAGGAATGTATTTGTCGCCGCCTGTACCGGCCACAGGTTTTGCTTCTGCTTTTGCCATAGGATCACCTTTTTCTGTAGTTTTGCTCAGGCTCACGCAGCCGGGAACCGCAGCTACCACAGCAGCCGCGCCCATGAGCTCCATGAATTTCCGACGGGTTATGTTTTTCATAATAAAATACCCCCTCATATCCATCTTGATATGATTATATCAGATGCATGAGGGGGTATGGATACTTGTTAAGCATGGTGGAGCATGCGCAAAAGGCACTAACTCCTAATCCCTAATCCCTAATTCCTAATTCCTAATTTCCCGCCTTTTCCTCCGTCTTGTTCTGGACGACGGCGGTGAAGAAGGCCTGGACTACGTCGGGGTCGAACCATATGCCGGCCAGGTCTTTCAGGGCCTGGGGAGACCGGCTGCCGGCAATCTGCCAGTTCCGGGTGCAGGGATTGCACTTCCGGTCGTAGAAATTGCACACGGCGATGATCCGGCTGCCGATGGGGATGTTTACGCCTTTCAGCCGTTTCGGATAGCCGCTGCCATCCCAATTTTCGTGATGGTGCAGGATGATCTTCATAATATGGCTGAAGGCGGGAATGTTTTCCAGCATGCTGGAGCCTTCCAGGCAATGGCGCTTGTAGGCGGCTTTTTCCCGGACGTTGAAATAGGGATATTTGGCCAGCACCGTATTGGGAATGGCCAGCTGGCCGATGTCGTGGAGCAGGGCAGCCGTCTTGATGCAGGCTACTTCTGCCAGAGGCAGCCCCATATTTACCGCTGTGCTCACCGCATAGTTGGCTACCTGCTGACTGTGGAGAAACAAATCTTTATTTTTTAATTCCAGCAGCTTCAGAAAGAAGCCCACCAGTTCTTTGGAATCCTGATCCGTGGGGAATTCCAAAAATTGGGGAATGGTTAACATATGCATCGACCTTTTCTTTAATATCAGTTTTATGGTGCCTTTCTAGTATACTATAAAACAGGTTAATTCTCAATGCGATGGGGTGCAGGGCGGGGACACTAGATGTAGGGGCACGGGCGAGGTAAAGATGATAGATGATAGAACCTGTTGTCCGGGGTTAGGGAGTTGATGTCGAAAGTTAATTACCGATTTATCATTTTTGCGGTAAAATAAGGATATAGTCAATTTAGAGATAAGGAGAGATTCTTTATGATTCAACGCATAATAGCAGCCGTTCTGGCATGTGCGACTTTGGGGCTGCCGGGGATGGGGGAGGCGGCTAACAAGGCTTACGGGCCCAGCCAGGCTAAACCAAACCATAATGTGGAAGTCCAGCTGGAATATTTGCATCATGGGTATTTTGAAGAACGGGAAATCGATACGTACAATGTGCATGTGTACCAGAAATTCAAGCAGAACGGCTCCGTGTCCTGGCACAAGGGCCTGACGGTGACCCGTGCGGTAGGCTACAACAACGACGACGGCCGCCATATGGACAGCAATGCCGTGGGGCTGGGACCAAGCCTCATGGCACGCTGGGAAAAGCCCGTGTCCGGCAAGCTGTCGGCGTCCATCGACGGCACAGGCAGCCTGATGTTCTACGACAAGGCTCATCCGGCCGAAGGCCGTGCCTTTGGGTTCCTGTGGAGAGTGGGTCCCCGGCTGACGTATGCCTTTGATCAAAAGGACTCCATCAGCGTAGGCTGGATGTTCTCCCACAGCTCCAATGGCTTCAAGCACAACAATCCCGGGTACAATACGGTGGGGTTCGATGTGGGGTATAATAGGAGCTTCTGAGAGATAGTGAACAGTGAACAGTGAACAGTGAAGAGGGGTGCGCTGCACTGCCCCGTCGCCATTGCCTTGCAAAAGAGCTCCGCTCTGCCCCCTCGCCATTGCTAACGCAATGGCCCTCTCCCCCTACGGGGGCGACATGTTCCTACGGGGGCGACAGCCCGCTGGGCAGCGCCCTGTCATCCCCGTAGGGGAGGGGAACCATCCGTAGGATGGTGGTGGGGCAAGGCGGAGCCTTTCGGCTCAAGACTCCTCGAATCAAGCATTTTCGACTCAGGAATATTCGTTATCCCAGTAATCCTCGCAATTAATTATAAGCTTTATTCACTGATTATTCACACTAAATAAGAACTTGTATTCAGTATACATAATATCAGGAAAATTCATATAGATTTACAAACTGAACCGTGTTATAATTGTAATAAAGTTAAAAATGCAAAAAGGAACAAAGAACGTGTGGGCCCAGGTTTGGAGGACTTTTTTGCAGTAAAGCACTAAGGAGGCATGTATATGAAAAAGCTTGTTGCATTTTTATCCGCATGTGTTATGATGGGAACCCTTCTGACCGGCTGTGGCGCTGGCGGCGGCGATAAGAAGGATGCAGGCAAAGCCCCTGCTAAGAAATTCATCAATATTGCTACCGGTGGTACGGCTGGTACCTATTATCCTTTAGGTGGTGCTTTGGCTGATATCCTGAACAAGAACGTGAAAGGTGCTAACGCATCTGCACAATCTTCCGGTGCTTCCGTAGCAAACGTCAACCTGCTGAAGGAAGGCAAAGTCGATATCGCTTTCATCCAGAACGATATTGCTTTCTATGCTGTTAAAGGCACGGAAATGTTCAAGGGCAAAGCTGTTCCTAACCTGAAAGGCCTGGCAACCCTGTATCCTGAAACCATTCAAATCGTAACCACCAAGAAGACCGGCGTAAAGAGCCTGGCTGACCTGAAAGGCAAGAGAGTTGCCGTAGGTGCTGCTGGTTCCGGTGCTGAAGCCAACGCTCGTCAGATTCTGGAAATGGCTGGTATTACCTACAAAGATATCACTCCGCAATACCTGTCCTTCGCAGAAGCTTCCTCCGCTCTGAAAGATGGTAACGTAGATGCTGCTTTCCTGACTGCCGGCCATCCGACCGCTGCTATTCAGGACCTGGCAACCCAGCACGATGTAGTCCTGATTCCTGTTGCTGCTGACCTGGCTGACAAGCTGATCAAAAAGTATCCGTACTACACCAAGGTTGTTATCCCTGCAAAGACCTACAACAAGGTTGATGCTGATGTCAACACCGTGGCTGTACGCTGCATGCTGGCTGTAACGGATAAGATGGACGCCGATACCGGTTATGCCATTGTGAAAGCTCTGTATGGCAACCTGGATCGTATGAAAGCTGCCCACAATGCTGCTAAAGTAATGAGCAAGAAGTCTGCTCAAGATGGTATGTCCATTCCTCTGAATGCCGGCGCTGAAAAATTCTTCAAGGAAAAATAAGGCGACGGAGTTTTGAAAATCTGGACCTGCTCAGACCGGACTCCGAATCCCGGAGTCCGGCCTTTCCTTTTTAAATGTGTGGCCGTCCTGGTGCTCCTGATCGGCGGCTTCCTCCTGTGGTACGGGAATCAACTGATTGTGGCCCTGATTCCTGAGGGAGGCAAGAAGCCCATCACGTTTCCTGCCAATGAATGGCGGTATCATTACACCCATTCCGTCCAACTGACGCCGGTGGACGAGTATTTCAAAGTCAATGGGGTGGATGATATGACCATGACCCACACGGTGTTCCAGTCTTTGGGAGTGGGACTTCCTTATGCGCCCTATGAGGGTCAGTTCCACGCTATGAAGAAGGAAGGAAAATTTGACTTGCAGATGAATCGCCCTTACAAGGTCGTGAGGTTCCGGCCGGCGATTCAGGCTAAGCCCTACATTGCCTACAAAGACACGATCTATGATCTGTGTGACCTATATGGGTCCGGGACCCTTGTAGAGGTGCGGGCAATGAAACGGTATCAATTCTGGCTGCGGAATCACGCAGCACAATAATCTTGGTGTAAAGGATGTGAGGATTATGGCAAACGAAGACGTGAAAAAAACCGCTGGGACAGAAGGTATGTCCGCGGAAGAAGTACTAAAGAAATATGATAGCGAATCCGATACCCGTGATCCGATTGGGGCCTGGCATTATATTATTGACGGCATCTGCATTGCCTTTGCCTGCTTCCAATTGTATACGGCTATCTTTGGTGTCCTGGATGCCCACCTGCAGCGGGCTATCCACCTGTGCTTCGGCCTGACTCTGATTTATCTGCTGTATCCGGCCCGGAAATCCTGGTCCCGGAAATCGGTTCATCCCGTTGACATTATTCTTGCTTTATTAAGTATTTTCGCCACCATGTACGTAGTGGTCGAATATGACCAGCTGGTACTCCGTGCCGGCCTGAATACGCCTACGGATATGGCGGTAGGTGTTTTGGGCGTTATCCTGGTATTTGAAGCGGCCCGCCGGACGGTAGGCTGGCCTATGATCACCGTGGCTGCCCTGTTCCTGCTGTACAGCTATTTCGGACCGGAAATGCCCGGCATCCTGGGTCACCGGGGCGTAGGCTTCGGCGAAATGGTGTCCCACCTGTTCTTTACGACAGAAGGTATCTTTGGTGTGCCTCTGGGCGTATCCGCAACATTCATCTACCTGTTCATCCTGTTCGGTGCTTACCTGGAAGCTACGGGCCTGGGCAAATTCTTCATCGATATTGCTAACGCCCTGGCTGGCTGGGCTGTAGGCGGTCCTGCAAAAGTAGCCGTACTGTCCTCCGGCCTCATGGGCACTGTATCCGGTTCTTCCGTAGCTAACGTAGCCGGCACCGGTTCCTTCACCATTCCTATGATGAAGAAGTTGGGCTATTCTCCTGCCTTTGCCGGCGCCGTAGAAGCTGCCGCCTCCACCGGTGGCCAGCTCATGCCTCCTGTAATGGGCGCTGCAGCCTTCCTGATGGCTGAATTCGTAGGGGTTCCCTACATCGAAGTCGTAAAGGCCGCTGTCATTCCTGCCCTGCTGTACTTCATTGGTATCTGGATCGGCGTACACTTCGAAGCTAAGAAGAATGGCCTGAAAGGTATGCCGAAAGAAGAATTGCCGAAATTTGGTCCTCTGCTGAGAGAAAAAGGCCATCTGGCCATTCCTCTGATCGTCATCGTATACCTGCTGGTTGTGGGTTACACGCCTATGCGTGCCGCTCTGGCAGCTATTATCCTGAGTATCGTCTGCGCCTGCCTGCGCAAGAATACCCGCATCAGCTTCAAAGATGTGGTGAACGGCCTGATCGCCGGTTCTAAAGGCGTGCTGGGCGTACTGATCGCCTGCGCTACGGCCGGTATCATCATCGGCGTTGTCACGAAGACCGGTGTGGGCTTGAAACTGGCTACGGCTTTGCTGGATCTGGCCGGCGGCCAACTGCTGCCCGCTATGTTCTTCACCATGCTGACGTCCCTGATCCTGGGCATGGGCGTTCCTACCACGGCTAACTACGTAATCACCTCCACCATCGCAGCTCCTGCCCTGGTGCAGATGCACATTCCCGTACTGGCCGCTCACCTGTTTGCGTTCTACTTCGGTATCGTAGCCGACGTAACGCCTCCTGTAGCGCTGGCCGCCTATGCCGGTGCCGGTATCGCCGGGGCTAACCCCATGACCACCGGTGTGAACGCTTTGAAGCTGGCTATCGGCGCCTTCATCGTACCGTACATCTTCGTACTGGCACCTGAACTGCTGATGATCAACGCAACGCCTGTCGGTGTCATCATGGCAACGGCAACGGCTATCCTGGGCATGATGGGCTTGTCCATGTCCATGATCGGCTTCTGCACGAAGCACCTGAACATCGTCCAGCGGATCCTGTTCTTTGCCGGCGGCCTGTGCCTGATTTATCCGGGCACCATGACCGATATCGCCGGTGTAGCCATCTACGCCGTAACGTTCCTGTGGCAGAGAAGAAATGCGAACTAAGAAGCTTGAGTAAGGACGGACGACAGAAGACGGACGACGGACGCTGTCGGCAATGTCCAAAAGTTCATGTTTCTAAAAAACAAAAAAGGGGCTGTGAAAAATGAGTAAGTCATTTTTCACAGCTCTTTCTTTTTGCTATGTTAGTTCGACATTTCTGGACAAATATCGGGAAAAGGGTATACTTCCCCCTTTCCCCCAGAATATGTGTTTTGAAAATTCTATGCAGCTTTCTGCT
>OMUE01000157.1 GCA_900314165.1 uncultured Acidaminococcus sp.
AAATTGGGGTGTCTTTTTGCGTTTTAATTTCGGTCGAAGAGTATTTTCATAGTAAGAGTAAAGAGCGAAGAGGCTGCTGCGCAGGGCAAGGTAGAAACAAAAAGCGAAAAGCGAAAAGAGGTGCGCTGCACTGCCCCCTCGCCATCTGACGATGGCCCTCTCCCCCTACGGGGGCGACAGGCGCGCTGCGCATGGAACAAAACAAGCCTGTGGAATCATGGCATTCCACAGGCTTGTTTTTCGTTGGGGTGAACTTGAAAGGTTTTCTCTTAGAAAAGAGGAGGTTGAACTGAATCTTTTAGGCGATGGCTTCGCCCAGGGCTTTGCATTGAGCCAGACCGTCATCATCGGGTGCGCCGTTCACGATGACAGGGTCGGCAGCCAGGCTGACGCCTTCTGCTTCGCAGTCGGCTTTCCAGTTGTCCATCCATTCGCCGCTGCCCCAGCCGTAGGAGCCGAACAGGACGATCTTTTTGCCGGACAGTTTGCCTTTTACATCATCGAACATAGGTTGGAATTCCATTTCTTCCAGCACTTCGGAACCCATAGCAGGGCAGCCGAAAGCGATAGCATCATAGTCATCTACCTTGTCAGCGGAGAAATCAGAAGCGGTCAGCACATCTACATCTGCGCCTTTGCCTTTTGCACCGTCGGCTACGGCATTGGCCATAGCTTCCGTGTTGCCGGTACCACTCCAATATACAACTGCGATTTTGCTCATTTGAACATCCTTTCTGCCGGATTTTCCGGCAAGACACTATATAAGACGGAATAAATCCGAACTTATCAATCCTTACGCCGCCTGGGCCACGGCTAATTTGCTGATGGGCGTACCGGCGCAGTAACAGCGCCAGTAGACCATGGTGCATTTCTTGCACTTGGCAAAGTAACAGGCTGCTTTTTCTTTATTCCCATAGGCCTTCCAGCAGCCGGAGCAGACCCCTTTATCTTTGGGACAAGCCATATACGCCTGCACATCTTCTAAAGGATAATCGAGCAGGATGCCGATTTCGTGGGGGAAGGAGCCGCCACGGGCCAGGCGAAGGGACATTTCTTCAAAAATTTCCTGGCCAGTAGAGCCCTTGTAGCCCTGGCGTTTCAGGAAGGAACTGCTTTCCTTATCCTTTAGAATCCGGGCAAGCTGGTGTGGACGGAATACATATAGGAGGCAGCTGCGCCGGACTATGTCATAGCTGAGAAATTCTATGTGGATTCCCTTGGGCTGCAGGTGCTGACGGATACCGACTACTAAAGCGACGGGATCTTCTCCTGCCAGAAAATTGTAGCGAAACAGGCTGGCTGCCTTTAACCCGGCCAGTGTAGGAGCACATTGCCGTACCAGCTCCAGTTCCAGGGTAATCGTCATGATAGCCTCCAAAATTAGTAATAACTAACTAAAATATAAACAAATATGAAAAAACAATAAAGAAAATCATGAATTGTAGTTAGCTTAAACTAACTACAAACGAAGTATAGCAAATTTTATTTCCAATTGCAACCTGTTTTTTTAATAAGCTGCAACAAAAATAGGAGAGAGGAAAATAGACCGTTGAAAGTATTCTGGATATGGGGTATAATTTACCATATAATTAATCCTACAATTAATTAATCGATAACATGCTATTGAAATGGAGTGATCCCTATGCGGTGGTGGAAACCTTTAGCTTTTGGCCTGTCCCTGGCCCTTTTGCCAGGCTGGGCAGCCTCCACAGAAGCAGCTAAGAAATCAAACCTTCAGCAGCTAAAACCTATGCCTGCCTGGACGGAGCTGGCGAAAAAAGGACCAGCCGGCCAGGAACAAGGAGCACAGGCTTCTGCTATGAACCAGGAAACTTTGTCCGTCTGGTGGGAAACCTTTCATGATCCTCAACTGAACCAGTTAATTGATAAGACCTTGCAGAACAACCGGAATCTGCAGGCCGCCCAGGCAAGGGTGGAGCAGGCCAGAGCCCAGCTAGGCATCAGCAAAGGGGAAATGCTGCCCTGGCTGAATGCCGGCGGCGCCTGGGTCAGGGGCCAGATTCCCGACTCTGCAGCAGAACCGCTGACGGAGATGAGCCCTATCCCTAATATGCCTTTGCGCTCCCCGAAACTGAACGACCAGGCGGCCGGTCTGGGTATCGACGCTTCCTGGGAAATCGACTTCTTCGGACGATTGAAAGAAGGCAAGCGGGCGGCGGCCCACAATCTGGCAGCCCAGCAGGGAGCCTTGTACAGCACCTGGGTCACCCTTAGTGCGGAAACAGCCTTAAACTATATTTCTCTGCGAACCCTCCAGCAGGATCTGGCCATTGTCCAGCGCCATAGCGAGCTGGAAGGGGAAAAGGCGGAGCTGTTGGAGGATAACTATCAGGCAGGCCTGGCTAGTGCCTACCCTGTGGAAGCCATGAAAACCCAGCAGCAGAGTACCCAGGCAGAGATTCCTGCGTTGCAGCAATCCATCCAGGAAACTCTCACACGGCTTACGATCCTGACGGGCTCGGAGCCGGGACAGCTCAGCGACCTGCTGGAACCGGCGCCTCTGCCCAAGGTGGATGCTGCGCTGTACAATGCCATCCCGGCGGACAAACTGCGTCAGCGGCCGGATATCTATGCGGCCGAACAAAAAGTTCTGGCTCAGGCGGCCAAGACGAAGCAGGCCAAAGCAGAATTGAAACCTCGTTTCACCCTGGAAGGGTTCCTGGGACTCATTACCTTTGGCGGCGCCAATCTGTTTTCCTCCAAGGCCCATAGCTTTGCCATCGCACCTACCATGACCATGCCCCTGTTCCACGGCGGCGTGCTGCGGCAGAACGTGAAACTGCAGGATGCCCGGACGAAGCAGTATCAGGCAGAATATGAAAATACGGTGCTGAAAGCAGCCGGAGAAGTCCAGGATGCCATGACCAGCATTGCCCAGGAAAGAGAACGGAAAGAAAACCTCACAGCCGGTCGGGAAAGTGCCCAACAGGCTTTTGACCTGGCAGAAAACCGGTATCAGGCAGGGCTTAGCGATTACCAACCTGTGTTGGACAGCGAACGGACCCTGCTGAACCTGAAGCGGCAGGAGAACCGCAGCCAGGGCCAGGAACTGGCGGATATGATCCATCTGTTCAAGTCTCTGGGCGGCGGCTGGCAGCCACTGGAAGACGCACAGCTAAGTGAAGTTGCAAACGCAGGGGGGAAGGAAAAATGATAAAGGAATTTTGGCAGAAATTGTGTGCAGATAAAAAGAAGATGGCAGCTTTTGTAGCAGCGGTTGTGGTTGTTGCAGGCTTGGGCGGCTATGGTTATGAAAGCTATAAGACGAAGAAAGCTGCTGGCTCCCTGACTTTATATGGCAATATGGATGTGCGGGAAGTGGCTTTGGCTTTCCGGCAAAGCGACCGGATTGCAGAAGAGCTGGTGGAAGAAGGGGATAAGGTCAAAAAGGACCAGGTTCTGGCCAGACTGGAAACCGATGAACTGAAAATCAAACTGGGCAAACTGGAAGCTCAGATTGCGGCCCAGCAGGGTGTGGTGGATAAGCTCCATAACGGTACCCGTGCAGAAGACATTGCCGAAGCAAAAGCCAAGGCTGATGAAGCAGCTTCCCAGGCAGACCTGGCCAGACAGGACTTAGCCAGAGTGCAGCGTGCCTTTGGCAGCTCCGGCGGTAAATCCGTCAGCAAGCAGGACTTGGATAACGCCCAGGCTAAGGTAGAAGTCACGGCAGCGAAAGCGGAAGCGGCCAACCAGGCTTACGACAAGGCCGTCACCGGTCCCCGGGAAGAAGATGTGAGAAGCGGGGAACAGCAGCTGAAAGCCTTGGAAGAAGATAAGAAACATTTGGAATATCTGCTGAGCCAGTCCGAACTGAAGGCTCCTAACGACGGGGTTATCCGTTCCCGGCTGTTGGAAGTCGGGGATATGGCCTCTCCCCAAAAACCCGTGTTCAAAATGTCCCTGAATACGAAGAAATGGGCTCGCGTTTATGTAAACGAAAAAGATCTGGGCCGGATTTATGAGGGCATGAAAGCTAAAATCTATACGGACAGCCATCCTGACAAGCCTGTTGAAGGCCAGATCGGGTACATTTCTTCTACGGCAGAATTTACCCCTAAAACGGTACAGACCACGGATCTGCGTACCTCCCTGCTGTATGAGGTCCGGGTGTATGTGACCGACGCAGACAATGTGCTGCGCATGGGTATGCCCGTCACCGTGAAGATTGATACCACGGAGAAGAACCATGACTGAGTGGGTGGTCCAGGCTGAAAAGCTGGACAAACTCTTTGACGATAAGCAGGGAAAGGTACATGCGCTACAGGCCATAGACTTCTGTGCGGAAAAAGGCAAAATGACGGCCCTCATCGGTCCGGATGGGGCGGGTAAGACTACGACCATGCGGCTTATCTGCGGCCTTATGGATCCTACAGGCGGCAGCCTGAAGGTTCTGGGCCTGGATTCTGTAAAGGGAGCCGAAGAAATCCAGTCCCGGATCAGCTACATGCCGCAAAAATTCGGCCTGTATGAAGACTTGACGATTCAGGAAAATATGGACTTGTATGCGGACCTGCATGGGATTCCCCAGGCAACCCGCAAAGCAAGATTCGCAAAACTCTTGGAAATGACCGGGTTGGCTGCTTTTACAGGGCGGTTGGCTGGGAAATTATCCGGCGGTATGAAGCAGAAGCTGGGCCTAGCCTGCACTTTGGTCCGTTCTCCGGATCTGTTGATTCTGGATGAACCTACCGTAGGCGTGGACCCTCTCAGCCGGGATGAGCTGTGGGTCATCATCAAGCAGATGGTCCGGGAAGAAAATCTTAGCGTCATCGTGTGCACAGCCTACATGAATGAAGCGGCCATGTGCGACCAGGTGTACGTACTGAACCTGGGCAAGATGCTGTTCCATGGGACACCTCAGGAACTGAGCAATGTGGCGGCAGGTAAATGTTTTGAAGTAGATCCTCCGGATACGCTGCCTTACCGGTTCCTTCAGGGAGCCTTGCTGGATGACAAGGAACAGATTATAGACGCCGTACCGGAAAGCGGAACGGTACGCTATATTGTCAGGACTCCGGGTGAGCCTGTGCCAGCTCTGACCCGCTGGAATCTGACGCCCCATGAAGTGGCACCCCGCCTGGAAGATGGCTTTATGATCCTGCTTCACCAGGCGGCTGGCCAGGAAAATGCCAATATTGCCCTGGCTCCTTTGGAAACTGTGCCCCCTAAAGCTTCTGATAATGAAGTGAGTATCGAGGTGAAAGACCTGGTGAAGAAGTTCGGCGACTTTACTGCTGTGTCCCATACGTCCTTCCAGGTCCATAAAGGGGAAGTGTTCGGCCTGCTGGGGCCTAATGGTGCCGGCAAGACCACCACGTTCCGCATGCTCTGCGGCCTGATTCCGGCAACGGGCGGCAAGCTCAGCGTGGCCGGGGAAAACCTGCGGACGGCTCGGACAGAAGCACGTGCGAAGATCGGATACGTGTCTCAGAAATTCGCTCTATACACGAAACTCAGCGTCCAGGAAAACCTGGAATTCTACGGGGGCATGTACGGCCTGCCTAAGAAAAAACTGCAGGAACGGATTAAGACCGTTTTAAAAGAGTTTCAACTGAACGGTACCGAAAACCATAATGCCGGAGATCTGCCCGGAGGCTATAAACAGCGCTTGTCCATGGCCTGTGCCTTACTGCAGGAACCGGAAATCCTGTTTTTGGACGAACCTACCAGCGGTATCGATCCACTGGCCCGGCGTATGTTCTGGCGGGAGATTACGGACCTGTCCTGCAAAGGCACGACGATCATCATTACGACTCACTTTATGGAGGAGTCGGAATACTGTGATCGGATCATGATCCAGGACCATGGGAAGATGCTGATTATCGGCTCCACGGACGAAATCCGGGAAAAGCTGCATAAACCAGGAGCCAATATGGATAGTATGTTTATCGATATTGTGAACCAGGCCCGTGCTAAAGAGGAGGCGTCCTGATGAAAGATTTTATCCGGCGCCTGACGGCGCTGACCCATAAGGAATTTTTGGAATTGATCCGCGACCGCAGCAGCCTGATTATGGGGATTTTGATGCCCATCATGCTGGTGTTTATCAATGGTTACGGGGTGTCTTTGGATGTGTACCATTCCCGGGTGACTGTGGTCATGGAGGATATGTCCCCTACGGCTCACGACGTGGTGAGCTTCCTGGATGGTTCTGAGTATTTTGATCCGGTGTACGTGACCAGTATGAAGGAGGCCATGGACCGGATGGACAAGCGGCAGACGGAAGCTATCCTGCGGGTACCGCCCAATTTTTCCTCCAATCTCTACCAGGGAAATAGCCATTTGCAGCTGCTGCTGTCAGGTATTGATACGACAACCGCTATGACAGTCCAAGGGTATGTAGAGGCCGGCCTTGCTGCCTGGGAAGCAAGACAATTGAATACACGGGGCATAGGTACTGTGACCGTGGACAGCAGAATCTGGTACAACGATGCTAACTCCAGTACCTGGTACTTTATGCCAGGGCTCATCATGCTGACTATAACTATTATTGGGGTCTTACTGACCGCTATCGTCATGGCCCGAGAGTACGAAAGAGGTACATTTGAGTCGTTATTTGTGACACCAGTGCGGCCTATGGAATTGATCCTTTCCAAAATCATTCCCTATTTTTGTATCGCCTGCGTCGGGGTGGTTATCTGCTTCTTTCTTTCAAGATATCTCTTCAATGTGCCTGTCCATGGCTCCATCATGGCCATCGTTATCCTGTCCGTCATCTATCTATTTGCGGCTTTGGGTGCCGGACTCATTATTTCCGTTTACACGAAGAGTCAGTTTCTGGCCTGCCAGACCGGCCTGACTATCACCATGATGCCCTGCCTAATGCTGTCCGGTTATATCTTTGATCTGCGGACTACGCCGGAAGTTGTGCAATGGGTGGGGCAGCTTCTACCCTTCAGTCATTATCTGACCTGCCTGAAGTCCCTGTTCTTGGCCGGAAATATCTGGAATATTACAGTACCCAACGGGGCTTTGTTAAGCCTTTACGCTTTAGGCTTTGTGGGCATTGCTTTTTCTATTACGAAGAAGAAGGTGGGCTGATGGATCTGAAAAAATGGAAAGAAATCTTTGTGCGACAGGTCGTGCACATGTGCAAGAAGGAAATGCTGAGCACCTTCAAAGATCCCCGCTTTAAAAAAGTGCTGCTCATTCCGCCTATCCTCATGGGCTTCCTGTTCGGCTATGCGGCCAATTTCAACGTAGAGAACATCACGTACGCCGTGCTGGATAAGAGCCATTCTAAGGCCTCCGTGTCCTTGGTGGCCCATCTGGACGGGACGGATTTTTACCATAGAGTAGCTACCCTGCAAAATGAAAGCGAGATTGCGGATCCTGTCAACCGGGAAAAAGCCATGCTGGTTATGGTGATTCCGAAGGACTTTGTGGGTCGGTTGGAGAGGGGCGAAAATTCTCCTGTCCAACTTATTACAGACGGGCGGTATACGATGACGTCCAGCCTGGCTACGGCTTATACCAGCCGGGTTATCAGCAGGTGGATGCTGGAACAGTCGGGACAGGAAGCTCCCTTATCTCTGGAGGTACGGACCTGGTTTAACCCCAACCAGCTGACCCGCTGGTTCTTCAGTCCCGGTATCTTGGGCATCATGTGCTTTATCCAGGTAGTATTGCTGGCCGGCCTGTCCGTAGCCCGGGAACGGGAAGAGGGGACCTTCGAGCAGCTGCTGGTGACGCCGTCTCCCCCTGTGGTCATCCTTATCGGCAAAGCCTTTGCTCCTGTAGTGGTAGGCTTCATCGAAGGAACCATCCTGCTGCTCATCGGCACGCTGTGGTTCCAGGTACCCTTTACGGGCAGCTTGCTGGCCCTGTATTTCACCATGCTGTTGTTCTTTATCGCTTCCGCCGGCGTAGGCCTGGCCATTTCCGCCAATTGCCAGAACATGCAGCAGGTACAGGTGTATACGTCCCTGTATTTGGTGCCTAACGGGGTACTGTCGGGCATGTTTACGCCTATCCGGAATATGCCGGAAGCGCTACAGCTTATTACCTATATCAATCCACTGCGGTTTGCCCTGGACGCCATGCGGCGGATCTATTTTCAGGGAGCTACGTTCTGGTCCCAGGGTTACAATTTCCTGCCCCTGCTGATCATTGCCTTGCTGACCCTGTCCTTTGCCGGCTATCAGTTTCGGCATAATTTGAATTAAAGATTGACTGTAAAAAAGAAGGAGTTGTGAAATCACAGCTCCTTCTTTTTTACAGTCTTTTCATTTGTGGATATTCAATAGCTGATGTATAATAAGAACAAACGATTAATTAATAGAACGATTAATAAAAGGAGGAAATCCTATGAAAGATTCTTTGCGCCGGATCAAGGCGCTTACTATAAAAGAATTCCGAGAGGTTATGCGGGACAGCTCCAGCCTGGCCCTGGGCATCGTGCTGCCCATCGTGCTGATCCTGATCATCGGCTACGGTATCAGCCTGGATGTCAAGCATGCGCCTATTGGCGTTGTGCTGGAGGATGCGTCTCCGGAAGCCCAGCGGATGGTAGATTTTGTGGACGGGTCTGAATATTTCCAACCCACCTATTTTACAAATATGAATATGGCAGATAGAGCCATGAAGCAGCGGAAGGTAGATGCAATCCTGCGGGTACCTCCGGATTTCAACCGGCAGCTGCACCAGGGTGATGCCCGGCTCCAGCTGCTGCTGTACGGAACGGATACCACTACGGCTATGAGTATCCAGAGCTACGTGGAAACGGCTGTGGCCCAGCGTTCGGCGGATCTGATGGCCAGCCAGGGTGTGGGGGCCGTGGATTTGGAAAGCCGGCTGTGGTTCAATGATGCCAACGAAAGTACCTGGTACTTTATCCCCGGCCTGATCCTCATGATTGTGACCCTGGTAGGGGTACTGTTGACGGCCAGCGTCATGGCCCGGGAATATGAGCGGGGTACCTTTGAATCCCTGTTCGTGACGCCGGTGAAAAAAGGGGAAATCATCGTGGCCAAGATCATCCCCTACTTCTGCATTGCCATATTCGGCATCTTGATCTGCATGGTCTTATCCCGGACCCTGTTTCAGGTGCCTTTGGTAGGGTCTCTGGCTCTCGTAGCCCTTATGTCCGTGATCTATCTGTTGACGGCTCTGGGCATGGGCATGGTCATTTCTGTAATCACCAAGGCCCAGTTCATGGCCATCCAGGTGGCTCTGCTGGTCAGTTTCCTGCCCAGCATTATGCTGTCGGGCTTCCTGTTCGACCTGCGCAGCATTCCGGTGTGGATCCAATGGATTGCAGAATTCCTGCCCTTCAAGCATTATCTGGTGGTGCTGAAGACGCTGTTCCTGGCTGGCAATATCTGGCCTGTGCTGTTGCGCCGGGGCGCAGTCATGTTGGCCTTTATGGCGCTGTTTACAGGACTGGCCCGCAGGATTATCCGAAAGAAGGTGGAATAGATGACGGGTTGGCAGCTTTTTTGGCAACAGGTGAAATTTATGTGCCGGAAGGAACTGATGGCCGTCTGGAAAGATAAGACCTTCCGGTCCATCCTGGTCATCCCCACCTTGGTCTTAGGCTTGATCTTTGGCTATACAGCAACCTTTAACGTGGAAAATG
The DNA here is from genome assembly GCA_900314165.1 of uncultured Acidaminococcus sp. The sequence goes on from OMUE01000157.1 coordinate 9,602, forward strand.
TGACCTATGCTGTGTTGGACCAAAGCCATTCCCAAGAGGCTACGTCCCTTTTAGCAAAACTGGATGGTACCCATTTCTTCCACCGGGTGACCCAATTGGACAATACGTCTCAGATTCAGGACCCCATCAACCGGGAAGAGGTCATGATGGTGCTGGTAATTCCTCAGGACTTTTCCCAACGGCTGGAACGGGGAGAGAAGGCACCGCTGCAGGTCATTACCGATGGCCGGAATACTATGACGGCGAATCTGGCCTCCGCCTATACAGGACGAGTGGTCCAGCAATGGATGGCTGAGCGGTCCGGACGGCGACCACCCATGAGCGTGGAAGCCCGGACCTGGTTCAATCCGAATCAGCTGACCCTGTGGTATTTTGCCCCGGGCATCCTGGGCCTTATGAGTTTTGCCCAGGTCATATTGCTGGCAGGCATGTCCGTAGCCCGGGAACGGGAAGAGGGAACCTTTGAGCAGCTGCTGGTGACGCCGGCATCTCCGGCCGTCCTGTTAATCGGCAAAGCCGTGCCGCCGGTAGTGGTGGGCCTGATGCAGGGCACCATCCTGCTGCTCATCGACCTGTTCTGGTTCCGGGTGCCCTTTGAAGGTTCCTATCTGACCTTGTACATCGTCCTGTTTATCTATTTCCTCAGCTCCACGGGCATCGGACTCAGCATTTCTTCTGTGTGCTCCTCCATGCAGCAGGTCCAGGTCTACACCTATGTGTACCTGATTCCCAATGCCCTGCTGTCCGGTGTGGCTACTCCCGTGCGGAATATGCCCCAGGTGCTGCAGATCCTGACCTATGCAGATCCCCTGCGCTTTGCCCTGGACGCTATCCGCCGGATCTATTTCGAAGGGGCCGGCCTTAGCACCATTGCCTTCGACCTCCTGCCCATGACTATCACCGCGGCCATTACGCTGGTGCTGGCAGGGAAGCTGTTTAGGAAGAATCTGGGGTAGAGACCTGGGTGAGATGATAGATGACAGATGATAGAACCTGTTGTCGGGGGTTAGAGGGTTACGAGCGATTGTTGGCGATTTTTATCGCCGACCGATGCTTCGGATAAGACTAAGAAAAAAGAGGCTGTGAAAAAATGAGTTGCTCATTGCTTTCACAGCCTCTTACTTATGCTGCCATGTGGCCTATCTAAGGGGAGCATATCATTATTTCACAGTCGCTTTTATTTTTCAAACCTATAGGCGACATCCAACAAACTGGAGAGAGCTTCTAACCCCTGACTTCCCGTTCTGACTTCTATCATCTATCATCTCAATCCCCGCATCCCTCATTGACACCGTTATAAAATATCTCTAAACTAGAACTTGAAATAGATATATTTTCTGTAAATTTATAATAAATTCATCAGGAAAGAGGCGAGGGCCATATGGCACAGCAGGTCATCAGTACGGCGAATCTACGTTATATAGAGAACTGCCTAGGCAACATCAGTGCCAGGGTGGATACCATCGATGGCAGAGTGGAGACGGTCAATCAGGAAGTCAACAGTGTGAGAAACGAGTTGGCCGCTCTGCGGGAGACCCTGGAACAGTTTGTGAACGAGCAGGGTCTGGCTAACAGAAGATCCGAAGCCGAGACAAGGCTTGTGAAAATCCGCCAGGAAATCGACAAGAAATTCGGCCATTATGATGAAATCCGCCGCAGGGTCATGGGCATCCTGGAGGCTACAGATCTGGGCATGGTGCACCAACAGAAACTCCTGGATACCTCGGAAAGCGATATGCTGTCTGTGCCGAAATATTGGCTGGTTCCCTGCCTGACGGCGCTGTCGGCTTGGATCTGCAATAAGAAGGAGTTGGCTGAAAAGGCCCTGAAGGAAGCTATCCAGCGGGACGATGAAAAAACCTGCCTATTCTTTGCCCTGGTGTGCCGGCGGGCTGACCGGAAGGCAGCCGGCATGAAATGGCTCAACCGGTATCTGGCAGCCCAGAATGAGGAACAACTGGATAGGAATGCCATCATCGTATTGTCGGCCTATGCCAATGGACTGTGGGGCAGCGATACGGAGGGCAAGGTCCTGAAGACCATAGATACCTGGCTGGACAACCTGAAATCCCGGCCGGGCTTCGAGGAAAAACAGCGGAAACAATGGAAACAGGTCTTTGCGTTGCAGCAGGCCAATGTGACACCGCAGCTGGATTATACGTACCTGAAAAAATACAGCCCAACCTGGCCTGCCTTGGAAGCCAGCATGAAAGGAGCCTTCCTGCATGAAAAAATGGACCAGTATTTCCACAAGGTATTTGATGAAGAGTATCCTACCAGGAAACTGGTGAACCAACTGGACGAAACCCTGACCACCCTCGTTAAGAATTTTGATGAAGAAGAGATTCCTTTACGGAAACAGGAACTGCTGGAGCAGGAGGTCCTGGCCTGCCATGGGGACGAACAGATGGCTCAGCAGCACATGCCTGTGCGGTCCACGGCTCTGGAAACTCACCGGGACTTCCTGCAGATGCTGACGGATGCGGCTATGAATCCTCAGGATGCCCATGCGGATACGGCGACCCGGAAATTGGCCATCGCCCTTTCCCGGGACTGGATTTTGGAAGGATACCAGGATCTGATGGGTGAAAACCGGAGCAGGATTCCTGTAAATATCCAGCTGAAAATGGGAGATTTCCAGACGAAGACTATGGATGGGACGGATGAAGAAGCCCTGTTTTCGCAATATGACCAATTCCTGGATACCTGGAAAGCTAATGTGATGGCCGGCAAAGAGCTCACACCCCGGGACAATACTTTCAAAACCATCGGGCTTGTTGTCATGGCCGTAGGTGTCCTAGCCTTTCCTCTTGGTTCTGTCGGAATCGGCATCCTGCTGCTGATTATCGGTTACATTTTATATAAAAGCTATAAAAACAAAAAGGCTGCTTATGACGCAGCCGTGGCTCAATGCAACGAATTGGAAAAGCAGCGGGAGCCGGCTAAGGCCATTATCAGGGCCTTCTGCGCCGAAGTGGTGGATTACCGGCAGCAGTATCAGGAAAAAGACGGGGAAAGCCGCAAAGTCCTGGACTTCCTGCAGAGCATGGAGCCGCGGGAATTTGTCCAGAACAGAGCGGATGCACCCAGACGGGTCATCATATAAGGAGGCGCACTATGGCAGAGGACGCATTCAGCAAAATGGGGACGGACGAAAATAAACAGTCGGATACCACAGCGGCTCAGAGCGGAAAGAAAGACTTGCCGGAGGACCCTCTGGCTACGGGTCTGCCAGATTGGGACCTGCTGCCACCTCAGGTGGTCATCCGGAGAAAGGCCAGGAAATTCTGATGAAGGCACCCCGGAATTATAGTGAATGGGTGAGCGTACTGGAAGCACTGAAGGCGCATACTTCTGACGAAGAAGTCTGGGAAGCCATGCAGGACGGTACTTTGGTCTGGCAGGAAGGGGTGGCTCAGCGCTTTACCCAGCGTTTGGTGAATGCGGTGAATAGCCGGCTCAATGACGCTACGGATACGTTTCAAAAACAGCTGAAGCACGGGAATACGCCCCAAAGCCTCATCCAGGCCCTGCTGCAGCTGCGGAGGGAATTCGTGTTCCTGGAAAAGATTATGGATCTGCCAGCCATTCCGGAAGACCAGCGGCAGAAGTACGTACAGCTGGTCCGGGATCAGGCGGACAAAGTCCAGAAAAGCCTGGAGGACTCAGCCCGGGCGGATCGTACCGGCCGGCTGGCCAGCATCGTGCGGAATCACCCGGTGAATCGCTAGAAGGAGAGATAGGACAACATGACGGATTTGAAGAAGAGTATGGAACTGCTGCATCGCTACATGATAGCCCGGATCCCCTTTGTGACCCTGCATACCATAGAGCGGAGCAGAGTCCTGGAAAAATTGAAGGCGATAGGGGAAGATTTAGCCTTGCCCATCTATGTGCACAGCCTGTCCAAGGGTGTGTACGACCTGGAGACAAATAAGGTCCTGAACGAAGATAAGTCCGTGTATGGAGCCGTGGATTTTTTCAGCGAACAGCTGAAGCGGCGGCAAAACCTGACCCTGGTCCTTACGGAGACACCGGACCTGACCGGGGACAACAGCGACACCCGGCAGCTGCTGGATCTGGTGAATCTGGCCAACGAAAATGGCGGCTCTCTGGTGGTCTTTACCAACAATCCCATCTGGAACCGGCTGCAGCGGACGGGCATGATTATCAAGATCGACCTGCCGGATGAAGAAGAGATGTACCCCATCATTAAAGAATATATAGATGACTACCGGTCCGAAATTCCTATCGAGTGGGATGAACAGGATATCAAGGAAGCTGCGTCCATCCTGGCCGGCGTTACGACCATAGAAGCGGAAAACGTCATGGCGGCGCTCATTGCCAAAAAGAGCATTACCAAAGCAGATCTGGATGAGGTCCGCTATGCAAAAGACAGGCTGTTTTCGGATATTTCCGGTCTGGAGAAGATTGACGTGGACGATAGCGTGAAAGACGTAGGGGGCCTGGGCGGCCTGCGGCAGTGGCTGGACGAGAAGAAGCAGCTGCTGAAGCCGGAAAAACGGGAGGAAATGCGCCGCAAAGGGCTGCAGCCACCCAGAGGCATTTTGCTGGTAGGGGTACCGGGCTGCGGCAAATCCCTGTCCGCCAAGTCCATTTCTGCTAACTGGAAGCTGCCCCTGTACAGGCTGGACTTTGCTACTGTCCAGGGCAGTTACGTAGGACAGTCAGAACAGCAGCTGAAGGATGCCCTGACTACGGCGGAAAACGTGTCGCCCTGCATCCTCTGGATTGATGAAATAGAAAAAGGCTTGTCCGGAGCGGGCAAGGCCAACGATGGCGGCGTATCCACCCGCATGGTGGGCCAGTTCCTGTTCTGGCTGCAGGAATGTAAAAAGCAGGTGTTCGTGGTGGCTACGGCTAACGACGTGTCCCTGCTGCCTTCGGAGCTCCTGCGCCGGGGCCGTTTTGATGAATTGTTCTTCGTGGATCTGCCGACCGCAGAAGAACGGCGGGAAATCCTGTCCCTGTACATGAAGAAATATCTGCAGGTCCATTTTGAGGGGCCTGTGGCGGATGAATTGGTCCAGCTCAGCGAAGGATTTACAGGTGCAGATCTGGAATCCACCGTTCGGGATCTGGCTTATCGGCAGATTGCGAACCCGGATTTTGCCCTCAGTCCGGAGAACCTGCGGGCAGCGTTCCAAAATGTAGTGCCCTTGTCCCAGACCAGTCCGGAGCGGATAGAAGCCATCCGGGCCTGGGGTCGGGAACGGGCGGTGCCGGCTTCCGGCAAACCCATCGGAGGCGGGGAACCTCTTGTGAAGAAGGATGGCTTGCGGACTCGCAAAGTCCTGGTTTGAGGAAAGGTGACGAACTATGCCGAGACCTATACTGAAAACACCAAAACAACAAGAAACGACCAGACTGTCCGCTGTCCATACCACGAAAACTGCGGCTAATTTGTCCGAATTGGAAAAAGACCGGCTGCTGCGGCGCAACCGGTCTAAAAAATATATGGAATTGGTACAGAGGCTGGATGCCGGAGGTCACGTAACGAACCGGGCCCAGGTGCAGCAGCTGCTTCAGGATCTTCAGGGAGAATTCACGGAACTGGAGTTGCCGGGCTATATGATTGGCATTGTAGCGAAATGCTATCTGGGAGAAGACTATCAGGTCCATACCCTGGATCTTATGGGCAGCATCATCCGGCATTTCCGGAGAGGGGAAGCTTTGCCGGAGGGCCTGGAGAAAGCCCGCTCCCTGGCCCTGTTTGGCGGCTACGCTTTTATAGAAGTGTACACGGACTGCTGCTGTGCCATCAGCGAAGATGGTACTGTCAGCGTAATCAAATAGCGGGGAGAACCCACCACCATCCATCCGGATGGTCCCCCGCCCTTGAAAAGGGCGGACTTTATAAAAAAGACCTGTTGTCAGAAGGCTAACCTCTGACAACAGGGCTTTTTTCATCAATTGCTATTCCAAAGGTAGAACCATTCATAAAATCGCTAACAAGGGATCGTAAACTTCTAACCCCTGATAACAGGTTCTATCATCTGACTTCTATCATCTTACCCCAGTATCCTCATACACTGCAACCTGTCCGCACTCGACCCGTTTTACCTTGGCATGGTGCACCAGGTATTCCAGGTGGGCTATGGTCTCGGCTAGGGCGAACCATTTCTGGGTCACAGGGAAATCTTCCCACTTCTTGCCCCGCATGGACCAGGTCAGGTGAGGGGCAAGCTCGTAAGCTGTTGCACCGGGATGATTTTCCACGGCCCGCAGGGTTTCGGCCAGGCGGTTATGGTGATGCTGCTTCAGCTCGTCAATCCGTTCCATAATGGACGTACGTCCTTTGCGATGGCCGGGCAGAGCCAGCTTTACAGGCAGCTCCCGGACCTTGTCCAGGCTGTGAAGGTACGTTTCCAGGGCATCGGGCATGTGGAGCCAGGATTGGATGTTGGGAGAGATGTCAAACAGGATATGGTCACTGGTGAAGAAGATTTCCTCCTTGGGCAGGTACAGGCAGCACAGGCCCTTCGTGTGGCCAGGAGTGTTGATGATGGTGAAATCCTCATCTGCAAAATGCAGCACGTCCCCATCGTCAACCAAGACTGCGGGAAAATGGGGATCCGGCGAAAATTTTCGGGCCTGGTTGTTCCGCTGCAATTCAATGTTTTCTTCCGGCATGCCTTCCTGGCGGAACCGGTTTTCCATATAGGGCCAGGTGATGCCTGCTGCGGTCAGCTGGAAATACTGGTAGTCTCCCCGATGCATGTAGACGGTGCTGCCACCTTTTACAAAATCGCCTGTAAGGCCCGTATGATCCGAATGGAGATGGGTCAGGAACAGGTCCGTGCGGGCAAGGTCCACGTTCAGCTCCTTCAGGCCGGCAAACAAGGCCTCCCGGCATTCCGGCCGGTTAAAGCCTGTATCGATCACTAAAAACCGTTCTTTGCCCCGGACAACGTAGCTGTTCAGGTTTCGCAAAGGATTCTGGGGCAGGGGCACGTCAATCCGAAAAATATCCGGATGAGTATAAATCTGTTCTACCATGGGCACCTCACAGGTTCCAGATAAAGGCAGCCAGCTGCTTTAAGCCAAAAGGCACCGTACTCATATCCATTTCTTCGTGCACCGTATGGGCACCCCTGCCTTCGCAAACCCCGAAGGCCATAGCCGGAATGTGCCGGCTGAGAGGGATGTTGGCATCCGTGCTGCTGCCGTTAAAGGAGGTGTTCAGCCCTTCCCGTTTGCGGATGGCTGTAATGCGGTCGTAGATTTCGTGCTTCAGGATACCGTCGCTGCAGGGCCGTTCTCCCAGAAGCAGGGTTTCTACCTGCACATCGTTTTTTGTATGGGCCTTCAGGATGTCTTTGAAAGCATTGTCCAATTTCTTTAATTCTGTAGCGGACTCTGAGCGCATATCCACTGTGAATTCCACGTCTTCTGCAATGGAGTTCACTGTACGGCCACCCTGGATGGTGCCCACGTTGTAGGTGGTTTTAGGGGACTTAGGCACCCGCAGGGCATACAGATCCCGGATCATGCCGGCGGCTTCGTTAATGGCATTGGCATTGCCGAAAGCGCCGAAGCTGTGGCCGCCCGGCGTAACTACGTGGACCGCATAGCGCATGGAGCCTACAGCCAGGTTTACGAACCGGTTGCAGTTGCCATCCACGGCGATAAAGTAGGACAGCTTGTCCCCCCAGATATCCGTCAGATAACGGCTGCCCTTCAGGTTGCCCAGGCCTTCTTCCCCAACGTTGAAGGCAAAGACGGCGGGAGTCTGGAGCTTCATGGACAGCATCATGCGGATCAAAAACAGTAGGGCGGCTACGGAAGAGCTGTTGTCCCCGGAGGAAGGGGCCTTCAGGATATGGCCGTCGATGTCCGGGATGATTTCCGTGACACCGGCAAATACCGTGTCCATGTGGGCCGTGTACAGGGGAAACTTGCCTTCTTTGGGCAGGCAGTGAGGATAAACTACGTTGCCGGCTTCGTCGATGTAGGCTCCTTCTGCCCCCATGGCCTTCAGCTGATCCAGGATCCATTGGGCTTTCTTGTCCTCTTCGCCCGTAGGGGATGGCAGGGACGTAACATCATAGTGGACCTGGAAATATTCAGGAAGATTATTATCGATATAATCGTAGATCATCTTACGCAATACTTCGTTCATAGAGCACCTCCGAGATAGGTAGTATGGGATTATTATAACAGAAATCAGGGGCTGGAAAAAGCGAAGAGCGAAGAGCGAAGAGCGAAGAGTGAAGAGGCGCCTGCGGCGGGCAAGGAAGAAACGAAGAAAGTGAAAAGCGAAAAGTGAAAAGTGAAAAGGCGCCTGCGGCGGGCAAGGAAGAAACGAAGAAAGCGAAAAGCGAAAAGTGAAGAGAGAAAAGGTGTGCGCTGCACTGCCCCCTCGCCAGATGCAAGCATCTGGCCCTCTCCCCCTACGGGGGCGACACGCCCGCAGGGCAGCGCCCTGTCATCCCCGCAGGGGAGGGGAACCGGCGCAGCCGGTGGTGGGGCCGTCCGGAGGACTATTAACCTGTTACATCCTTTACACCTATTAACGTAATAAGAAATTTTTAACAAAAATTTTTGACTTCCCAGGTCCTGAGTGCTAGTATGTATACATAATTTCAAAACACACTGAAACCGTTGAGATGGAGATAACGTCAGAGAATGTGCTGACAGAGAGTCCGGGATGGTGGAATCCGGATAGTAACAGGCTGGCAAATGGACCATCGAGGGCGCAATGAAATCTTCGGAAAGTATCCTGCGACGCAGCACCGACGTTACCGGTGAGGAATGTGTTGGCATTCTGCTGAGGGTGTAATGGGAAACCATTACATAACAGGGTGGTACCGCAGGTTATGAGCCTGTCCTTGTAGAAGGACAGGTGTTTTTTGTTATAGGCCTCTTTTATGGTACGGACATCCGGGTGGAATGACCAAAGGATGTCTGTTTTTCTATATAAGGAGGAAACTCATGAGCCAGATGACTTTGGAACAAATCAAAAGCATAGCGGCAGGGTACCCGGCAGTGCCCGTGGCCCGGGAAATCTTTGCGGACACCATTACCCCTATCGGGCTGGTCAGCCTGGTCCGCAAGGCTACGGACAAGTATTTCCTGCTGGAAAGCCTGGACAAGGAAGACGAATCCGGCCGCTATTCCTTCGTAGGCTGCGAACCCATCGCCCGGGTCCGGGCCAAGGATAAGAAGGTCCAGGTGGAAATCGAAGGCAGCATCATTCCCGTAGATCCGAATCAGCCACTGGAGGCGGTGCGGGCCCTGTTGAAAGCCTATAAGATTCCGGAAGTACAGGGATTACCACCCTTTACCGGTGGCTTCGTAGGGTATTTCTCCTACGACTTCATCCAGTACTGCGAGCCCAGCCTGCACTTTGATCCGGCCAAGGCTACGGATTTCCCGGATTTTGACCTGATGCTGTTTGACAAGGTCATCGTGTTTGATAACTTTACCCAGAAGCTGTTCCTTATTGTGAATATGAAGACGGACAATCTGGAAGCCAATTACGCCAAGGCCGTGAAGGAACTGGACCAGCTGGAAGCCCTCGTCCGGCAGCCTGTGGAACCGCCACCGTTCACAAAAGCAGTTATGGGTCCCGTGTCCAGCAATCAGCCTAAAGAGCTGTACGCTGAGAACGTAAAGAAGGTGAAGGAACACATTCGCCAGGGAGATATTTTCCAGGCTGTGTACTCCCAATGTTTCTCCGCCGATTACGATCAGGACCTGTTCAACATGTACCGGGTGCTGCGGACCACGAATCCCTCCCAGTACATGGTGTACCTGAAAAACGAGAAGGTGGAAATCGCCGGTTCCTCTCCGGAAACCCTGATCCGGGTCCAGGGCCGGACCATTACGTCCATGCCCATCGCCGGTACCCGCCGGCGGGGCCGGACCCTGGAAGAAGATAAGGCCCTGGAGCAGGAAATGATTACGGATCCTAAAGAACTGGCCGAACACAATATGCTGGTGGATCTGGCCCGGAACGATGTGGGCAAGGTTTCGGAATTCGGTTCCGTCACCGTGCAGGATTACCTGCTGGTGAAGAAATTCTCCCATGTCATGCACATTACCAGCCGGGTCATGGGCACGCTGAAGCAAGATAAGGACGCCATAGACACCCTGTGTGCAGCCTTCCCGGCAGGAACGTTATCCGGAGCTCCGAAAGTGAGAGCCTGCGAGATCCTGGACGAGCTGGAACCTCAGCGGAGAGGTCCCTACGGTGGCGGCATGGGGTATCTGGACTTTGCCGGCAACATGGACATCTGCATCACCATCCGCACGGCTGTGAAATACGGTAACAAAGTGTATTTCCAGTCCGGCAGCGGCATCGTAGCGGACTCCAAGATTGAAGACGAATTTATGGAAACGGTGAATAAGGCAGCCGCTGTGAAGACGGCTCTGCTGGCAACCACGGAGGGTGAGTAAATGGTCCTGATCATAGATAACTACGACAGCTTTACGTATAACCTGTATCAGCTCATCGGTACCCTGAATCCGGATGTGCGGGTCATCCGCAACGACGCCATTACGGTGGAAGGCATCCGCAAGCTGGCACCGGAACAGCTGATCTTATCCCCGGGCCCTGGGAGACCCTGCGATTCCGGGGTCTGCGAACCGGCTCTCCGGGAACTGAAAGGGGAATTCCCCATCCTGGGCGTGTGCCTGGGCCATCAGGCCATCGGGGAAGTGTTCGGTGGCACCGTCACCTACGCCCGGCAGCTCATGCATGGTAAGCAGTCCATGGTGACGTTGGACAAGACGAGCCCCTTATTTAAGGGGCTGCCGGACCATATCCTCGTAGGCCGGTACCATTCCCTGGCCATTGATCCGGATACCATGCCGGATGTGCTGAAGGCCACGGCGGTCACAGAGGACGGCGAAGTCATGGCCGTGGAACATCGGGACTATCCCATCTACGGCCTGCAGTTCCATCCTGAATCCATCCTGACGCCCAAGGGAATGACGATTCTGAAGAATTTCCTGGCACTGGGGAAGTGAAAACAGAGAAAAGCGAAGAGTGAAGAGACCGCTGCGCAGAGCTTGGCGAGATGATAGATGATAGATGATAGAACCTGTTGTCGGGGGTTAGAGATTTGCGGCCGCAAGGTAGAAGAAAATAGACGTTAAAGGCTAGTGGCCTGCGGCAGCAAGGAAGAAAGAAAAAACCGTAGGGGCGCCCCAGAGCGAAGCGGCGGTGCGCCCGCATAAAGAGATTAGGAGGAAACAATTATGATTAAAGAAGCGATTATCAAACTGGTGGATAAAGGGGACCTGACCTACGACGAAGCGAAGACCGTCATGCTGGAAATCATGGGCGGCAAGACCACGGCCACCCAGAATGCGGCGTTTCTGGCTGCTATGTCCACCAAGAGCACGAAGGCTGAGACCATAGACGAAATCTCCGGCTGTGCCGAAGCCATGCGTTCCCTGGCCACACCCGTGCCCCATCCGGGCCTGGAAGTGCTGGAAATCGTAGGTACCGGAGGCGACGGTGCCCACTCCTTCAACATTTCCACCACGTCCGCCATGGTGCTGGCAGCCGGCGGCGTAAAGGTAGCCAAGCACGGCAACCGGGCAGCTTCTTCTCTCAGCGGCACGGCGGACTGCCTGGAAGCCCTGGGCGTAAACATCCAGCAGGATCCGGCCCTGGCCCTGAAGATGCTGCAGGAAACGAACTTCTGCTTCTTGTTCGCCCAGAAATACCACGCAGCCATGAAATACGTGGGCCCCATCCGCAAGGAACTGGGCTTCCGGACTGTGTTCAACATCCTGGGACCTTTGACGAACCCCGCAAAACCGGAAATGTTTGTGCTGGGGGTCTATGACGGCTACCTGGTAGAACCGCTGGCCAAGGTGCTGTGCTCCTTGGGCGTAAAACGGGGTGTCGTAGCCTATGGCCAGGAAAAACTGGACGAAATCTCTCCTAACGGCCCTACTACCATCTGCGAACTGAAAGATGGGGATTACCGGACCTCTGTGATCCGCCCTGAAGACTTCGGACTAGTGCCCGGCACGAAGGACGAACTGGTTGGCGGTACTCCTGCAGAAAATGCCCAGATTACCAGAAACATCCTGGCAGGCAAGCTCCAGGGCACAAAGCGCAATGCAGTGCTCATGAATGCCGGTACGGGCCTGTTCGTAGCCGGCAAGGCAGCCTCCATCAAAGAAGGCGTGGCCCTGGCTGCAGACCTCATTGACAGTGGTAAGGCTCTGGCTGCTCTGGAAAACGTCATCAAAGTCAGCAACGAATAAGAGGGTGTCATAATGATTCTGGATACTCTGGCAGATGTTTCCCGGCAGCGGGTAACAGAAGACAAAAAGAAAATATCCTTATTCGCTATGAGGGCAGAGGCGGAGGGCCTGCCGAAAGACCGGGCAGGAATCTTCCGCAAGGCCTTGTCCGGTCAGGGACTTCACTTCATTACAGAAGTGAAGAAGGCATCCCCGTCCAAGGGCCTCATCGCCCCGGATTTTCCCTACGTGCTCATTGCCAAACAGTATGAAGATGCCGGTGCCAGCGCCATCTCCGTATTGACGGAACCAAAATATTTCCTGGGGTCCGACCAGTACCTGCGGGAAATCCGGGAAAAAGTCCGGATCCCCCTGCTCAGGAAGGACTTTACGGTGGACGACTATCAGGTGTATCAGGCAAAAAACCTGGGAGCTGATGCGGTGCTTCTCATCTGTGCCATCCTCAGCGACAGCCAACTGGAAGAATACAGGCTGGCAGCGGAAAGCCTGGGCATGGATGCCCTAGTGGAAGCCCACGATGCCCAGGAAGTGGAACGGGCCCTTCGGTCCGGTGCCAAAGTGGTGGGCGTCAACAACCGAAACCTGAAGGATTTCACGGTGGACATCCACAATAGCATGAACCTGCGGCAGCTGGTACCGCCGGAAATCCTGTTTGTAGCGGAAAGCGGCATCAAGAGCAGGGCCCAGACGGCGGAGCTGGAACAGGCCGGCGTCAATGGCGTGCTCATCGGGGAAACGCTCATGCGCAGCGGCAACATGAAAGAAAAACTGGATGAGCTGCGGGGGCGGTCCCTATGACGAAAGTAAAGATCTGCGGCCTGAGAAGGCCGGAAGATGTGGCTATGGTGAACCGTTGGCGGCCCGACTATGCAGGCTTCGTGTTTGCAGCGGGCAAGCGCCAGGTCACTAAAGAAAAAGCGAAAGCCCTGCGGCAGCAGTTGGATGTGAGCATTCCTGCTGTAGGCGTCTTCGTGAGAGAACCGGTGGAAAAGGTAGCAGAATTGGCCAATGAGGGGATTATCCAACTGATTCAGCTTCACGGAGACGAGAACGCCGCTTATATAGCCGCCTTGCGGAATTTGACGAAGGCTCCCATCATCAAGGTCCTCCGGGTCAAAGACAAAGAAAGCCTGAAGCGCTTGGATCAGTGGGACTGCGAATACTTCCTGCTGGACGCCTTTTCCAAGAGCCAGTTTGGAGGTTTGGGCAAGACCTTCGACCATAACCTGTTAAAAGACCTGAACCTGCCAAGACCATTTTTCCTGGCAGGCGGGCTGAATGAGGGAAATATAGAGGACGCCCTTTCCTGCGTACACCCCTACGCTGTGGATACCAGCAGCGGAGTGGAGACGGACGGCGTCAAAGATGAAGAAAAAATCCGCGGATTCATCCGCGCAGTAAGAAAAGAGGAGCAACCATGAGCAGAGGTAGATTTGGTAAACACGGCGGCCAGTATGTGTCCGAAACGTTGATGAACGCGGTCCTGCAGCTGGAAGAAGCCTACAATCATTATAAGAACGATCCGGAATTCCTGCAGGAGCTGAAGACCCTATACCACGACTATGCCAACCGTCCCAGCATGCTGTATTACGCAGAGAAAATGACGAAGGACCTAGGCGGCGCCAAGATTTATCTGAAACGGGAAGACTTGAACCATACAGGAGCCCACAAAATCAACAATGTGCTGGGCCAGTGCCTGCTGGCTAAGAAGATGGGCAAGAAGAGAGTCATCGCCGAAACCGGTGCCGGCCAGCACGGGGTTGCCGCTGCTACGGTAGCTGCCCTTATGGGCATGGAATGCGTAGTGTACATGGGCAAGGAGGACACCATCCGCCAGGCCCTGAACGTGTATCGGATGCAGCTGCTGGGAGCTACGGTCGTTCCCGTCACTACCGGTACGGGCACCCTGAAGGACGCTGTCAGCGAGGCCATGCGGGATTGGTGCGCCCGGGTGGAAGATACGTTCTACGTACTGGGCTCTGCCATGGGTCCCCATCCTTATCCTACCATGGTCCGGGATTTCCAGAAGATCATCGGCGAAGAAGTGAAAGCCCAGCTCATGGAAAAAGAAGGCAAGCTGCCCGATGTGGTTATGGCCTGCGTAGGCGGCGGCAGCAACGCCATCGGCATGTTCTATGACTTCATTCCTGATAAATCCGTCCAACTCATCGGCGTAGAAGCGGCCGGCCGGGGCATCGATACGGCCCAGACGGCAGCTACCATCGCCTGTGGCAAGCCCGGCATCTTCCACGGCATGGAATCCTATTTCCTGCAGGATGAAGATGGCCAGATCGCTCCTGTGTACTCTATTTCCGCTGGCCTGGATTATCCCGGCATCGGACCAGAACACGCCATGCTGTACGATACGGGCCGTGCCCAGTACGTGCCCATTACGGATGATGAATCCGTCCAGGCTTTTGAATACCTGTCCCGTACGGAAGGCATCATTCCTGCCATTGAAAGCGCTCACGCGGTGGCCTATGCCATGAAGCTGGCTCCCACCATGGCCAAGGACAAGATCATCGTCATCAATCTGTCCGGTCGGGGCGATAAAGACGTAGCGGCTATTGCCAGATATAAGGGGGTTGACCTGCATGACTAGGATTACTGACGCGTTTGCCAACGCAAAAAATAAAAAGATCTTCATTCCATTCCTGACCGCCGGGGATCCAGACCTGGAAACCACGGAAAAACTGATTTACGCTATGGCGGAAGCCGGTGCCGGCCTCATCGAAGTAGGGATTCCCTTCTCCGATCCTACGGCAGAAGGCCCCGTCATTATGGCCGCCGATACGAGAGCTCTGGAAAAAGGCTGCAAGATCTACCAGATCTTCGATATGCTGAAGAGAGTCCGGCAGCACACCCAGATCCCCATGGTGTTCCTGACCTACGTGAACCCCATTTTCACCTATGGCAAGGACAAGTTCTTCCGGCAATGCCAGGAAGTGATGATCGACGGGGTCATCGTTCCGGACGTACCCTACGATGAAAAAGACACCATTGCTCCGGAAGCGGAAAAGTACGGTGTGGAAATTATTTCCATGATTGCTCCTACATCCCATCAGCGCATCCAGATGATCGCCAGGGAAGCCCAAGGCTATATCTACCTGGTCTCCTCTCTGGGCGTAACGGGCGTCCGGAAGGAAATTACCACGGACCTTGGTACCATCGTGGCCAAAGTTCGGGAAGTGACGGACCGTCCTGTAGCGGTCGGGTTTGGCATTTCCACACCGGAACAGGCGAAAAAGATGGCGGCCCTCAGTGACGGGGCTATCGTGGGCAGCGCCATCGTAAAACTGTGCGCCCAGTACGGTCGGGACTGCGTAGAACCGGTGAAGGAATACGTGAAAGCTATGGCGGAAGCTGTGGCGGAAGCGTGAATTAAGACGTCAGAAGTCAGATGTCGGAAATGACATCTGACTTCTTTTTGTCCTATTTATAGGATATAATACAATAAAGAAGAATCAACAAAGGAGGCGGGGACCATAAAGAGACGATATAAAGAAATCCTGGCAGTACTGGCAGGTCTTTTAATGGTGGTTCTGGGCGTGTTTTACTTCCTGAAGCCTCCTACTGTAAAGGAAAAAGCAGAAAGCGAGACGCTGCTGCACGCGAAGAAGAACATCGTGGTCCTTGGCGTGGACCGGCGCAGCGGAGATACGGGCCGTTCGGATACACTGTTCGTGCTCATGTTGGATACCTCCAAGAATCAGGCGTCCCTGCTGTCCATTCCCCGGGACACCTTGGTACGGATTCCCGGCCACGGCTGGGATAAGATCAACCATGCTTATGCTTTCGGAGGCTATGGCCTTACCATGAGCACGGTAGAAAATCTCCTGGGCCTGCGGATCGATGACTACGTCATCGTGGATTTCCAGGGCTTCGTAAAGCTGGTGGACGCCATCGGCGGCGTGGAAATCGACGTGGAAAAACCTATGCAGTACCAGGATCCCTATGATGGAGAAACAGGCCTGGTCATCAACCTGCAGCCTGGCCGGCAGCATATGAACGGACTGACGGCGATCCAGTACGTGCGGTACCGGGATGAAGAAGGGGACATCGGTCGCATTATGCGCCAGCAGAAGTTCATGAAGGCCGTGTTCCAGAAGCTGCGCAACATGAACCTGGTGGTGAAGGCACCGGAAATTGCGAAAATCCTGTTCGATACGGTACAGACGGATCTCAGCATTGGGGATCTGGGGTCCCTGCTCATGACCTTTGCGAAAAATGTCAGTGGTATTTCCCAGCTGGATACGGCCATGGTCCAAGGAACACCGGCTTATCTGGATGATATCAGTTACTGGATCCCTAATATGACGGCTTTGCGCCAGCAGGTGGCCCAGCTGCAGGGAGTCCAGCCAGGCAGCGGCTACCGGCAGGCAGCCCAGGATTACAAGCAGCAGTATGACCGGCTGCTGGGGTCTAACAGCGCGGAAGGCACCAATGGCAAGGGTCGGGAGCTCAAAGCTTCTACAAAAGAGCTGAAAGATACTGTAGCCCGGACTAAGAGCATGGATAAGGAACAGCATTCCCGGAAAAAAGAAGTGCTGGGTTCTGCCGGAAAAAATACTCAGGAAAGCACCGGTGCAAAATCCGTGCCGGTACCCAAGGCACCCAAAGCCAGAGCCTATAAGGCTACCATCGTCAACTGCAGTGGTAACAAGAATGCCGGTATTCAGGCAGCCACTCAGGTTAGCAGAGCGGGCTTTACCGTCCTGCAGGTCACGACGGGCAACCCCATGGACGAGACCCAGGTGCTCATTAATGCCGTGGGTGGCAACGTGGAGGAACGGGTTCAGGCCCTGCCCTTCAACTACCAGCTTATGCGGGGCTCCGTCAGCCCTTCCTGGGGGGATGTAGTGGTTTATGTAGGCAAGGATTTTGGAGCATAATGCAGGAAAATGGAAAAAAATAAAGTTAGGTAAATTGCAAGTTGAATTTGAACACTCATAATCAAGAAACACACTCAATAGCATAAACTTCATCGAGGAATGCATCAAATAG
>OMUE01000112.1 GCA_900314165.1 uncultured Acidaminococcus sp.
CTACTTTGCACATTCTGCTGATGGCGCCGCTGCGGTAAAGTAGTGCTTCTGTCAGGGAGGTGGTACCTGCGCCACCATGACCGACAATTGCCACGTTTCTGATTTTATCACCTGTATACTCTTTCACATTACAGCCCCCTTTGGTCACGTTTTCATATTCAGATGGTATCTATTTCGCTAAATCGGTGCAGATTTCCTGCTTTTATGTGAAAATTCTTGAGATTTTGGAGAGACCATGTTGGAAGTGTAATGTACTTTACAGTTATTGTCTGTATCAACTACACTTAAATTAAAAACCGCCTACCCTGCAAGGTAAGCGGTTTTCTTTTTTCTTTTTTCTTTTTTCTTTTTTCTTTTTTTCCCTCTTCGCTCTTCACTCTTCGCTCTTCGCTTTTTTATTCTTCACATGCTGCCGATACAGCAGGCCGCCATAGATCAGGATGACCAGGGTTACCAGGATGGCCAGGCGGTGCATGTTTTCGTGGAAGTTCACAATATCATGGCCCAGAACCACTTCCAGGGCGGTGGACGGGAATTTGCCTATAAATGTGGCAATCACATAATCCCGCAGGCTCATCCGGCTGATAGCCCCCAGGCAGGTCAGGATGCCAGAGGGAAAATAGGGCAGCGTCCGTGCCAGAGCCATAGCCACCAGGCCTTTTTCACTACTCATCTCATCCAGCTTCTTCAGGTTATTGCTCTTGACAATGACCTGTTCCGCCGTGGAACGGAGGAAATATCGCATGATCAGGAAGCTGATAATGACGCCTACGGACTCTGCGCACCAGGAAATCGTCACGCCGATGGGCAGCCCGAACACGACGCCGTTAGCCGTGGACAGAAAGATAGAAGGCAGGCAGCCTGCTGCGTTGATAAACACATCCAGCAGAAAGCTGACCACGATGGCCCAGGGCCCATAGGACTGTAGGAACGCCACGGTTTCCTTCATATTGCCGCCCTTAGCCAAATGGATGACCTGAGGATAAAAACCCGGATCCACGATGTGAATCAATAGTAATAATACGATCAGGCCTACAAAGGCTGCAATCTTAAAAGTCTTCTCCTGATATTTGTCCGCACTTTGCTCCATTTTTTCCTATCCCCTATACGTATTAAGCATCAAATATACGCTGGAACCGCCCATCAAACTGGGCCGTAGCCGCCGCATTGACCACCTGGGACGCTATGGCTTTGTTCCCCATAGCCCATTGGGCCGCTTTGCGGGCTTCCAACAATGTACCTGTATCTCGTAGTATATCAGCAATATACAAGTCAGACAAGCCATGTTGGCGCAATCCGAAGAATTGGCCGGCTCCCCGCAGCTCCAGATCCTTCTCCGCCAACAGGAACCCGTCGCTGCAGGTCCGCATGATCTGCAGCCGTTCCAGGGTCACAGGATTCTGAGACGCCGTCAAAAGGACGCAGTAGGACTGGGCACTGCCCCGGCCTACCCGGCCCCGCAGCTGGTGCATCTGGGCCAGTCCGAAGCGGTCCGCCCCTTCTATGATCATCAGGGTGGCATTGGGCACATTGACCCCGACTTCCACTACGGTGGTCGTGATAAGCACCTTCGTACGGCCGCTGACGAAAGCTTCCATGACTTCATCCTTTTCGTCCGCTTTCAGACGGCCGTGGAGCAGGCCGCAGGGAATCCCCTTCAAATATTTTGCAGTCAGTTCGTCGTACAGATCCGTAGCCGCTTTGGCGTCCACCCCTTCGGATTCTTCAATCAAAGGGCACACCACATAGGCCTGATGCCCTTCCTGAATCTGGTGGATAAGGCCCTTGTACACAGCAGGGCGCTTGTCCTCCGTGTAGCACAGGGTCTGGACCGGCTTCCGTCCCGGCGGCAGGCCCTTCATAAGGGACACGTCCAGATCCCCGTACACCGTGAGCGCCAGGGTCCGGGGGATGGGCGTTGCCGTCATAACGAGTACGTGAGGCGCATAGGGGGACTTTTCCTGCAGTTTCGCTCGTTGAGCTACCCCGAACCGGTGCTGCTCATCCGTAATGACAAGGGCCAGGGAGTGAAACGTGACAGCGTCCTGAATCAATGCGTAGGTGCCCACTACGGCCTGGATGGAACCATCGGCCAGGCCTGCCAGCACTTCTTTTTTCTGCTTGGGGGCCAGGCTGCCCGTGAGAAGCGCCGTGTGGATGCCTGCAGGTTCCAGCACCTTCTGCATTTCCTGATAATGCTGCTCCGCCAGGATTTCCGTAGGCGCCATCATGCAGCCCTGATAGCCGTTCTCTACAGCTTTTGCCAGAGCCAGAAAAGCCAGAGCCGTCTTGCCGCTGCCCACGTCCCCCTGGACCAGGCGGTTCATGGGCTCTGCGCTCTGCATGTCGTCGTCGATTTCCCGCCAGGCCTTCTGCTGAGCGTCCGTGAGAGAAAAGCCGAAATTCTTCAGCACGCTGTGCCATAGTTTGCCGCAGCGGCTCATCTTGATGCCCGTCCCCGCCTTCTTCACCTGACGGCGATGGTACAACAGGCCGCACTGGAGGAAGAACAGTTCTTCAAAGATAAAGCGCTGCCGGGCTTTTTCCAACAACTCCTTCGTTTTGGGAAAATGGATATTCTCCAAAGCTTCCAGCCGTGGCAGGAAGCGGTACTGGTTCATAATTTTCTCTGGCAGGCATTCCGGCAGCTGCTCCTTCCGGGCCAGGATGAGAGCCTGGCGCATGGCGCTGCGGACCTGGTTCTGGGTCAGGCTGCCAGCCAGAGCGTATGTAGGCAGGATCCCCGGTGCTTCCTGCCGCTCGTCCTTCACTTTCGAAATGCTGGCTCCGGCTGCGGTCTTGCTGGTCCGGCCCTGGGTGATCTTGCCGATGACGAATACCTCATCCCCACTGGCCAGGCTGCGGATAGAGTACACCTGGGCTCCGAACAGGAACACTTCCACAAAGCCCGTATCATCTCCTACGATGACGGAGGCGTATTGGAGCCGCCGGGCACTGCGCCGCTGGTTTAGCCGCACGATATGGCCTTGGAACAGCTGCATCTCGCCCCCTGTAGTCAATTGGGCAATAGGCTTTACGTGGGAGTAGTCCAGGTAACAGCCCTGCCGGGGATAATGGTTCAGCAGGTCCCCAATAGTTTCTACTTCTATACTTTGAAATTCCTGGGCCTTCTTAGGCCCTATCCCTTTTAATTTTGTCAGAGGTTCCTGCCACCACATTTTCTCTTCTCCTTATAAATTTTACTTGCATTCCCTGTTCCTTTTGTGCTAGAATATTTGCATTGAGTCAAAACAAAGCATTGCCTTATAACTAGAAGGAGGTGGGACCATGGCATGCATCTGTGAAATCTGCAACAAAGGTGAGCTGTCCGGTAACAACGTCAGCCGTTCCAATAGACATGTAAAACGTTCTTGGAAACCTAACGTTCAAAAGGTTAAAGCGATGGTAGACGGTGAAGTGAAGAGCATCAACGTATGCACTCGCTGCTTACGTTCCGGCAAGGTTACCCGCGCCATCTAAGCTAAAGGTTAAAAAAGAGGCTGTGAGAAATCATGGCCTCTTTTTTTATTTTTATAGTTTTTGTCCACAGGCGGGACAGAACGCCGCATTCTTCGGCACCGCCGCCCCGCAATTGGGACAGACGCGGCTTTCGGTATAAGCCTGGGCTTTTTCTTCGAACAGCTCTACAAACTTCATGGTCTCCTTGTTCTGGAGTTTCAGGCTGTACACTTCTAGTTGTTCCTTATGGATGTCCACGATGACCTGGCAGCCCTCTGCCAAAGGCTGCACGTTGAATACGAAGATTTTCTTTTTCAGTTTGCCGAACAGGAAGGATTTTTCCCCCGTGAGGATGGTTCCCGTCAGCAGCATATTGGCATCGTCCTGCTGCTCCACTTCCACCTGCATGTCCTGAGCTGTCTGCAAGCCCAGCTGCCAGGCCACATTGGCCGGAAGCCGGTACACCTGTTCTACAAAGCTGCCACCGCTGCCGTTTACCTGCATGGTGCCGCCTCCTTTATTTCAACGTCACTTTCAAGACCATATCCCCTGCTGCCACATGGCCTGCGGGGGCTTTTTCCATTTTGCTGACCACGTCCCCATTCGTAATGACCATGGGCGTGGTCACGTCAAAGCCCTGGGCCGCCAGATCCTCCTTGTCAAAGGAAATCAGGCGCTGGCCCTTTTTCACGGTATCCCCCGTCTTCACGTGGGCCGTAAAGCCCTTGCCAGCCAGGTTCACCGTATCCAGGCCTACGTGGATCAGAATCTCCAGCCCGTGAGGCCCCGTGAGAGCCACTGCATGGGCTGTATCCGGCACATAGGACAGAGTGCCGTCACAAGGGGCCACAACCTCCCCCGTCTCCGGGGCCACAGCCAGCCCGTCTCCCAGCATCTTTTCAGAAAAGACCTGGTCCTTTACCTGTTCCAGGGCCAGCAGCTGTCCCGTCACCGGTGCCGCCAGCTCCACTTTCGTCTTAAAGAAAAATCCCATTCTATATCCACTCCATAAGAGATTTAGTCATAACATTTTTATTTTAGCATAAGAATACGAAAAAGGCTATTGCACATGCAATAGCCTTTTTTACGGGTACAGTCGCCCCCGTAGGGGGAGAGGGCCATCTTCAGATGGCGAGGGGGCAGTGCAGCGCACGCCTCTTCTCTCTTTACTCTTCGCTCTTCGCTTTTCTTTTGTTTTCCCCTTGCAGGACAGCCTTACGGGACAGGTTCAGGCGGCCTTTGGAGTCGATTTCCACCAGTTTTACCACGATTTCATCGCCTACGTTCACCACATCTTCTACCTTTTCCACCCGTTCCTTGGCCAGTTGGGAAATATGGACCAGGCCTTCCCGGCCGGGCATGAATTCCACAAAGGCACCGAAGTTCATGAGGCGGGTCACCTTGCCGGTGTAAATCTTGCCCACTTCGGGCACAGCCGTAATGTCTTTGATGGTCTTGATGGCCTTGTCGGCAGATTCGCTGTCGGCAGCGGCAATGTACACGGTGCCATCGTCTTCAATATCAATCTTGGCGCCGGAATCTTCCACAATCTTCTTGATGATCTTGCCCCCCGGTCCGATGATGTCTTTGATCTTATCGGGATCTACCTTCAGGGTGGTAATCTTCGGAGCGTGTTTCTTCAGGGTCTTGCGCGGTTCAGGGATGCATTCCAGCATCTTGCCCAGGATGAACAGACGGCCCTTCTTGGCCTGAGCCAGAGCCTGACGGAAGATTTCCTTGTTGATGCCATCGATCTTGATATCCATCTGCATAGCGGTAATGCCTTCAGCCGTACCGGTGACTTTGAAGTCCATATCGCCCAGAGCGTCTTCCAGACCTTGGATATCCGTCAGGATCGTGAAGTCGTCCCCTTCTTTTACCAGGCCCATTGCCACACCGGCTACAGGAGCCTTGATGGGCACGCCGGCATCCATCAGGGACAGAGTGCTGGCGCAGGTGCTGGCCATGGAGGAAGAACCGTTGGATTCCAGCACTTCGGAAACCAGGCGGATGGTGTACGGGAATTCTTCTTCAGAAGGAATGACAGGCAGCAGAGCCCGTTCTGCCAGGGCACCGTGGCCGATTTCGCGGCGGCCGGGGCTGCGCAGAGGTTTCGTTTCGCCTACGGAATAAGGCGGGAAATTGTAGTGGTGGATGTACCGTTTCGTAATATCGTCACCCAGGACTTCCAAAGTCTGAGCTTCACGGAGCGGTGCTAAAGCCAGGCAGTTCAGAACCTGGGTCTGGCCACGGGTAAACAGGCTGCAGCCGTGAGGACGGGCCAACAGGCCTACTTCGCAGCTGATAGGACGGATTTCGTCCAGGTCACGGCCATCGGGACGGATCTTGTCTACGGAGATGGTATGACGGACTACGGCCTTGATCAGCTTTTGGATGATGTAGGCAATATCCACGCCGTTGTCAGGATATTTTTCCAGGAAGTGGTCGGCGATTTCGTTCTTGACTTCGTCCACCATCTTTTCCCGGCGTTTCTTGTCCGCATCCATGAGGGCAGCTTTCAGTTTCGCTTCGCCGTATTCACGGATTTCTTCTTTCAGTTCGGCAGGAGGCGTATAAACGGGCACTTCCATCTTGGGTTTGCCCACTTCGACCTGGATCTGCTTCTGGAATTCTACCAGCTTCTTGATTTCCCCATGAGCGAACCAGATGGCATCCAGCATGGTGTCTTCGGAAACTTCCTTAGCACCGGCTTCGACCATCAGGATAGCGTCTTCCGTACCGGCTACGGCCAGGTTCAGCAGGCTGACCTTAGCTTGTTCCACCGTAGGGTTCACGATGAACTGGCCATCAATGAGGCCCACCCGGACACCGGCAATGGGTCCTTCAAAGGGAATATCGGAAATAGACAGGGCGCAGGATGCACCGATCATAGCAGGGATATCCGGGGCATTGTCCGGGTCCACGGACACAGCCGTAGCCACGATCTGCACGTCGTTATGATACCCTTCCGGGAACATGGGGCGGATAGGACGGTCAATGAGCCGGCTGGTCAGGATAGCCGTTTCAGCAGGGCGCCCTTCTCTGCGCAGGAAACCTCCGGGAATCTTTCCCACCGCGTACATCTTTTCTTCAAAATCCACAGTCAGCGGGAAGAAATCCACGCCTTCCCGAGGGGTATCAGTCCCCGTTACAGCCACAACCACTGCGGTTTCGCCGTAGCGGATCAACACGGCCCCATTGGCCTGTTTTGCGATTTTGCCTGTTTCAATGGTGAGAGTTCTTCCTCCCAGTTCCGTACTAAATGTATGCATCCTCTGCATCCTCCTTAATTTACACTCTTGGCATTATGAAAAGATTATACTACACCGGAGCAAAAAAGGCTATAAAAAAGAGCTGTGAAAAATAGTTCACAGCTCTTTCTATTGAATTAAAGCTTCCCCTGCAGCTCTTTCAGAGCCTGCTTTTGGGAAGCGATGGCCTCCTCGCCCAGGCGGACCTGGGTTTCGTTCTGGCTGGGAGCGGGACCTCCGTAGCTGGTCCGGGCTGCCACGCAGTTTTCCGGTTTTAGGGCTTCCAGCAGGTCTTCCTCAAACAGCGGAGACATCTTCTTGTATTCGTCCATGGTCAGTTCGTTCAGGAACTTGCCTTCCTTAATGGCGTAGGCCACGGCCTCCCCTACGACGGCATGAGCCTTGCGGAAGGGCATCCCCTTGCGCACCAGGTAATCGGCCAGGTCCGTAGCGTTGGAGTAGTCCTTGTGGACAGCTTCCGCCATGCGCTTTTCGTTGACGGTCATGGTCAGGATCATATCCCGGTACACGGTCAGGGAGAATTTCACCGTATCGATGGTATCGAACAAGCCTTCCTTGTCTTCCTGCAGGTCCTTGTTATAGGCCAGAGGCAGACCTTTTACAGTGGTCAGGAGGCCCATCAGGCTGCCATACACCCGACCCGTCTTACCCCGGACCAGTTCGGAAATATCCGGATTCTTTTTCTGGGGCATCATGGAAGAGCCTGTTGCAAAAGCATCGTCCAGTTCGATAAAGCCGAATTCTGTGGAAGACCACAGGCACATTTCCTCACTGAGTCTGGACAGGTGCAGCATAATTAAGGAAGCACAGGACAGGAATTCCAGGATATAATCACGGTCGCTGACCGCGTCCATGCTGTTGCCGTACACGTGGGAGAAATGCAGTTCGTCCGCTACCTGGAACCGGTCGATGGGCAGCGTAGTGCCGGCTACAGCACCGGCGCCCAGGGGCATCATGTCGCAGCCCTGCCAAACACCCTGCAGCCGGCGGAAATCCCGGCGCAGCATGTTGAAGTAAGCCAGCATGTGGTGGGCGAACGTGATGGGCTGAGCCCGCTGCAGATGGGTGTAGCCGGGCATCAGGGTCTTCAGGTGTTTTTTAGCCATGGTCAGCAGGGCTTCTTCAAATTTGATCAGAAGCTCCATGACTTCCGTTACTTCCCGCTTCATGTACAGGTGCATGTCCAGAGCGACCTGGTCGTTGCGGCTTCTGGCCGTATGAAGACGGGCACCGGCAGCCCCGATTTTATCCGTCAGGGCAGCCTCAATATTCATATGAATATCTTCCAGTTCCGTCTTGAATTCAAATTTACCTTCTTCGATTTCCGCCAGGATCTCTTTCAGGCCTTTTTCGATGGCATCGGCATCGTCCTGGGAGATAATGCCGGTTTTAGCCAGCATATGGGCGTGGGCAATGGAGCCCCGGATATCTTCGCGGTACAGGCGCTTATCATAGTCGATGGACGCGTTAAACGCGTCCACCAGAGCATTTGTATCTTTACTGAAGCGGCCTCCCCATAATTTTGTCTTGGCCATTATTTCAACTTCCCTTGTTTCATGAGTGCACGAACGGTCAGAGGCAGGCCGAACAGGGTGATGAAGCCCTTGGCATCCGTTTGATCATAGACGTCATCTGCACCGAAGGTTACATATTCCTTGCTGTACAGGGAGTACGGGCTGGTGGTGCCGGCGGAAATGATGTTGCCTTTGTACAGTTTCATCTTTACGGTACCGGTTACGGTCTTTTGGGTTTCGTCTACAAAAGCCTGCAGAGCTTCCCGCAGCGGGGAGAACCACATGCCATCGTATACCAGTTCTGCATAGCGGTTGGCAATGACTTCCTTGTAGTTATAGGTTGCCCGATCCAGGCAGATGTTTTCCAGTTCGTTATGAGCGTAGTAGATGATGGAACCACCGGGGGTTTCGTACACGCCACGGTCCTTCATGCCAACGAGACGGTTTTCTACCATATCCGCAATGCCGATACCATTGCGCTTACCGATTTCGTTCAGGGTTTCTACCAGCTTCACCGGTTCCATCTTTTCGCCGTTGACAGCCACAGGCACGCCTTCTTCGAAATCCAGCGTTACGTATTCATCTTTATCAGGAGCGGATTCTGGAGTGGAGCTCATGACGTAGATTTCAGATTTCGGTTCGTTGGCCGGATCTTCCAGGTCGCCGCCTTCATGGGACAGGTGCCAGATATTCCGGTCCATGGAATAGTCCTTCTTCTTCGTAACAGGTACGGGGATATTGTGAGCTGCCGCATAGTCGATTTCGTCGTCACGGCTGCGGATATTCCATTCTCTCCAGGGAGCGATGACCTGCAGTTGAGGAGCCAGAGCCTTGATGCCCAGTTCGAAACGGACCTGGTCGTTGCCCTTACCGGTAGCACCGTGGCAGATGGCGTCAGCATTTTCCTTCAGAGCCACATCTACCAGATATTTTGCAATGACGGGCCGGGCAATGGAAGTACCCAGCAGATATTTCTTTTCATAAATGGCGCCGGATTTTACCATGGGCCATGCATATTCCCGCAGGAATTCATCTCTCAGATCCAGGATATAGGCTTTGCTGGCACCGGATTTGATAGCCTTGTCATGAACGGGGGCTACTTCTTCCCCTTGTCCTACGTCGGCCGTCATGGTGATGACTTCGCAATTGTTATAGTTTTCTTTCAGCCAGGGAATGATAACGCTGGTATCCAGGCCGCCGGAATAGGCTAATACGACTTTCTTAATGTCTTTCTTATCTTTCATTCTCATGAGTCTCCTTTGCATTCGTCTTTATAGGTACAACACGGGCGGGCCGCCCTACGGTTGGACCGCCCCTACGGATTTAACTGATTCACTTACAGCACAGCGTCACTCATCAGGAGGGCCATAATGGCTTTCTGGACGTGCAGCCGGTTTTCAGCCTGGTCAAACACTGCAGATTGAGGTCCTTCAATGACTTCATCCGTGATTTCTTCCCCTCTGTGGGCGGGCAGGCAATGCAGCACCATGGCATCCGGACGGGCTGCACTCAACAGTTCCTGGTTGATCTGGTAATCGTGCAGGTCCTTCATGCGTTTTTCCCGTTCTGCTTCTTCGCCCATGCTGGTCCATACGTCCGTGTACAGCACGTCAGCACCCTTCACGGCGTCGAACATATCTTCCTGGACCGTAATGGTAGCGCCGGTAATGGCAGCATCCATCTTTGCTTTTGCCACGACCTGAGGATCGGGCTGGTAGCCTTTGGGGCTGGCGCAGACCATGTTCATGCCCACTTTGGCGCAGGCAAACATCAGGGAATGAGCCATGTTGTTGCCGTCCCCTACGTACACCAGTTTCCGGCCTTTCAGCACGTCTTTATATTCCATAATGGTGAACATATCCGTCAGAGCCTGGCAGGGGTGCAGCAGATCCGTCAAGCCGTTGATAACGGGCACCGTAGCGTAGTCCGCCAGCTCCTTGACAGCTGCATGGGAGAACGTGCGGATCATAATCCCGTCCACAAAGCGGCTCAGGACACGAGCCGTATCCTTTACCGGTTCCCCACGGCCGATCTGGCTCGTAGATTCCGTCATGTAGATCGGATGACCGCCCAGCTGATGGAACCCTGTTTCAAAGGACACACGGGTCCGGGTGGAAGCCTTGGAGAAGATCATAGCCAGGGTTTTGCCCTTCAGATATTCATGAGGTTCCCCCAGTTTCAGTTTCTTCTTCAGTTTACGGCTCACATCCAGGATCGTGGCCACTTCGCCCACGGATAAATCATGGATGGTGATCAAGTCTTTGTTTCTTAAAGCCATTTTATACCCTCTTTTTTATCAAAAATCTGCTAACAATTCGTCCAATACCCCCAGCAGGGCATCAATATCTTTTTCACCAATGATGAGCGGCGGCACGAAGCGCAAGACGTTGCCGGCCGTGCAATTAATAATGAAGCCTTTCTTCAGAGCCGCAGGCACCAGGGCACCGCCGGCTTTCGCCAGTTCCAGGCCCAGGATCAGGCCTTCGCCCCGGACATCCGTTACTTTGTCAGGATACTTGGCTTTCAGGGCTTCCAGCCCTTTCTTGAAGTAAGCACCGGTCTTGGCAGCCACTTTATCCAGCTCCAGCTTCTTCATTTCCGTAATGGCCGTGTAGCAACTGGCGCAGCTGATGGGGTTGCCGCCGAACGTAGAACCATGGTCTCCGGGAGCAAAGACCCGGGCCCATTTTTCCTGGACCAGGAACGCACCCATGGGGAAGCCGCCGCCGATGGCCTTGGCGCAGCTCATCGCATCCGGTTTTACGCCGCTGTGCATCCAGGCAAACCATTTGCCGGTCCGGCACACACCGGTCTGCACTTCATCGAACAGCAGCAATGCTTTGTGAGCATCACACAGTTCCCGAACCTTGGGCAGGTAGTCTGCATCGGGCACATGGACACCGCCTTCGCCCTGGATCGGTTCCAGCAGCACGGCGCACACGTCGTCGTCCATGACGCTTTCCAGCGCGGCCAGATCATTGAAAGGTACGTATACAAAGCCTGCAGGCAAAGGAGACAACCCTTCATGGTAATGGTCCTGACCCGTAGCCGTCAGGGTTTCCATGGTACGGCCATGGAAGGATTCCAAAGCCGTTACAATCTTGTATTTTTTCGGGCTGATGGAGCTGCCGTATTTTCTGGCCAGCTTGATGATGCCTTCGTTGGCTTCTGCGCCGCTGTTGGCGAAGAACACCCGATCCATCTGAGCAGCTTCGCACAGAGCCTGGGCCGCTTTCGCCTGGATTTCCGTATAGAACAAGTTAGAGCAGTGCATCACTTTGGCAGCCTGTTCGCTGACAGCCTTGACCAGAGGCGGATAATTGTACCCTAATGCATTTACGGCGATACCGTCCAAAAAGTCCGTGTATTTGTTGCCGTCCGTATCATACAGGTATACGCCTTCCCCATGGTCAATGGCGATCTGGTTCCGTCCAAAAACCGGTAAATAATATTTTTCCGTAGTGGAGATAATCTCTTTTGTGTTCATTGCACTACCCTTTCTGTATAAAGTTACATTAGTCGCGAACGACTTCCGTCCCTACCCCTTTATCGGAGAAGATTTCCTGCAGGATGGAGTGTTCCCGTCTGCCATCGATGATGTGGGTCTTGACGCAGCCGCCGCTGAGAGCGGAGATGCAGGCCTTGACCTTCGGAATCATGCCACCGTCGATGCTGCCCTTGACGATGAGTTCCTGGGCCTTTTCAAAGGTCAGGGTGGACAGGAATGTATCAGGGTTCTTGTGGTCTTCGAAGATACCCTTTACGTCCGTCAGCATCAGCAGTTTTTCTGCTTTCAGGGCCCCGGCCACTTCACCGGCTACGCTGTCCGCATTGATGTTGTAGGTTTCACCGTCAGGACCGATACCCGTAGGAGCGATGACCGGGATATAGTCATGATCCAGCAGCAGGTTGACCAGATCCGTATTGACTTTTTCCACAGTGCCTACGTAACCGATATCCACCAGGTTCACCTGGCCGTCTTCGTAGACGTCTGCCAGATGCTTGCGGGCTTCCAGCAGGCGGGCATCCTTGCCGTTCAGGCCGATGGCCTTGCCACCCAGTACGTTCAGCCGGCGGACCAGGTCCGTATTTGTCTTGCCTACCAGGGCCAGTTCTGCGATTTCCACAGTTTCTTTATCCGTAACCCGCAGGCCGCTGATGAATTCCGTCTTTTTGCCGGCTTGTTTCAGCATAGCGGTGATTTCCGGACCGCCGCCGTGAACCACCACAGGACGCATGCCTGCATAGCGCAGGAATACGATATCTTCCAGGACCTTATTCTTCAGGTCGTCATTGAGCATAGCGTTGCCGCCATATTTCACTACGACAGTTTTACCTTTGAAAGCGCTCAGATAAGGTAAAGCTTCTACTAATATATTCATTTCATTGCCGTTGATTTGCATTGTGTCTCCTCCTAATCATGGATTCATTTTGTTGTCATCGTGTTCGTCTAAAACCACAGGTAGTACGCCTTATCAGTCCATGAAAACTTTCTCCGCTCACATTCAGGAATGGAAAGCGGAAAACGGCTGTCCCCTCACTGTTTACCATAGAGCCGTCCTCCCTCCTTTATGTTGGATTATTATACGCTACATTGTATAATATTGCAACAAGTTTTTTAATTTTTTTTGAGGAGCTTCACTAACTGATATACACGTTAATTATAGTACGAAATATCCCCCAAGGGCTAGCCTTTTTTAGGGATTTGTGTAACGTTTTTTTGAAGAAATCCTCTGCTCTCTCCGTGACTTTTCTCCCCATATCATATACAATAGGCACATGAGAAGGTGAAACCATGCGTAAACTTTTATTTCTTCTTGTGATCTTAGCCGGGGCTCTGTGTTTCTATATGACCCGGCCGGAAACCATACACGAAAAGGTAGATCCGGGAGATGCAGCTGTGGTAGGCGGGTTCTTCCAGGGATCTTCCCCTTCGTCCCCACTGCCTGCGCCCCTGCAGAAGGTCTATGGTGCCTGGAGGATCCGGGAGGCCGCCCATGCCAGGACATCTGCTAAAGGCTGGACGAAGCTCAGCGCCATGTCCCCCTACCTGCCCCAGGCTCTTGTAGCCGTAGAAGACCGGCGTTTCTATTCCCACCATGGTGTGGACCCGGACGCCATCCTGCGGGCCACGCTGGTCAATATCCAGGCAGATGAAGTGGTGGAAGGAGCCAGCACCATTACCCAGCAGCTGGTGAAGAACCTGCTGCTGTCCTCGGACCAGAACATGAAGCGGAAAATCTGGGAAGCAGGCCTGGCTGTCCTGGTAGACGCCCGCTGCAGCAAGGACGAAATCCTGGAAATGTACCTGAACACCGTATTCCTGGGCAGCGGTGCCACAGGAGTAAAACAAGCCGCCAAAGTCTATTTTGGCACGACGCCGGATAAGCTGACCCTGGCCCAGGCCGCTATGTTAGCCGGTCTGCCCTACGCTCCCAGTGCCCTGAATCCCAAGGCGAATCCAGAAGGGGCCAGACAGCGGAGGAATCTGGTCCTTCGCCGCATGCGGGAACAGGGTATGATTACGGAGAGCATGGAAAATAAAGCGAAGAGGGAAGAGTAAAGAGAGTGCGCTGCGGTGTGAAATGGTGGTGGGGGTGTGAGTCCGGAGGACGTAGAAAAGGAGCTGTGAAACGCAGGTTTCACAGCTCCTTCAGCATCTGCTGAGGATTATCGGCAGCTTTCACTTTGCCGAAGGCTTTGACGATGATGCCATTTTCATCAATAAGGTATGTAGTGCGCACGACGCCCATGGAGACCTTGCCGTACAGCTTCTTTTCCTTCCAAACATCGTAGGCCTGGAGCACCCCTTTTTCTACATCGGACAGCAGGGTAAAGGGCAGCCCATATTTTTGTTCGAATTTCTTATGGGACGCCACGCTATCCTTGCTGACCCCCAGGACTACAGCGCCTTTTTCCCGGAACTGCGGATACAGTTCCCCAAAACCACAGGCCTGTTTCGTACAGCCGGCGGTGTTATCTTTCGGATAAAAATACAAAATAATCTTCTTTCCTCTATATTCCTGCAAAGAATGCATGGTGCCGTTTTGGTCCGGCAGTGAAAAGTCCGGTGCCTGCGTACCAATTTCTAACATAGCAATTCCTCCCCTTCCCTTTATCAGGGTTTTATTTTTACCTGTATCATACCATTAAGGGTCAGAACCCGTAAAGTCGCATTCTGCCTTAAATTGTCCCTCTTTTAAGACTTTATTTTTTATGTAAAATAATGTATGCTATGGGGGAAATAAAAGGCATAGGTTTTATGCATTTCGGCATATAGATAGCAAGTATCCGGGAGGACGGAAGTATGACCAAAGGGGACAACCAAAAGCTAAAAATGCTTTATCTGGATAAAATTTTCCGAGAAGAGACGGACGATAAGCACAGCCTGACCCTACAGGAAATCACTGCCCGTCTTAATGCGAATGGTGTAAACGCGGACCGGAAAACGTTATACCAGGATTTTGATGAACTGCGGCGGTACGGATTGGATATTATGACGACAAACTCTGGCCGCAGCTGCCGGTATTATCTGGCCAGCCGCACGTTTGAACTGCCGGAACTGAAACTGCTGGTGGATTCTGTCCAGGCAGCGAAATTCCTTACGAACCGGAAGTCTCAGATGCTCATCAAAAAGCTGGAAAGCCTGACCAGCCATCATCAAGCCAGTGAGCTGCAGCGGCAGGTCATCATCAATGGCCGGGTAAAGACCATGAATAAGGCTGTCTTTCTGACCGTGGATAAAATTTATCAGGCCCTGAATCAGAACGTACAAGTACGCTTCCATTATACGAAATATAACATCCAGAAGAAGATTGTACTCCGGCACAATGGAGATTGGTTCGTGGTCAGTCCATGGGCACTCCTGTTGAATGACGAAAATTATTATCTGGTAGCTTACGATGCCCAGGATCAGGTCATCAAGCATTACCGGGTAGATAAGATCAAGGATCTGGAACTGCTGGATGACCGCCGGGAAGGCAAGGAAAGCTTTAGCAAGGAAGAAATTCCGCTCTACACGAACCACCATTTTGGTATGTTCAATGGGGAAGATACAAAGGTAACCCTGGAAGCAGAAAATGATTTGGCCGGTGTGCTCATCGACCGGTTCGGCAAGGATATTATGTTGATTCCATCCGATGAGAATCACGTATCCCTCACTGTGGATGTGGATGTAAGCCGCCAATTCCTGGGTTGGGTCATGAGTATCGGTTCCGGTATCCGCATTACCGCTCCTGACTGGGTTCGGGAAAAGATGCTGGACGAAGGCAAGAGACTTTTGGAACAATATAAATAAAGCAAGGGGCTGTGAAACCTGTGTTTCACAGCTCCTTTTCTACGTCCGCTGGACGCACACCCCACCACCGGCATCACGAACCCACCACCAGCCATACGGCTGGTCCCCCGCCCTTGAAAAGGGCGGACAGAGAGGATGCTGATAGCTCTAATCTGACTTGCCCCCGCTGAAGCGAGGGCGGACATTATAGCAGAATCATCCGACAAGCAACCTTCTAACCCCCGACAACAGGTTCTATCATCTATCATCTATCATCTTTACCCTGCCCCGCGCAGCGGCCTCTTCACTTTTCACTGTTCACTTTTCACTTTATTAATCCCTTCCTTTACAAAAAATATCCACGAACCCCCTGCAATATGGTAAAATAGTATAATAGGATGATAATAATATGATTGTCTCTTAAGCCTACGTACCTTTCTTGAGTTGGAAAATCCATGTGTAATCTTCTTCATTAATATAGTAGTTGTCCAAGATGATTCAGTATCAATAAGCCCCCTGTCCATATAAACGAATGGAGGCAGCGGCAGGGTGGCTTTAGAATAAGGAGGAAATGTAGTATGAGAAAATCCAATTGCCTGGCGATGATCCTGGCTGGTGGCAAGGGCAGCCGCTTAGGGGTCTTAACAAAAGATCAAGCCAAACCGGGCCTGTTGTTCGGGGGAAAATACCGCATTATCGACTTCCCGCTGAGCAACTGCCGCCATTCCGGCATCGGTACCGTAGGGATCCTGACCCAGTACCAGCCGTTAGAACTGAACTGGTACGTAGGCAACGGCAGCTCCTGGGATTTGGACTCTGACACCGGCGGCACCTTCGTCCTGCCCCCTTACCAGAGCGACGATGGTTCCAACTGGTACCGTGGCACCGCAGACGCCATTTACCAGAACCTGAACTTTGTGGACCTGATTGGGGACGATTACGTGCTCATCCTGTCCGGGGACCATATCTATTCCATGGACTATGCAGAAATGCTGGACTTCCACAAGAAACACAATGCCGGCGTCACCATCGGCACTATCCGGGTACCCTGGGCTGAAGCCAGCCGGTTCGGCATCATGGTAGCGGACGACGACATGCGTATTACGAAATTCCAGGAAAAACCGGCGAAACCGGAAAGCAACCTGGCTTCCATGGGCATCTACATCTTCAACCGGGATGTACTGGAATCCTACCTGAAAGCAGATGCCAAGGACGAAAATTCTGAACACGACTTCGGCAAAAACGTAATCCCCGCCCTGCTGCGGGACAAGATGCCCCTGTACGCCTATCCGTTTGAAGGCTACTGGAAGGATGTGGGCACTATCGACAGCTTGTGGCAGGCCAACATGGACCTGCTGGCTGATAAGCCCGCTATCGACGTAGGAGATCCTGATTGGCGTATCTATTCCGCCAACCAGAACCTGCCTCCTCACTTCGTAGGATCGGAAGGCAGCATCAAGAGCTCCATTATCTCCGAAGGTTCTCTGATCCTGGGGCAGGTGGACAACTCCGTCATATTCTATAATGTAACCATTGAAAAAGGCGCAAAGGTCAACGAAGCGGTCATCATGCCCGGCACAGTCGTCAAAGAAAATGCTGTGGTGGACAAGGCCATTATCGGAGAAGGCTGCGTAATCGAAAAAGGTGCTGTAGTCCATAACGAAGATGACAGCGTGGCCGTTCTGGGCCGCAACGATGTCATAGCCGCACCGAACCAGAAGAAAGGAGCTGCAGGCAAATGACAAACGATATGATCGGCCTCATCAATCTTCGGGAAGACAATCCCATTTATGAACTGAACGAAAAACGGCCTCTGGCTACTGTTCCTATCGGAGGCAGGTTCCGCCTCATCGATTTCGCCCTGTCCAATATGGTGAATGCAGGCGTACAGGACGTGGGTCTGCTGCTGCCCGCTGCTTCCCGCTCCATCCTGGACCATATCCGTTCCGGTAAGGAATGGGGCCTGGCCCGCAAAGGCGACGGCCTGTTCTACCTGCCCATGGAACCGGAAGAGATTGCTAATCCGGAAAAAGGCGACGTCAGCGCCTATTACAAGAACCTGATGTTCGTGAAACGGGGCAACCGGAAATATATCATCATTACGGATGCCCGCACGGTCCGGAACATCGACTATGACAAGGTACTCCACTTCCACCGCCGCCACAATGCGGACGTGACCATGATCTACCAGAAACAAAAAGAAGATCTGGGCGAATGCGGGTATACCCTGTCCATAGCCGAGGATGACCGGATTACCGGGATTGCACCCAAAGCCCAAATCCAGGCCAGCGATAATCTCTATGAACGCAGCCTGATCATAGATTCGGAAGTATTCCAACACCTGATCCGTCGGGCCTATGTAAAAGGCTATAAATATATGATTACGGATGTACTGGCCCAGAACATCGGCCGCCTCCGGGCTTTTGCCTACATTTGCACAGGCTATGCAAGACGGGTTTCCACTCTGACTTCCTATTTCCAGGTTAATATGGAACTGCTGAATCCCAAGATCTGGAAGGAATTATTCCTGAAGGACGAACAGCACCATATCTACACGAAGATCAAGGATGAAGCCCCTGCCAAGTACATGGAAGAAGCTCATGTGGTCAATTCCATCATTGCCAACGGCTGTGTGATCGAAGGCCGGGTAGAAAACTCCATCCTGTTCCGGAAAGTGAAAGTGGGCCGCAATACGGTCATCCGCAACAGCATCATCATGCAGCACAGCATCATCGGCGATAACGCCGACCTGAACTACGTGGCCTGCGACAAGTCCACGATAGTACAACCTGAAGCCATCCTGACGGGGACGAAAGAAAATCCCCTCTGTATCAGCAAACGCTCTGTTCTCTGAAAAAGGAGACCGCAGCAACAAAGGAGTAAAGCGTGAATAAATGGAAGAATAAAGATGAATTCAAGAGCTTGTTCAAGGAAAAAGCCCACATCCTGTGGGAAAAAGAAGTCCGTGAGCTCACACTTAACGAAGTGTATCAGACCGTAGCCTATATGGTACGGGATTTGGTCAGCGATGATTGGATTCGCACGAATGAAGCCTACGTAGAGAAGAAGGCAAAACAAGTCTATTATTTTTCCATTGAATTCCTCATCGGCCGTCTGCTGGAGTCCAACCTGCTGGGTATCGATATGGACGATATCTGCCGGGAAGGCCTGTCAGACCTGGGTTTCGACATGGAGAAGATCATTCCCCAGGAACGGGATCCGGGTCTGGGCAACGGCGGGCTGGGCAGACTGGCCGCCTGCTTCATCGATTCCCTGGCCGCCCTGCAGCTGCCGGGCCACGGTAACAGCATTCGTTACCAATATGGCCTGTTTGCCCAACGCATTATCGATGACCAGCAGGTAGAGCTGCCGGACAGCTGGCTGGAAAACGGCTATCCCTGGGAAGTCCGCAAAGTGGACAAAACCGTCAACGTACGGTTCGGGGGCAACGCCTATATGCGGCCTGCAGAAAACGGACGGCTGGAGTGCGTCCACGAAAAGTATTCCTCCGTCCGGGCCGTCCCCTATGACGTGCCCATCATCGGCTACCACAACAACACGGTAAATACCCTGCGCCTGTGGCGGGCCGAATATTCCCGGGAAGATATGTTCCGGGAGTTGTCCCTGGGAGACCGTCACCGGGCTTTCCGCTACAAGGACAATGTCCAGAGCATCTCCCGGTTCCTGTATCCCGATGACAGCACGGAAGAAGGCCGCCGGCTGCGGCTCATGCAGGAATACTTCTTCGTATCCGCCGGGGTCCAGAGCATCGTCCGCCACTTCAAGAACAAGTACAGGCGGCACCTGACCCATTTCGACCGGTACGTCAGCATCCACATTAACGATACCCATCCGGCCCTCGTGATTCCGGAACTCATGCGGATCTTCATGGATGAGGAAGGCATGACCTGGGAAATGGCCTGGGGTGTCACCCTGCGTACCGTGGCGTACACGAACCATACCATCCTGCCGGAAGCCATGGAAAAATGGCCCATCCCCATGTTCAAGGACCTGCTGCCCCGGATCTACCTGATTGTGGACGAGATCAACCGGCGCTGGCTGAAATACGTGCGGGCCATGTATCCCGGCGACGAAAAACGGGTCCGGGAAGTAGCCATCCTGTGGGACGGCCAGGTCCATATGGCCCATCTGGCCTGTGCAGGCAGCCACAGCATCAATGGCGTAGCTGAAATCCATTCCCAGATTCTGAAGGACTCCACCCTGCACCAGTTCTACACCTGCTATCCTTACCGCTTCTCCAATAAGACCAATGGGGTCTCCCACCGGCGCTGGCTCATCCAGTCCAATCCTCAGCTGGCCACGGTGCTGGACGAAACCATCGGCTCCCAGTGGCGCACGGATCCCAGCCGCCTGATCGAACTGGAACAGTATGCGGACGATCCGTCCCTGAAACAGCAGCTGGCTCTGGTGAAACAGGAACGCAAGGAAATCTTTGCGAAATACGTATTAGAGAAATACGGCGAAAAACTGAACACAGATTCCATTTTCGATGTGCAGATCAAGCGCATCCATTTGTATAAGCGGCAGTTGCTGAACATCCTCCACGTGCTGCACATGTACTTCCTGCTGAAGGAAAATCCGTCCTTCAAGATTGTGCCCCGGACCTACCTGTTCGGCGGCAAGGCGGCGTCCAGTTACGGCGAAGCCAAGCAGACCATCCGCCTCATCAACACGGTAGCGAAATTCGTGAACCACGACCCTGTGGTGTCCAAGCAGATGAAAGTGCTGTTCCTGGAGAACTACAACGTGTCCCTGGGCCAGCTATTGTTCCCTGCGGCGGACGTCAGCGAACAGATTTCCACGGCCGGCAAGGAAGCTTCCGGCACGGGCAACATGAAGTTCATGATGAACGGGGCCATCACCCTGGGCACCATGGACGGGGCCAACGTGGAAATCCACAGAGAAGTGGGCGACGACAACTGCGTCATCTTCGGACTCCGGGCCGACGAGGTCATGAAGTACTACACCCAGGGCGGTTATTCCTCCTGGAACATGTACAGTTCCGACCCCAGCATCCGCCAAGTCATGGATGCCCTCGTCGACGGCTCTCTGAACGGGGAAGATTTCGGCATGCTGTATGAACTGCTGCTGGACCGGAACGACGAATTCTTTGTGTTGAAAGATTTTGCTTCCTACTGCAAGGCACAGGAAGAAATCGCCAACCGCTATAAAGACATGAGCAGCTGGATCCGTTCCAGCGCCATCAATATTGCCCACTCCGGGTATTTTTCCAGTGATCGTACCATTAAACAATATGCTTCTGATATCTGGCATATCAAACCTGTTACCATCTAATATTATTTCAAGAGGGGAGTTTAGACTATGAAACTCAGTGCAATCGATGAATACAGCACCTATCTGTATCATCAGGGAACAAACTACAGTAGTTTCCGTATGTTCGGTGCCCATTTTACGGCGTACCGCCGTCGGGCCTGCGTGCGTTTCTCCGTGTGGGCTCCCCATGCGCAATCCGTCAGCGTCGTTGGTGATTTCAACAATTGGGATCCGAAAGCGAATCCCATGGAAAAAGCCGCAGCTGGCACCGGCATCTGGGTGGCCTATGTAGCAGGCCTCCAGGAAGGCGATATCTACAAATATTCCATTACAGCAGCGGATGGTTCCGTGCTGCTGAAAAGCGACCCTTATGGCTTCTGGTCCGAGCTACGCCCCAATACGGCCTCCCGGCTCACGAAGCTGCAGTATACCTGGCATGACAAAAAGTGGATGGCCAGCCGCAAAGACTACGACTCCTACTCCTCCCCCATGCTGACCTACGAAGTCCATCTGGGCTCCTGGCAACGCAATGCCGAAGGAGAGGTCCTGACTTATCGGGAGACCGCGGACCGGCTGGTGCAGTACGTGAAGGACATGCACTACACCCATATCGAA
This sequence comes from uncultured Acidaminococcus sp., assembly GCA_900314165.1. The sequence continues at coordinate 21,432 of OMUE01000112.1, forward strand.
ATCATGCCTCTGTGTGAATATCCTTATGACGGTTCCTGGGGCTACCAGGCCACGGGGTATTTCTCCATTACCAGCCGGTACGGCCGGCCGGAAGACTTCATGTATCTGGTAGACCTGTGCCACCGCAGCGGCATCGGCGTAATCCTGGACTGGGTGCCCGGCCATTTCTGCCGGGATGCCCATGGCCTCCGCTATTTCGACGGAGAACCCTGCTACGAATCCGGCAACCCCATGCTGGCCGAAAACAAAGAATGGGATACCATGAACTTTGACTACGGCCGCACGGAAGTCCAGTCCTTCCTGATTTCCAGCGCCCTGTTCCTGCTGGAACAGTTCCATATTGACGGTCTGCGCATCGACGCCGTGGCTAATATGTTGTACCTGGACTACGGCCATCCGGACGGAGCCTGGCAGGCTAATAAATACGGCGGCCGGGAAAACCTGGAAGCCATCGACTTTATCCGCAAGCTGAATACGGCTGTGTTCCAGGAATTCCCCCACGCCCTTATGATTGCGGAAGAATCCTCCGCCTGGTCTCTTGTAACGAAACCGGTGGACAAGGGCGGCCTGGGCTTCAACTACAAATGGAACATGGGCTGGATGAACGACATGCTGAAATACATGGCCATCGATCCCCTGTTCCGGAAAGGGAACCAGCAGCTCATTACGTTCTCCCTGACCTATGCTTTCTCCGAGAACTTCATCCTGCCCCTGTCCCACGACGAAGTGGTCCACGGCAAGCATTCCCTACTGGACAAGATGCCCGGGGATTACTGGCAGAAGTTCGCCGGCCTGCGGGCCTTCTACGGCTACTGGATGAGCCACCCGGGCAAGAAGCTGCTGTTCATGGGCAGCGATTACGGCCAATTCATAGAATGGAAGTATGACGACAGCCTGGACTGGCACCTGTTGGACTATCCCATGCACAAGGCTATGCACGACTACATGCGCCAGCTGAATGCCTATTACAATGACCATCAGGAATTCTGGGCTGAGGATTGTGACTGGTCCGGATTCCAGTGGATCAGCTGTGACGACGTGGACAACAGTGTCATCGTATTCTACCGCAAGGGCAAAGACGACGGCACCATGACCATCGTGGCCTGCAACTTCACTCCTGTAGTACGCCACTCCTATCGGTTCGGGGTACCGAAAGCCGGCACCTATGTGGAAGTATTCAACAGCGACGCAGAAGCCTTTGGTGGCTCCAACGTCATCAACGAAGGAGAATTTGTGGCAGACACCACGAAGCCCATGCACGGCTGTGAACAGTCCATCGAGCTGACTCTGCCCCCACTGGCCACCATCTATCTCCAGTGCAAAGAGGACCAGCTGCTAAAAAAAGTGGAACCGTCCCCGGCTGAACCTGCCAAGAAGCCGGCCAGGCGGACACAAGCAGTCAAAAAGGCTGCTGCTATAAAGAAGACGAAACCTGTGGCTAAGACACCTGCCGCCAAAGCTAAACGAACCAAAAAGACGGCAACTGCAAAAAAAGTAGGTGAAACCAATGAGTAAAAAGATTCTTTTCGTGGCCTCGGAAGCTGTACCCTTTATTAAGACCGGCGGTCTGGCCGACGTCATGGGCGCCCTGCCCAAGACGCTGGCTGCCAAAGGTCTGGATGTGGCCGTCGTCATTCCCAAATACGGCACCATTGCCCAAAAACACAAGGACGAAATGAAGACTCTGGTCACCGGCACAGTGAACCTGTCCTGGCGTCAGCAGTACTATGGTGTCAGCGTCATCGTGAAAGACGGCGTCAGCTACTATTTCATCGACAACGAACGGTATTTCAAGCGGGACAAACTGTACGGCTATGACGACGATGCGGAACGCTTCGCCTATTTCTGCCGTGCGGTGCTGACCATGCTGCCCAAGGTAGGGTTCCGGCCGGACCTGATTCATTGCAATGACTGGCATACGGGTCTTTTAGGTGTATACCTGAAGGAAGACTTCGCCAAGGACCCCTATTACCAGGGCATCAAGGTCATCTACACCATCCATAACCTGAAATTCCAAGGAATCTATGGTCCGGAAATCATGGGTGACATCATTGGCCTGCCCCAGTACCTGTTTACCAACGGGAACCTGGAATGCGACGGCTGCGTAAACTACATGAAGTCCGGTATGGTGTACGCGGACTACATCACCACGGTATCCCCCACCTATGCCCAGGAAATCACGTACCCCTATTACGGGGAACGGCTGGACGGCTATATTCGGGCTAACCAGGACAAGGTTACGGGTATCATCAACGGCCTGGACGTGGACGTGTACAATCCCCGGACGGATCCCTATATCAAGAAACAATACACAGCAGCCAACGCCCGTGCCGGCAAACGGGACGACAAGGACGACCTGCGGCGCAGCCTGGGACTGCCCATCCGCCGGGGGATCCCCATGATTGCCATTGTGTCCCGGTTGGACGAATCCAAAGGCCTGGACCTGATTACGTACATCATGGACGAACTGCTGGAGGACGAAATCCAACTGGTGCTGGTAGGTACCGGCAATGCCCGGTATGAAGAATTCTTCCGTGGCCTGGCCCAGCGCCATCCTACGAAGGTTTCTGCCAACCTCCTGTTTGACGAAGCCCTGGCTCACCGGGTCTATGCGGCAGCAGATATTTTCCTGATGCCCAGCCGCTATGAACCCTGCGGCCTGAGCCAGCTCATCGCTCTGGAATACGGGGCTATTCCTGTAGTCCGGGCTACGGGTGGCCTGAAAGATACGGTCATTCCCTTTGACAAGTACCGGAACACCGGCAACGGCTTCACGTTCAACAATTTCAACGCTCACGAGCTGTTATTCACCATCAAGCGGGCTCTGGGAGCTTACGAAGATTCCGTCGTCTGGAACAAACTGACCAGCAACGCCATGAACAGCGATTACAGCTGGACCCGCAGTGCGGAAGCGTACATGAAGCTGTACGATAAAGTACTGGGAGAATAGAATAAAACGGGCGCACCGACGCTACGCTCTGGGGCGCCCCTACGGATTGAAGAAGGTCAACCGTAGGGGTTTCCCAGAGGGGCTGCAAGCCCCGGCGGCAAACCCGTTTATTGGAATCAAAGGACGCCCCTGTCCGGCATGATGCTGAGGCAGGGGCTTTTTTAGAAGGAGCAGTTATGGAGTTAGGATTATATCACGATTCCCGTGCCTATGAGTACCGGTCCCGGTTCGGCGCAGCCCCGTCAGGCTCTGTGGTCCGGCTGCGGCTGGCGGCAGACCCTGAGGCAGCCCCGGAGCTCATCGTACGGCTGCGGCTGTGGCATAGCCAGGAGGGGGAATCCTTTGTGCCCATGGTCTGGGACGGCAAGGCCTTTACGGCGGACCTTGCCCTGCCGGAAAAGGGCTGCCTGCTATGGTACTATTTTGTCATTGCTCATAAAGAGGATATTCTGTACTACGGCAATAATCGTGCCGGTCTGGGAGGCGTAGGCAGCGTCTACACGGAACAGCCTCCCTCCTATCAGATTACGGTATACGACAAGGACGCCAAAAGTCCGGACTGGTTCAAACACGCCATCGTATATCAGATTTTCCCGGACCGGTTCTGCCGGGGCCAGGGCGGTACCGCAAAGCTGAGTGGTAAACGGGATGCCGTACTCCACAGCCGTTGGGACGATGATCCCTTCTACTGCCGCCTCCGTGACAATGGTCCTATCGTGTACTACGACTTTTTCGGGGGCAACCTGGCTGGTATCCGGGAAAAGCTGGACTACCTCCAGAGCTTGGGCGTTACGGTGCTGTACCTGAACCCCATTTTTGAAAGCCGCAGCAACCACCGATATGACACGGGCAACTACAAGAAGGTAGATTCTTTTTTGGGTACGGAGCAGGAGCTGAAGAAGCTGTGCAAGGTGGCCAGAAAAAAGGGCATCCGCATTATCCTGGACGGGGTGTTCAGCCACACAGGGGCTGACAGCCTGTATTTCAACCGCTACGGCCGCTACGACAGCCTGGGCGCCTATCAGTCCAAGGACTCCTCCTATTACGAGTGGTACCGTTTCTCGGACTACCCGGACAAATACGAATCCTGGTGGGGCGTGGACGACCTGCCCAACGTGGAGGAAACCACACCTTCTTATATGGACTTCATTATCAACGATGAGGACAGTGTGCTGAAGCACTGGCTGCGGGCCGGCATCAGCGGCTGGCGGCTGGACGTCATCGACGAGCTGCCCGTGCCGTTTTTGCGGCAATTCTACAAGACCCTGAAACAGCAGGACCCGGAAGCCCTGCTTATCGGAGAAGTGTGGGAAGACGCCTCCAACAAGATCAGCTACAGCCAGCAGCGGGAGTATCTCTGCGGCTACGACATCGACAGCGCAATGAACTACGCCCTGCGGACCCAGCTGCTGTCGTTCCTCCAGGGCCATCAGGATGCAGGTGCTCTCCAGAATCAGCTGCTGCACCTTATAGAAAATTACCCTAAAGAAAACTGGTACGCCATGCTGAACCTGATCGGCAGCCACGACGTAGAACGGATCCTGACGGTGCTGACGGATATAGGCGGCACGGATGACCGAACGGCAGCAGAAGCAGGGAAACAGCGGCTGGAACTGCTGCTGGCCTGGCAGTTCACTATGCCCGGCGCACCCTGCATCTATTACGGGGACGAAGCAGGCCTGACGGGCCGCAAGGATCCGGAAAACCGCCACACCTATCCCTGGGGCCACGAAGACAAGGACCTGCAGGGGCTCACAAAACAATTGGGCCAGCTGCGCCGTCATCACGATGCCCTGCAGACCGGCCGCTTTATTCCCTTGTATGCCGATGGGGACGTGTTCGCCTATGCCCGCAGTATAGAAGGGGGTCATGATGTATTCGGCAAAGAGACCCGGGACGGCCTGTTCCTGGTAGCCGTGAACCGGAATGCTGCCCAGGCGAAAGCTATTACTATGGATACGGCGGACCTGGCCTACGGGCTCCTGGAGAACGTGCTGGAGCCTGCTGCTGCCCCTGTGGAGGTACTGAATGGCCACGTAACCCTGACACTGCCACCCTTGGGCTATGTAATACTGCAGGCCAAAGAAACCCCTGCAGGCATGAAACGAGCCGGGGTGCTGCTGCATCCTACCAGTCTGCCCTCTCCTTATGGCTGCGGAGACCTGGGCCGGGCAGCTTACGCCTTTGTGGATTTCCTGCAGCAGGCAGGCCAGAAGGTCTGGCAGATCCTGCCCCTGACGCCGCCGCTTTTGGGAGACTCCCCCTACCTGTCCTCTTCCGCCTTTGCAGGCAATGAACATCTCATCGCCCCGGAAGAACTGGTTCGCTGGGGCTGGCTCAGCAAAGAGGCGTTGGCGGAATGGCAGCATTCCTCTGAGAAAGCCGCCTCCTGGCAGGAAGCCTGGGAACTGAAGCGGAAGCTGCTGTGGCACATGTCCCATGACAAGCCTCTGGAGGTTCACTGGGCCACCTACGAGGCCTTCTGCAAGCAGAACGCCTACTGGCTGGACGATTACGCCCTGTTCTGTGCCTTGGGCGAATTTTTCGAGCACATGCCCTGGACAAAGTGGCCGGAGGATATCCGCCGCCATGACCCCAAGGCTGTCCGCTTCTACAAAATGGAATTGGCAGGCAATGTGGACCATTACAAGCTGCTGCAGTACATTTTCTACCGGCAGTGGAATAGCCTGCACCGGTACGCCCGGGACAAGGGCATCACGATCTTAGGCGACATGCCCATGTTCGTGGCCCACAACAGTGCGGACTGCTGGGCACACCAGGACCTGTTCCAGCTGGATGACCACGGCTATCCTACGGCCGTAGCCGGTGTGCCCCCTGATTATTTCAGCAAGGACGGCCAGCTGTGGGGCAATCCCCTGTACGATTTTACCGCCATGAAGCAGGATGGGTATCAATGGTGGGTGGAACGGTTCCGGACACTGCAGCAGTACGTGGACGAAATCCGCATCGACCATTTCCGGGGCTTCGAGTCCTATTGGACGGTTCCGGCCAAAGCCCGGACGGCTAAGGAAGGCCACTGGACCAAGGGACCCGGCAGGTCGCTGTTTGCCGCCGTGGAAAAGGCGCTGGGTAAACTGCCCTTTGTGGCCGAGGATCTGGGCATCATTACGGACGAGGTATGTGCCCTGCGCCAGGCGCTGCACCTGCCCGGCATGAAAGTGCTGCAGTTCCATATGAAGGAACGGCCCGACGGGGAATATTCCTTCGATACAGAGCCGGATTCCGTGGTCTATACAGGAACCCATGACAATAACACCTTAGTGGGCTGGTATGAGGAAGAACTGGACGATATCCAGCGGAGCCAGGTGGCCCAGACCCTGGGCATCGCTCCGGACGCTGCACCAGAAGCCCTGACTCGCGCGGCTCTGGAATACCTTTACAGCCGCCGGGCCCGGACCGCTATCATCCCCATGCAGGACCTGCTCTCTCTTCCCGCCTCTGCCCGTATGAACGTCCCCGGCGTCCCCGATGGCAACTGGCATTGGCAGTTGAAGGAAGGAATGCTGGAGAGCGTGAAGGCGGAGGAAATTGCGGAGCTAGTGAGGAAATACGAGAGATAAAAAACAGCACCCTCCCGGGTGCTGTTTTTTAGTGGGCTAGTGGGCTAGTGGTGCTCCGCACTAATCCTGAGGCTGCTTGGCTATTTTCTGGATTTCTTCGAGAGAAAGGCCGGTGCCGGCAGCGATGGTTTCATGAGAAACGCCTAGCTGCAAGAGTTTTTAGGTTCATGTCACAGAAGAACAGTCACATAGAAAAACTGAACAGTTGACCCTGAATAATATAGACAACTAGCCCCGACACCATCGCTAAACACGACCAATCGACCCACGTCCTCCGCCGTAGGCAGGCGGGGGACTATTTTTTCGCACGTGGTTTCTGACGTACGACAACACATCGTCCAATCTTAGGAGAAAAAATAGTTCCCCGATGCCTAGGCAGCGAGAAAGCAACGTTCCATGACGACCTACACCTGGCCGCCGATTTACGGTGGGCAACCTTTAGGTCCGATGTGCTCCGCACGACCCACTACCGCTTGGGCGAGACGTTAGACTTTTGACGTTAGAAGTCTCTTTGCTCTTCGCTTTCCATTCCTTGCTGCCGCAGGCCACTAGCCTCTAACGTCTTGTATCCCCCTTCCCTCTTCCCTCTTTCCTGTAGTATAATAGTACTGTTAAGAACCTTACGATAAGAGAGGAGTCACCATGGATCTAGTAGAAAAGTTAAAGATGAATTCTGTGCTTACGGACGAAGAATACATGGAACTCCTGGCTACGGACGACGGGGAGCTGCGGACGAAGTTGTTTGTAACAGCCCAGGAAGCCCTGTCCGCCGTCTTTGAAAACAAAGTCTATATGCAGGGCGTACTAGAATTCACGAATCATTGCCCCAAAAACTGCCTGTATTGCGACCTGCGGGCCGAGAATATAGAACAGCCCCGGTTCCGGCTGAACTGGGAGCAGATCCGCGGAGCCTGCCAGCTGGGCTACGACATGGGCCTGCGGACCTTCGTGCTCCAGGGTGGCGAAGATCATTACTACACGGATATGATCATGTGCAACCTGCTGACGAACTTGAAAAAGATTTTCCCGGATTGCGCCCTGACCCTGGCACTGGGAGAACGCAGCAAGCTGTCCTACAGCCGTATGCACAAGTCCGGAGCGGACCGGTACCTGCTGCGTTTCCAGACAGCGGATCCCCTGCATTTTTCCAAGCTGCATCCTCCTACGGATGCTTTGTCCAAAAAGATCGACTGTATCAACGATGCTAAGGACGTGGGCTACGAGCTGGATACGGGTTTCCTGGTCGGTGCCCCCTATGAGACACCGGTGTATCTGGCCCGGAACCTGACACTGCTGCAGGAAATCAGTCCCCATGCCATCAGCATCAGCCCATTCCTGCCCAAGGAGGGAACGGCGTTCCGTCGGCACCGGAAGGCCAATTTGGAAATCGTACTGCGGCTTATGGCCATCCTGCGCATTATGTTCCCCAAGGCCAACATCATCGCTCCCTGGAACATCCGCCGGCTCCATGCCGAAGGCCAGATCCTGGCCGTGCTCAGCGGGGCCAATGTAGTCCGTCTGCCCCTTACCGCAGCTCCCGAAGCCGGTTCTTTGAAGACGGACGCCCGGGAACAGCTGCTGCATAATCTGACCATGCTGTATTCCAACCTGAAAGGCCATGGCTACGAGATGACCGTAGGGATGGGGAATTCGTTGCTGTATAAAAAGAAAAAGTGAAGAGCGAACAGTGAACCATGAAAAGAACCTGTTTTCGGAGATAGAATCCTATCCTCCAAAAGCAGGTTCTTCTTTTTTTATTCTTCCTTGCTCGCCGCAGGCGCCTCTTCGCTCTTCACTTTTATCTCTATTATCGTTTCACAGCTTTTTCTTTTACAATATCCAGAATATGGTTCCCCACGTCCTCCTTGGACATAAGGCCCAGGGCCTCGATGGTACCGTCCGGATACAGGAGCTTCACCACATTGGTATCCGTGCTGAAGCCGGCACCTTTCATGGTCACGTCGTTGGCCACGATCATATCCAGGTTCTTCTTTTTTACCTTGGCAGCGGCATTTTCCAGCAGGTTCTGAGTCTCTGCTGCAAAGCCTACCAGGAACTGGCCCTTCTTCCGTTGTCCCAGGATTTTCAGGATATCGGGATTCTTGTCCAGGGCCAATACCAGCTGTTCGTCATTCTTCTTGATTTTCTGTTCTTCCGTATGATGAGGCTTGTAGTCCGCTACCGCTGCAGCTTTGATGACTACATCCACGTCCTCGTACACACTCAGCACTGCGTCCAACATTTCCTGAGTGGATTCCACACGCATAAAACGCACATTCTTCGGTGGTGTAATGGCCGTCGGACCGGAAATGAGCACCACGTCAGCGCCCCGCTTGGCAGCGTCCCGGGCAATGGCATACCCCATCTTGCCGCTGGACCGGTTGCCGATAAAGCGGACCGGATCGATAGCCTCCCGGGTACCACCGGCCGTTACCAGAATCCGGTACCCTTTCAGGTCCCCGTCCTGGCGGGCAAAGAAGTTCTCAATATAAGCCAGGATATCATCCGGTTCCGGCAGCCGGCCGGCTCCGTTGACGCCACAGGCCAGATGGCCTGCACTGCTGGGCATGATGATGACCCCATCCTGCCGCAGGGTGTCCAGATTCCGCACCACAGCCGGGTTATTCAGCATATTCGTATTCATGGCCGGGCAGATGATTTTCGGCTTGTCACAGGCCATAAGGGTTGTAGACAGCAGATCATCAGAAATGCCGTTAGCCATTTTACCGATTATATTGGCCGTGGCCGGAGCCACCACCATCACATCGCACCAACGGCCGATAGCCACGTGCTCCACGTTGAATTCCTGGTTGCCAGCCCACATATCCACGGCTACAGGAGCGCCGCTGATTTCCTTAAACAGCAGAGGTGTCACCAGATGCGTAGCTTCCTGGGTCATGACGACCCGGACCTGAGCACCTGCCTGGACCAGATGGCTGACCAGCGTAACGACTTTGTAGATGGCGATGCCGCCAGTGACTCCCAGTGCAATCTTTTTGCCTTCCAGCATGTCGGAGCTCCTTTATTTGTCGTCTTTACCGGCGATGGTCACCAGGCCCTTGCCGATTTCTTCCAGGGCAATGGACACCGGTTTCTTTTCAAACTTGCCGTTCTTGGGATCCACCATAGGGCCCATAGCACCCGTAGGATTTTCCACAATCTGGCGGGCCCGTTTGGAAGCCATAATCACCAAGGCATATTTGCTGCCGACTTTTTCAAACAGATCGTCGATAGAGGGATCAATCATGGACATAGTTTACATACTCCTTTTCCGGACTTCTCAGTCCTGTACGCCATCCTTGGAATGGCAGATTTCATCTACAATATAATAGGTACGGCCCACCCGCAGGTGTTCCACGTCGATAATCTTGCTGACCTTGTCCGTAGCCTTTTCCACTTCGTCGTTGACCACGATGTAGTCATATTTGGACGCGTAGGCCAGTTCGGACGTAGCGGCGCTGAGGCGCCGTTTGATTACGTCAAGGGCATCCGTGCCCCGTTTATAGATCCGCTTGGACAATTCATCCAGGGAAGGCGGCACGATGAACACGAACACGCCGTCCGGATAGCTTTTCTTTACCTGCAGGGCGCCCTGAGGGTCGATTTCCAGGACTACATCCAGGCCTTCTGCCAGCTTATCCAATACGTATTGTTTCGGGGTGCCATAGTAGTTGCCATACACAGAAGCGTGTTCCAGCAGACCTCCATTGCGGATCATGTCTTCAAACTCATCACGAGTCTTGAAGAAATAATTTTTGCCATCCACTTCCCCTTTGCGAGGGCCACGAGTGGTGCAGGAGACGGAATAGGCCATATGGTCTCTCGTTTCCAGCAGCCGGGCGCAGATGGTTCCCTTACCGGCACCGCTAGGGCCGGATAATACCAGCAGAATTCCCTGAGGTTTATTCATTCTCTTCTTCCCTTTCTTCCGCCACCGGTTCTGTATCTTCATCGTCATCCTGGGCAAAGCGGTTGGCGATGGTCTCCGGCTGTAGCGCGGACAGCACGATGTGACCACTGTCCATAATCAGGACAGCTCTGGTCCTGCGGCCATAAGTAGCATCTATGACGACACCTTTGTCCCGGCCATCCTGGATAATGCGCTTGATAGGCGCGGATTCCGGGCCAATGATGGTGATGACTCTCTGTGCAGAAACAATGTTGCCAAAGCCGATGTTGATTAATTTGATGTCCATGGTGTCTCCTCTGCTTATTGTATATTTTGAATCTGTTCCCGTACTTTTTCGATTTCTGCCTTCATATTGACGATGGTCTGCACAATCTGGGCATCCCCAGCCTTAGAAGCAATGGTGTTAGCTTCCCGGTTCATTTCCTGGACCAGGAAATCCATGCGCCGGCCTACAGGCTTTTCTTCAGCCAGCAGCAGTTGGAATTGATGCAGGTGGCTGCTGAGCCGGACCAGTTCCTCCGTAATGCTGACCCGGTCTGCGTAAATGGCTGTCTCCTGGATAAGCCGCATGGGATCCAAAGGCCCCTGCCCTGCTTCTGTCAGCAGCTCCTGGATCCGCTCCCGCAGCCGCTTTTCGTATTCCTTCACCGTTTCCGGGGCCCGTTTCTCTATGGCTGCCCGCATTTCTCCAATATAGCCAATGCGTTTGGCAATATCTTTGGCAATGTTGGCACCTTCCGTCAACCTCATATCCGTCAGATGGGTCAGAGCTGTATCCACAGCCTGCCGGATTTTAGGCCACAGGGCGTCCACGTCGATGTCCCCTTCTTCGGCTACCAATACATCGGGGCAGCCGGCTATGAAATACAGGGCCTTTGTCCGGTCCGGCACTTTACCGATGGCTTCCGGATGCAGGAATTCCTGATGGTCCACGCCCAATTCTTGCAAAGTGTCATAGACGTCCGGATGCAGGTCTTCTGCAGAAGGCTGCAGCAGGCCGTCCAGTTCCTTCAAACTATCATAATAAGCCTTTGCCAAGCCTTTGTCAATCTTCAGCCTTTTGGCACCGCTGCCGGTGTAGGTGGAGGTGATAAATACGTCAACCCGGCCACGGCCGATCCGTTCCAAAATCTGCTGCCGGATCCTGTTTTCCAGAGGATTCAGGAACTTAGGCAGGCGCATGGCCAGTTCCGTATACCGGTGGTTCACTGTTTTGATTTCTACTACGAAGGAAAATTCGTCTTCCTGGATTTCTCCCCGGCCATAACCGGTCATGCTCTGTACCACTCGAGTCACTCCTTTATATTTTCCATTATGGTATTGAAGATTATAATCAACTTTCTATTTGCACTAACCCGTAGGGGCGCATCGTTAGATGCGCCCACCAAGGAATCCTTTACTGAGTAGCTTTAGTGGGCTTATCTTACGACGCCTTGCTGTCCCAAGAAAGCGAAGCTTGATTGGCTGACAGCAAGAGTGTGCAGCTTGCTGCGAAGCCCCTACGGATTCGTATCAGGGTTTTGCATCTATATTAAGGTTAGGGCAAACAGCAAGTTATTTGCAAATTTTTATACTAGTTTAATTTATCAAGATTGATCACAAATTCCCGGGTACCGCCGTATTCGTCCGTAGCAGCCAGGACCATGGTCCTCTTGGCATTCAGCTTGCTCAGGTCGAAATAGACGTAATATTGGATATCCCATACGTTGGCGGTCTGCAGGGCTCCGGTGGTCTGGTTCAGCACCTGCATATCCCGTTGGCTGGCCGTATTCAGGCTTTTGTAATAGGGTTCCAATACGTTATTGCCCTGATACATCTTCACGGTCAGATTTTTGGGATCCAGTTTCACAGAAGTGCTCAGGTTCACGCCCAGAGCCAGCACGCCGGAATATTGTTTTGCCACCTGCATACCCTGAGCCAGGGTAGCAGTCTCGCCGTTTGATGCCTTCTGCTGGGCATCCACGGCTGCGGTCAGGTACGGCGTATACACCACCACCCGTTCCCGGAGGCCGTATTTATTGGTCTGCTTTCTATCATAGATTGTCCACGGGGCTATGACTTCCCCAAGAGTTACACCTTTGCGCTCTACTCCGTACTTCTGAGCGGCGCTGATGGTGTTGTCCGTAAGGGGAAGCATGGCAAATGCAGTTTGGGTAACCGTAAGCAGTGCGACTGCTATAAGTCCGATTTTTTTCATTTTTTCCTCTCCTTTGCGGTTTGACCGATTGACGTGGTCATATTATACTAGGTGCTAGTGGGCTAGTTTTTAGTGGGCTAGAAGTGCTCCGCACGGCTGTCGCCCCCGTAGGGGGAGAGGGCCAACGAAGTTGGCGAGGGGGCAGTGCAGTGCACCCTCTTTGCTCTTCTCTTACTAACGCTATCATATAATTATATCGAATTCTACGCAATCGTGCAAATATTGGAGGGAATCCATGAATTTAGAAGGTATTACCATACATGTATTGACAAAGGAGCTGGAAAACCAGCTGTCAGGGGGGAAAATTTTCAAAATCTTCATGCCTGGCAAAAGTTCCCTGCTACTGCAGGTGAATACGCCCAGTGGCACTGTGAACCTATTAGTGGACATGAACGGGGACACGCCGCTTTTGACCACGCCTAAGACACTGCCGGAGCGGCCGGACCTGCCGCCGGCTTTCTGCATGCTGCTGCGCAAGCACCTGGAGGAAGGGCGCATTACCCGTATCAGCCAGTACGGACTGGACCGGATTATCACTTTAGACGTAGATCTGATTGGAGCCGAACGGAAGATCATCACGAAAAAGCTGATTCTGGAGTTGACGGGCAAGAACAGCAACATCATCTTTGTGGACGAAAAGGGCGTCATCCTGGATGCCCTGCGGCACATTGGCAAAGCCCAGAGCCGCTTCCGCCAGATCCTGCCCAATCTTCCCTACACTTTGCCACCCGCTCAGGAAGGTCTGGACTTCATTGCGGCCGACCCTCATGCCATCCGGGACGCTGTGGTCCGGACAGGGACAGAAACCCTGTGCCAAGCCCTCATCCAGGCCACCCAGGGCATCGGCAAGCTGACGGCTCAGGAAGTGGAGCTGCGCAGCGGGTTTACAGGCTCCGTCCCTCTGATGGATCTGCCCAGTGCCCAAAAAATCGAGCAGGCCATTGCCAGCGTCCAGCAGGAAATTAAAGCCCGGCTTGACGGTTCGGACAAAACCGTCATTGCCCAGATTGACAAGCGAAACCGCATGAAGAACCTGGTGCCCTATGTGCCCCAAAGCCATCCGGATTGGACGAAAAAGACTTTTGCCACTCTTCTGGACGCCCAGGCTTATAGTGCGTCCCTGGTGCCCGTACAGATTCCCGACAAGGAGCTGCTGACAAAGCTGGTCACTGCCCAGGAAGCCAAGACGGAAAAGAAGCTGAAGTTCCTGGCCCAGGACCTGGCCAAAGCGGAAAATGCCGAAGACCAGCGCATCATGGGAGACATCCTCATGACCTACGGCTACAGCCTGCAGAAGGGCCTCACCAGCTGCAAGCTGCCAAACCTGTATGGAGAGGGAGAACTGACCATTTCCCTGGCCCCGAACTTGACGCCCATGGAAAATGCCCAGGCTTATTACAAAAAGTACAATAAATATAAACGGGCCGTAGGGGAAATTCAGGAGCAGCAGAAGGAGGCTCAGGAGCTCTTAGAGTACCTGCAGTCCCTTGACGTGTCCCTGGATACGGCGTCCACCAAAGGAGAAATCGGTGAAATCAAGCAGGAAATCATCTCTCTGGGGCTTCTGCCCCAGCCGAAGAAGAGAGTGCCCACCCAGAGCAAATCCCAGCCTCTGAAGATCACCCTGACGCCGGAGACATACCTGTATATCGGCAAGAACAACAAGCAGAACGACTACGTGACGTTCAAACTGGGCCGGGGCAGTGACCTGTGGTTCCACGCCAAGAACATGCCCGGTTCCCACGTAATCTTAAAGACCACACTGCCGGCATTTCGGGAAGAAGACATCCTCATGGCTGCCAGCCTGGCTGCCGGCTTCAGCAAGGGCAAGGACAGCGACCGGGTACCTGTTGACTGTACGGAAAAGCGGTTTGTGAAAAAACCCAGCGGGGCCAAGCCTGGTTTCGTCATCTTTACGGATCAGAAGACGCTTTATGTAAAGCCACGGATTTCCGTGAAAGGTTGACATACGTTACAATTCGTGATAAATTAATGGTTATATCTCAATAAAATTGCTATCACATTCAGAAAAGAGGAGTATTATGAGAAGTACTACTGTTAAGAAAGGCTCTACCAGAGCAGCCCATCGGTCCCTGTTCTACGCCATGGGCTATACGGAAGAAGAACTGAAGAAACCTTTGATCGGTATCTGTAACGCCCAGAATGAAATCATTCCCGGCCATATGGATTTGGACCGGATTGCCAAAGCCGTAAAATACGGCGTCCTGGAAGCCGGCGGCCTGCCCATCGAATTCCCTGCCATCGGCATTTGCGACGGCATCGCTATGGGCCACGACGGCATGAAATACCCTCTGGCCAGCCGGGAACTGGTTGCTGACAGCATTGAAGCCGTTGCCAACGGTCACGCTTTCGACGCCCTGGTGCTCATCCCCAACTGCGACAAAATCGTTCCGGGCATGCTTATGGCTGCTGCCCGCCTGAATATTCCCGCCATCGTCATGAGTGGCGGTCCTATGCTGCCTGGCCGGTACCAGGGCAAGGACATCAGCGTCAGCACCGTATTCGAAGCTGCCGGCAAATTCGAAGCCGGTACTATCAATGCGGAAGAACTGAGCGCTATTGAACACTGCGCCTGCCCGGGCTGCGGCTCCTGCGCCGGCCTGTTCACGGCCAACACCATGAACTCCCTGGCCGAAGTGCTGGGCATGGCTCTGCCCGGCAACGGCACCATTCCTGCGGCTTATCAGGGCAAACGGATTGCCCTGGCTAAAGAAGCCGGCCGGAAGATCATGGACCTCTGGAAGAACAACGTATGCCCCAGAGACATTATGACGGCTAAGGCCTTCAAGAACGCCATCACCGTAGATATGGCTATGGGCGGCTCCACGAACACAGCTCTGCATCTACCCGCTATCGCCCATGAAGCTGGTGTGGACCTGCCCCTGGAAGAATTTGACGAAATCAGCAAACATACACCGTACCTGACGAAGCTGTCCCCCGGCGGCACCTTCCATATGATCGACGTCATGGAAGCCGGCGGCATCAGCGCCGTTATGCACGAACTGGCTACGGCGGACCTCATTGAAAAGGATTGCCTGAGCGTAACCGGCGGCACCATCGGCGACAACATCAAAGACGCCAAGATCCTGCGGCCCGAAGTCATCCACACCGTGAAGGATCCGATCCGCAAGACTGGCGGCATCGCCGTGCTGAAGGGCAACATCGCCCAGGACTGCTCCGTAGTCAAGGAAAGCGCTGTAGCTCCGGAAATGCTGACCCATACAGGTCCTGCCAGAGTCTTCGACGGCGAAGACGACGCCATCGCTGCCATCACCGGCAAGCAGATCAAACCGGGCGACGTGGTAGTCATCCGTTACGAAGGGCCTAAAGGCGGCCCTGGCATGCGGGAAATGCTGAACCCCACTGCTGTCATCACCGGTATGGGCCTGGGCAAATCCGTAGCTCTGCTGACAGATGGCCGGTTCTCCGGTGCCACCCAGGGTGCCTGCATCGGCCACATTTCTCCGGAAGCCCGGGAAGGCGGCAACATCGCCTTGATCAAGGACGGCGATATCATCGAAATCGATATTCCCAACCGGACCTTGAATGTGAAGCTGTCTGAAGAAGAACTGGCTGAACGGAGAAAGAATTGGGTCTGCCCTGAACCGAAGGTCAAGAGAGGCTATCTGGCCAGATATGCATCCCTGGTCTCCAGCGCTGCACAAGGTGCCGTGCTGAAATTCAATTAATCGCATAAAAAGAGCTGTAAAAATAGTGCAGAGCACTCCTAGCTCACTAGCCCACTAAAAAGGGGCTGTGAAAAATGATTTTCACAGCCCTTTTTTTATTTGTGTGAATGCTAATATAAAAGTGAGCCATTTAGGACTTAAACGCTCATGAAAAAGT
>OMUE01000070.1 GCA_900314165.1 uncultured Acidaminococcus sp.
TCCAAAACCTGGGGTTTCGGGTTTGGGCAGTGTCCAGAGTTCAGGGTACAGTTTATAGCCTCTAACGTCTACCGTCTACCATCTACAATCTAACGTCTCTCCAGAGTCTATCTTTTTTCCCATATATAGGCTATAATAAATTATTAAGATAAATTACGGGGAAGAGAGGATGTGTGTTTATGTTTTACGTCATCATCATGGGGATCATTTCCTTGTTTGTAGCTATTTTTGCCCTGCAGAACGCGGCGGCTGTGGAAGTCAGCTTCCTGTTCTGGCATATGGACATGTCTCTGGCCCTCATCATCCTGGGCTGCCTGATCACCGGCTTCATCCTGGCCAGCTTGTGGACGCTGAAGGTGAAGACCGGCCACTTCATGAAGGAACGGAAACTGAAAAAGCAGATCGAAAACCTGGAAGAGAAGAAGCAGGCCTGGGAACAGGACCGGGCGGCCTTCCGTCGGGAACATTTTTCCGGCAAGAGCGAATTTACCGGGAAGAAGTTCGATGCTTCCAAATTCGACCCTAAGAAAGATAAAGAACCCATTATAAAACCGTTTAAACCTGTAGAATAAGGAATATTCATGCTCTATACGAAAATCGATAAGAAACAAGAGGCTGCCAGCCCCCTGCCGGAGAGTGTCCGGCAGGAGCTGGGGCTGTCGCCGCTGGTGGCAGGTATCCTGGCAGCCCGCAATATGACGGATCCTACGGAGATCCGGGAATTTCTGCAAGGTAAAGCCCAGCCCTATGGGGACCCCTTCCTGCTGAAGGACATGGGAAAGGCTGTGGAAAGGATCCTGCAGGCTATCAGGCAGGGCGAGCCTATGACTATCTACGGCGATTACGACGTGGATGGTACTTCGGCCAGTTCCCTGCTCTATTTATTTTTGAGCCAATGGGGCGCCCGGGTGGACGTGTACATTCCCCGGCGGGACACGGAAGGTTATGGCTTGAATGTCCCTGCGCTGCAATCTCTCTACAATAAGGGTACGTCTCTCATTATTACAGTGGATACAGGAATCAGTGGAGCCAAAGAAGTGGAAGCCGCGCCGGAAGGGCTGGACATCATCATTACGGATCACCATCTGGCACCCAAAGAGCTGCCAAAGGCTTATGCTGTCATCAACCCCAACCAGCCAGGGGATACGTATCCCTGCAAGGGCATTGCCGGTGTGGGCGTAGCCTTCAAATTGTGCCAGGCCCTGTACCAGAAATACAACGGCACGAAGGACTTTTGGGATGACCTGATCGAGCTTGTAGCTCTGGGAACCGTGGCGGACATGGTACCCTTAGTTGGAGAGAATCGTGAAATTGTCCGAAAAGGCCTTGTAAAGATGCCTGATACGCCCATTATGGGTCTCCGTGCCCTTATTGCCGCTACGGTGGCTCCCGGAGCAGCAATTAACAGCGGTACCATCGGCTTTGGCTTGGGTCCCCGGATCAATGCGGCCGGCCGGCTGGACGACGCTATGATGGCTGTGCGGCTGCTGACGACCAGGGATGGGGAAGAAGCTCAGGAACTGGCCCAGGAGCTGAATGAAGCCAACAAGGAACGGCAGGCCATCAGCCAGAAAATTTTTGAAGAAGCAGAGGCTCTGCTGACGGAAAAAGGGCTGCCGGACTGGGGTATCGTACTGGGCAAGGAAGGCTGGCACCCCGGTGTCATTGGCATTGTGGCTTCCCGGCTTACGGAGAAGTACCACCTGCCTTCTATCTTGCTGACCATAGATGGGGAAAAAGCGAAGGGCTCCTGCCGCAGCATCCCTCCTCTGGACTTGTATCAGGCTCTTACAAAGTGCAAGGATTGCCTGACCCAGTACGGAGGTCATGCGCAGGCCGCAGGCCTTACCATGGAGGCTGGCCGGATTCCCGAATTAGAGAAGCTTTTCAATAAGGTCGTAGGGGACATGTTGCATTATGAAGCCTACGTCCCTTCCCAAGTGCCGGATTATTTTGTGCCGGAAGGGGAGGAAGTCACCCAGGAACAGGTGGAAGATTTGGAAACTCTGGCTCCCTTTGGTATGGGAAATCCCTCCCCTGTGCTGGGGTTTGCCCACTGCCAGATTCAGGATGCAACTCTTTTAGGGAAGGCTAAGAATCATTTAAAACTGACCGTTGTCCACGGAGATAATATCTATAAAGGTCTGCTATGGCAGGAGGGGGGACGGCTCCATCATTTTTATGCAGGTGAAGAAGCAGCCCTGGCCTTTGCTCCCAGATTGAACACGTTCCGGGATAAGACCTCAGTGGATTTGGAAGTTTCGGCCGTAGAAGCTCCTTATACAATTGTGGATTGGCGGCAGGAAAATCGGGATAAAAAAACTTCTTTAAATATTATTTTACAAAAATACAAAAAAACGGTAGTATATGTAGAGGATAGTGTGACCAAGAGTGCTTTGCCAGAAGGAATAAGAATCCTTACTTATGGAGAGCCTTTGATCGGGTATCCTGAAGCCGTCGTATTTTATGATGTGGGTGCAGCTAGTGTACTGCAGGAAAACCGTTTTCCCCTGAAAGCCACTCAACAGTCCCGTCTGTATCTGTTATACAATCGGGAAGATGTGCTGGCCCAGCGGGATTTGTTGCGGCAGATGTATCCCGATATCCAGGGACTGCGCTGTTGTTATGTTTTCCTCAGGAAAAAGTTGCGGGAAAAGACAGCCTGCACATTCCAGGAACTGGCAGAGTTGAGGACTCCTGAAGGGTATCCTTTGAGCCGTCAGGTCCTTCAGTGCTTTTTGGAACTGGATCTCCTGCAGACTGCTGGCAACCATATCCTTTTAGGTACGACACAGAAACGAAATATGGAGGATTCCTCCACATTTCAGGCAATCCAGAAGGCTTACGACCGTCATTTTCAGGAATTGAACCGGATGTGGCTTATGAAACCTTCAGAAATGGCTGGATATTGGAAGCAGGGAAGGTGATTTTATGGAACAATTAGATGATAAGCCGGTAAGTCCGGAGGAGTTCTATACCCTGATCAGCAAATACCTGACGAACCGCCAGGTGGAATTTGTGCGGGAAGCTTATAATTTTGCGGCTGAAGCTCACGCGAAACAAAAGCGGGCTTCCGGAGAGCCGTACATCATCCACCCGTTGGGCGTGGCCTATATCCTGGCCCAGCTGCAGATGGATTCTACGACGCTGGCTGCTGCGTTCCTCCACGATGTGGTGGAAGATACGGAAGTCACCCTGAACCAGCTGACGGATATTTTCGGTCACGACGTGGCCATGCTGGTAGATGGCGTTACAAAGCTGGGAAAATTGGACTACGTGTCCCGGGAAGAACAACAGGTAGAGACCTACCGGAAGATGTTCCTGGCTATGGCCAAGGATATCCGGGTGGTGCTCATTAAGCTGGCAGACCGGCTGCATAATATGCGGACTATGAAATACATGCCGCCCAACAAGCAGAAGCGGATTTCTAGCGAAACTCTGGAAATCTACGCCCCTCTGGCTCACCGGCTGGGTATTTCTGCCATCAAATGGGAACTGGAAGATCTGGCGTTCCGGTACATGGAACCCCAGCATTATTATGAGCTGGTAGAACAGGTCAAGAGCAAACGGCACGAACGGGAAGCCATGGTCCAGGAGGCTATGGACGAACTGAAGAAGCTGTGCGAAGAGTCCGGTATCCATTGCGAGATCCAGGGCCGTCCCAAGAGCTTTTACAGCATTCATAAAAAGATGCAGCGGGATCACAAGACCATCAACGAAATCTATGACCTGCTGGCTGTCCGGGTGCTGGTAGATAACGTAAAAGACTGCTATGGCGTTTTGGGGATTGTCCATGGGAAATGGAAGCCTATTCCCGGACGGTTTAAAGATTATATTGCCGTGCCGAAATCCAACGGGTATCAGTCCCTGCACACCACGGTAGTTGCTACCAGCGGCCAGCCCTTGGAAATCCAGATCCGTACGTTCGAAATGCACAAGGTCTCTGAATACGGTGTAGCAGCTCACTGGCGCTATAAGGAATCCGGGGGCTCTAAGATGCCCAGCGCTTCGGACAAGGATACGAATGCGAAGATGGCCTGGCTGCGCCAGCTGCTGGAATGGCACCAGGACATGCGGGATCCGCACGAATTCGTGGATACAGTAAAGATGGACGTGTTCTCCGACGAGGTGTTCGTGTTTACGCCTCAGGGGGACGTGCTGGACCTGCCCTTTGGCTCCGTGCCCATCGACTTTGCCTACCGGGTCCATACGGGCGTAGGCAATGCCTGCGTAGGGGCCAAGGTCAACGGCAAAATCGTACCCTTGGATTATAAACTGAAAAACGGGGATATCGTGGAGATCATCACTTCCAAGACGTCTCCCGGACCCAGCCGGGATTGGCTGAACATCGTAGGTTCCAGCCAGACGAAGAACAAGATCAAACAGTTCTTCAAGAAGGAACGGCGGGAAGAAAATATTGTCAACGGCCGTGAAATGCTGGAGCGGGAATGCCGGCGCCTGGGCTATGATGTGAACTCCATTATGAGCCAGGAGAACCTGAAGGAAGTAGCTTCCCGGAGCCATCAGGACGGCAGTGTGGAGAACCTGTTGGCTGCCATCGGCTACGGTGGGATCACCGTTAATGCCGTCATGGTCAAGCTGGTGGAAATTTACAAGAAGGCCCAGCGCCAGACCACCACCAAGAATCTGTCCCAGCTGCTGAACGAACTGAAGCCCAGGACCTTGAAGTCCCACAAGAGCAGCCACGGCATCCTGGTCAAAGGGGAAGACGACATTATGGTCAAGCTGGCCAAATGCTGCAACCCGATTCCCGGGGATCCTATCGTAGGCTATATTACGAGAGGCCACGGGGTATCCGTCCACCGGGCGGACTGTCCCAATGTGCTGGCTAACAAGGAAGACGTGGACCGTATGATCGACGTGTCTTGGAATGTGGATACGGATACCACTTACAAGGTCATGCTGCGGCTCAGCGCTGTGGATCAGCCGGGCGTTATGGCCAACATTATGACCGTGACCAGCGAGACGAAGGTGAATATCAACTCTCTGAACGCTCATGCCAATCCCAATAAAACAGCCTATGTGGATATGGGCTTGGACATTACCAGCCTGGAACAATTGAATTATGTAATTGGCCGGCTGCGTAGGATCAAAGGGGTCTATAAGGTAGACCGGAAGATTTCCGGGGTGTAACATGAGGGCTGTAGTTCAAAAAGTGACGGAAGCTGCCGTAACGGTAGCAGGAGAAACCGTAGGGCAGATCGGCCAGGGCCTCATGGTGCTGTTAGGAGTGGAGCAGGGGGATACGGAGAAAGATGCTCTGTACCTTGCCGACAAGATGGCCGGCCTACGGATTTTTGAAGATGACGAAGATAAGCTGAATCTGTCCCTTGCCCAGGCAGGGGGCAGTATTCTGCTAGTCAGCCAGTTTACCCTGTTAGGGGATGTACGCCATGGCAAGCGCCCTTCTTTCACGAAGGCAGCGCCAGCGGCAGAAGCAGATGCCTTGTATGAAAAAGTGGCTGACAGGCTGCGGCAGCTGGGAATCAACGTAGAGACAGGCCGCTTCCGGACCCATATGCTGGTGTCCTTGGTGAACGATGGCCCTGTGACCATCCTGCTGGACAGCCACAAATTATTTTAGGAGGAACACAAACCTATGAAGATTTATCGGGTCATAGTAGGCCCTATTCAGGAAAACTGCTATATCATCAAGAATACGGAGACGGGGGAAGGCATCATCGTAGACCCCGGTGACGAATGCGACCGCATCATGGACGCCGTAGAGAAAGCTGAAATCACGAAGATTGTGGCTATCTTCATCACCCACGGCCACGGAGACCATATTTCTGCCCTGGATGAAGTGAAGGCCGCTACGGGCGCGAAAGTTTATATGAGCAAGGAAGATGCTCCCATGCTACGGGTATGGAACAGCAGCTTGTCCTACTCTACGAATCGAGATAAGAAATTCGATCCTCCTGATGAATATTTTACAGATGGGGAAAATTTGACGGTAGCAGGCATGGACTTTACCATTGCGGCAACTCCCGGTCATACGAAGGGCGGCGTGTGCATTATCGGGGACGGCGTCGTGTTCTGCGGGGACACGGTGTTTCTGGAATCCATTGGCCGTACGGACCTGCCCGGCGGTTCCTATGATGCCATCCTGGAATCCATCAAGACAAAGATCCTGACTCTCCCTGACGATTACAAACTCCTGCCCGGCCATGGACCTGTGACCACCGTAGGCTGGGAAAGACGCAGAAATCCGTTCCTGCAGTAAACGTAGCAAACTATAAAGTAAGAAGGTGTGAACTATGGCACAGAGCAAAGCAAAACCGAAAAACCTGGCCGTAAAACTGATTCTGTCCCTCATAGCCTTTGGCGTATTTTATTTCTTAGTGGATTCATTCTTATCCGTATTCCTCGCCATTGCTATGAGCTTCCTGCTGTATCCCATTGTAAACCGGCTGGAAAAAGTCTCCTTTGGAGGCCGCAAGATTCCCACTACAGGAGCCGTCATCATCGCTTTCCTGGTATTTGGCTTGTTCCTCTTTGCAGCCGCGAATATCCTTATTGTTCCTTTGGTCAACCAGGTGAACAACCTGATGAAGGCTATGCCGGAGCTGGCGGAAAAGGCCAACGAAAACCTGACACCGTTCCTGGGCGAGGAATTCCATAAGCTGCCTCCTAATATCCAGGAAATGGTGGATTCTTCCCTCAGCAGCATCAGCAGCTATCTGATGACCGTGCTGAAAGACATGGTGTCTTCTACCGTCAAATTTGCCAAGAGCCTGGTGGGTATGGTATTAGTGCCCTTCCTGGCCTTCTATTTCCTCAGCGACTGGCGGACGCTGAAATCCATGGTCGTGAATTTGTTCTCCTATGACCAGCAGCCTGTAGCGGACCGGGTGCTGAACGAGATCGGCACCATGCTGTGCGCTTACGTGGACAATATGTTCAAGCTGTGCTTTATTGCGGCAGCCTTCCTGACCGTGGGCAACTACGTGCTGGGCGTGCAATATACATTAGTGCTGGGCTTTCTGGCTCTTGTGACGGAAATGATTCCTATGGTTGGATCCGTGGTGGGCACCCTGTCTGCCATGTTCATCGCCCTGCTGCAGAATCCGCCCCTGGCCCTCAAGGTCATGGCCCTGTACCTGGTCTATTATCAGCTGGATGCCCAGATCATCATGCCGAACCTGATGGGCCGCAGCATTACGCTGCACCCGGTACTCATTATCCTGGCCGTGCTCATCGGTGGCCAGATCGGTGGCGTGGCCGGCTTGGTGTTTGCTGTACCCGTGCTCATCATCATCAAGGTTCTGTATGAGAATTTCTGGCATGCCGGAGAGGAAGTACCGGAAAAATAGTGGGCTAGTGTGCTAGGTGCTAGTGGGTTAACGGGCGCACCGCCGCTACGCTTTGGGGCGCCCCTACGGGATAGTGCAAAAAATTCACTTATAACTCCGTAGGGGCGCCCCAACCGAAGGGCGGTGCGCCCGCAATCCAGAAAATTCACGGTTTTAACAGGAAAAACTCCTGTATCATTGAAAAAAGTGTGTAGAATGTGATAAACTAATTAGGTTCAATCTATTTGTGTTGACGGAGGGATAATTATGTTAACAAGTGCACCTCGTGGTACTAAGGACATCCTGCCCGGCACGATTAACGGCTGGCGGTATGTTGAACAAGTCATGCGTGACGTTTGCAAAGAATTTAATTATCAGGAAATCAGAACTCCTGTCTTTGAACATACGGAATTGTTCCAAAGAGGGATTGGTGACGGTACTGATGTAGTAGATAAGGAAATGTATACGTTCACGGACCGTAGCGGCCGCAGCCTGACTCTGCGCCCTGAAAATACGGCTGCCGTAGTACGTTCCTTCGTAGAAAATAAGATTTATGCCGAACCCATGCCCTGGAAGATCTTCTATATCGGACCTATGTTCCGGTATGACCGTCCCCAGGCTGGCCGCATGAGACAATTCCATCAGTTCGGTGTAGAAGCTATGGGCTCTGAATCCCCTGTAGTGGATGCAGAAACCATCCTGTTAGCTATTACTGTCCTGAAGCGTCTGGGCCTGAAAGACCTGAAACTGAAGATCAACTCCGTAGGCTGCCCGAAATGCCGTCCGGCTCACAGAGTAAAACTGCAGGATTACTTCCGTCCTTATCTGGGCGAACTGTGCGAAGACTGCCAGAGCCGGTTTGACAGAGCTCCTCTGCGGATCCTGGACTGCAAAGTGGATGCTGACAAGCCCTTTATGGCAGACGCTCCGAAGATTACGGATAACCTGTGCGACGAATGCAAGGCTCACTTTGAAACTGTGAAAAAACTGCTGACGGAAGCCGGCGTGGACTACGAAGTCGATAAGAACCTGGTTCGTGGCCTGGATTACTATACGAAGACTGCCTTCGAAATCCAATATGCTCCTCTGGGTGGCCAGAGCGCAGTTGGCGGTGGCGGCCGGTATGATGGCCTGGTAGAAGAACTGGGCGGCCCCAGCACTCCCGGTGTTGGTTTCGCCATCGGTCTGGAACGGATCCTGCTGGCTCTGGAAAAACAGAACCTGCTGCCCTCCAGCGTGGACGCTGTGGATGTGTTTGCCGTCATCCCTGACGAAGGCGGCGTAGCCGATGCCTTCCGTACGGTTACGGCTCTGCGGAATAAAGGCCTCATCTGCGATATGAACCTGATTGATCGCAGCCTGAAAGCTCAGATGAAGCAGGCTAACCGGGAACAGGCTAAGTATGCCATTATCTTCGGTGCCGAAGAACGGGAACGGGGTGCTGCAACGGTCCGCAACATGGCCGACAGCAGTCAGGAAGAAGTCAAACTCACAGAGCTTGAAGCATATTTTACTAAATAACCAGAGGTGTAAGATTAATGAGTATGGAACGCAGTCATCATTGCGGTGACCTGAGAAAATCCGATGCCGGCAAGTCCGTGACTTTGTGCGGCTGGGTAAGCAAAAGACGTGACCATGGCGGCATCATCTTTATCGATCTGCGTGACCGGCATGGTATTGTGCAGGTAGTTGTGGACCCTGCCCATGATGAAAAGGACTTCCACGTAGCAGAAGGCGTGCGCAGCGAATACGTACTGCAGGTTGCCGGCGTTGTCCGGGAACGGTCTGCAGAAACGGTGAACCCGAACCTGCCTACCGGTGAAGTAGAAGTTGTTGTCAAAGACCTGACCGTGCTGAACGGCTCTAAGACCCCTCCGTTCTATATCCAGGACGGCGTGGACGTAGATGAAAACGTCAGACTGCGGTATCGGTATCTGGACCTGCGCAGACCGGAAATGCAGAAGAACCTTATGCTGCGCCACAAAGTGACGAAGGCTGTCCGGGATTTCCTGGATGACAGAGATTTCATGGAAATTGAAACCCCTATGCTGTGCAAGAGCACTCCTGAAGGCGCTCGTGACTATCTGGTGCCCAGCCGTGTCAACCCCGGCAAATTCTATGCCCTGCCTCAGTCTCCCCAATTGTTCAAACAATTGCTGATGATTGCCGGCATGGAACGGTATTTCCAGATTGCCCGCTGCTTCCGTGATGAAGACCTGCGTGCAG
>OMUE01000046.1 GCA_900314165.1 uncultured Acidaminococcus sp.
AAATTGGGGTGTCTTTTTGCGTTTTAATTTCGGTCGAAGAGTATTTTCATAGTAAGAGTAAAGAGCGAAGAGACGGCCACTGGCCCCTCTGGTCAGGTCCTAAATCCGCCCTCGCACATGCGGGGGCGGGGGACCATCCGTAAGGAGGGTGGTGGGGGTGCCTATCCAGCGGACTTCGTACCAAGGACCCTCGACACAAGAATATTCGGACCAAGATACTTAGTATCCAGGTTTACAATATCCTAAAAATTACTAGGAATTCGCTCTTTTCTTTTTTACAAAATTATAGTACTATTATAGGGTATATAAATCGGCAATCGAAAGGTAAGGAGGCAGCAGTTTCATGAAAATTTCAACCAAGGGCCGTTATGCACTGCGGCTGATGATTGACCTGGCTATATATGGAGTGGACACCTATGTGCCCATCAAAAGCATTTCCCGGAGACAGGATATCTCTGAAAAGTACCTGGAACAGATCATTACCCAGCTGTCCCGGGCTAAACTGGTGAAAAGTGCCCGGGGCGCTCAGGGCGGCTACCAGCTGGTAAAGCCGGCAGAGGACTATACAGCAGGAGAAATCCTCCGGGCTGTGGAAGGCTCCCTGGCACCTGTGGCCTGCCTGGAACCAGGCCATGCTATCTGTGAACGGGCCCAGCACTGCGTGACCCTGGAATTGTGGAAGGAAATCCAGGACGCCGTGGACCAGATTGTGGACCGCACTACCCTGGCCGATCTGGTGATTAAGCAAAAACTGAAAGACGAAGTACCGGCGCAGGATTGAACTCTTGCGCCGTTCTTTTTTGTGTATTATAATAGCTTTTACGGGGCATTAGCTCAGCTGGGAGAGCGCAAGGTTCGCAATCTTGAGGTCAGGGGTTCGATCCCCCTATGCTCCACCATAGAGTTCAAAAAGCTGTACAAAAACGGAATGCGTTTTTGTACAGCTTTTTCTTGTGTTAGCGAAGAGTGAAGAGTGCAGAGCGAAAAGGCGGCCGCTGGCCCCAGTCCGCCCTCGCTTTAGCGGGGGCGGGGGACCGTTCCTGCTTGGAAATTAAAGAGTTGGAACGGTGGTGGGGGTGGCTGTCCGGCATTACCTACCTTATTTCTTAATACGATGTATTGTGAAAAGCATGGAATCAAAGTTACGCCCGTATGCCTTGCTATGATATAATAAACGCAAACAAGAGATTGCGAACATTTGCAAGGAGAATGTGATGGAAACGCTAGAGCTATACCACGGCAGCCAGGAAATCGTTGAATTTCCGGAAATCCGAAAAACTAAATATACAAAAGATTTTTCCTGGGGCTTCTACTGCACAAGAAGCTATGAACAGGCCAAAAGATGGGCTTTGCGTAGAAATGAGCAAGGGATTATTAATGTGTATCATTTTATTCCAAGCCCGGAATTGAAAATCCTTAAATTTGACCAAATGACAGACCAATGGCTGGATTTCATTGCCTCCTGCAGGGCTGGTAAAGTACACCCCTATGACTGTGTAGAAGGCCCTATGGCAGATGACCAGATTTGGAATTTTGTAAATGACTATATTGCAGGAATGATTTCCAGAGCTGCGTTCTGGGAATATGCGAAGTTTAAACATCCTACACATCAGATCAGCTTTCATACGTTGCAGGCACTTGCCTGTCTCTCCTATGAAAGGAGCGTGATGGTCAATGATTAAAGAGTGGGATGATGTGTTTTACGTATGCACTATGATAGAATACACATCACGAAAGACAAAAAACCATAGGGGATACGTAGCTGAAAAACTGGGTTTGGCTGGAATCAGACGGCAATTGAAGTATGCCTCTGTGAATCACTCCCTGTCTTTTGAGCAGGTTTCTGATGAATGGATAGAAGATTACGGTGTCGAAGTGGGAGTTTTTGATACGGTGAGAGAATGCCGGTATCAGGTGCCGGCTGTGACAGCAATCGGACGGGTTTACGAAAGCCTTGTAATCAGCAGTACAGTAGGGCAGTCTATCGAAGAAAAAATTATGGCTGTGTTTACCTCTTTCATCAGTGATGCCATTTCGGATTTTAATTCTAATGTTTATTACAGCAATCCCAGTTATCTGCAATATTCTTTTGAAGCTGGAAAATTGCTAGCATGAAACGTGTAACATGTGTGCAATTTTCTCTGTTCGCAATCTTGAGGTCAGGGGTTCGATCCCCCTATGCTCCACCATAGAGTTCAAAAAGCTGTACAAAAACGGAATGCGTTTTTGTACAGCTTTTTCTTTGCCGTATGTCCGATCAGAACATCGTATTATCGTTTTCGGCTTTTTCCGGGATGTCCTGGATGATATCCCAATGTTCCACAATCTTGCCGTGCTTGACACGGAAAATATCCATAGCGGCCTGGCCACGGTCCTGAGCATTTAGCTTAATGTGGTTGTGGATGTACACCAGGTCTCCGTCAACGCCGATGTGTTTGATTTCGGCCGTGCTGTCCGGGAATTCCTTCAGAAAACCGGTAATGCCTTCTTTGAAAGCGGCTTTGCCGTCTTTGAAACCGGGGCTGTGCTGTTTGTAGGTGGCGCCGGTCATGCCGTCAATGACGGAAGGGTTATGTTCGTTAAACACTTGATTCCAAAAATATTCCACCAAGGCTTTGTTATTCTTGAAATGGGGAAGGGCTTCCGCGGCAAATGCAGAAGAAATGGGCATCAGTCCCAGGGCTGCCACTAATGCAGCAGTTACGATTTTCTTAGATTTCATAATGCTTTCACCTCTGAGTTAGATTATACTAACTTATGGAGGGAAAATAAAGGGGTTAACAAATACAAATAAGACAGTGGACATGAGATGTGAGAAGTTAGTGGTGCTCTGCACGGACACCCTGACCACCATCGCAGGCGATGGTCCCCCGCCCCCGCATCGTGCGAGGGCGGACTGGACGATTTTACTAAGAGGTACTTGTTTCAAGCTGGCTTCAAAGAACGCGGTAATCTTGTCAAAGGAAATGGCAACAGTGTAGAAATGCCTACCATAGCTTTAAAATTATCGAAAAATCTTTCCATATGTACTATAATTTTGAGAGAGCTTTTATGAAAGAGGTGCACCGTTGGATACCATTACATTTTACGGCAAAGAGAAAATCAGCAGGATCCTGCTGAAACTGGCGCCACCGGTGATGCTGGCCCAGCTGATCCAGGCTCTGTACAATATTGTGGACAGCCTGTTCGTCGGGCGGTACTCTGACTCGGGGCTCACGGCCCTGTCCATCGTATACCCCATGCAGCTGCTCATGATTGCCCTGGCGGTGGGCACCGGCGTGGGCATCAACACGGTCATGGCGGCAAAACTGGGCGAGGGCAGCCGGAAGGAAGCGGAAGAGTATGCCGGCGTGGGGACGCCCCTGGCCCTTGCGCTGTGGGCCGTCTTTGCCCTGTTTTCCTGGTGCGTCATGCCTGCTTATGCCCGGATGTCCACGGATTCCGAGGCGGTCATTGCGGACATCATCGTCTACGGGCGGATCGTCTGCGTGTGCGGCTTCGGGCTGTTTTTGGAAAGCATCTGGACGAAGGTCCTGCAGGCAGAAGGGGACATGAAGACGCCCATGCTGGCCCAGATCGTGGGGGCGGGGACGAATATCCTCCTGGACCCGCTGCTCATTTTCGGCATGTTTGGCCTGCCCCGGCTGGGCATGGCCGGCGCGGCCATCGCTACGGTCATAGGGCAGGTTATGGCGGGCCTCGTGGTGCGCAAGAGAGGGTACAGACCCTCGCCAGCCAAGTCCGTGTACGCCAGCCATATTGCGAAAATCTACCGGCTGGGGACGCCGAACATCCTCATGCAGTCGGCGTATACGTTCTACATCCTGGGGCTGAACCTGATTTTGGCTATGTTCAGCGACCAGGCCGTGACGACGCTGGGACTGTATTACAAGTGGCAGACGTTCTTCTTCATCCCTTTGGGGGCCATGCAGACCTGCATCGTGCCCATCCTGAGCTTCAACTATGCGGCCAGGAATATCGACCGCTGTCGGAAGACTCTCTCCACGGCCATCCGCTGGGGCTGCGCCCTCATGGGTATCGGCGTCCTGTGCTTTGAGACTGTGCCGGCCCAGATGCTGGCGGTATTTACGTCGGATTCCCAGGTCATCGAGATCGGCCGGGTGGGATTCCGCATCGTGGCTACGAGCTTTGTGCCGCTGGTCACGTCTCTGGTGTTTCCCGTGTTCTTCCAGGCGGTGGGCTATAGCCTGACCAGTTCGGCCCTGACGGTGCTGCGGACCGTGGTGCTGTTCGTGCCTTTGGGCTACGTGTTTGCCAAATTCGGCCTGAACCAGTTCTGGCTCACGTTCCCGGTGACGGAGGTGCTGACCAGCTGTGCGGGCTTCTGGTTCTATAAGCAGTTCCTGGAGGCGGACTATGTGAAGAACCGGAAACCGGTACTGCCGGATCTGGGCTCTGCTCCTGCTCTACTCCCCAGCCATCCGGGGGTCATCATCACCATTGCCCGGCAGCACGGCTCCGGGGGCAAGCAGATTGGACGGCTGGTGGCGAAGCAGCTGCACATTCCCTTCTATTATAAAGAGGTCATGGCCATGGCGGCTCACGAAAGCGGCCTGGATGCGGAGTTTATTTCGGATATCAACAAGAATGCCCCAGACGTGCTTCGGGACCTGTACCTGAGATCCGGCGCTGTGCGGCAGGCTATTGCGGCCCAGAAGAAAATCATCCACAAGATTGCGGACACGGGCAGCTGTGTCATCGTGGGCCGGGCGGCGGACTATGTGCTGCGGGATTATCCCAATGTGGTCCGGGTGTTCATCCACGCTCCGGAGGAGTACCGCATCAAGCGGATCATGGAGGTCTACGGGGATACGTCCGCAGAAGCCAAACGGAATATCCGCCGTTCAGACAAGGCCAGAGGGGCCTATTATCGCCATGTGTCCGGCAAACGCTGGGGCGACGGCATGAACTACGAGTTGGTGCTGGATTCGTCCTTAGGCCTTGAGAAGACAGTAGAAACCATCGTCAGGTATGGGGAGATGGCGGGCGCGAAATAAAGCGAATAGCGAAGAGTGAAGAGCGAAGAGGTGGCCGCCGGCCAGCCCCCTCGCCATTGCTAACGCAAAAGGGCTCTGC
This sequence comes from uncultured Acidaminococcus sp., assembly GCA_900314165.1. The sequence continues at coordinate 5,098 of OMUE01000046.1, forward strand.
CCAGCCCCCTCGCCATTGCTAAAGCAAAAGGGCTCTGCCCAGCCCCCTCGCCATTGCTAACGCAATGGCCCTCTCCCCCTACGGGGGCGACAGGTTCCTACGGGGGCGACAGCCCTCTGGGCAGCGCCCTGTCATCCCCGCAGACTAACTATGTAAAGTCAAGCACTTTTTTAAGATTCT
>OMUE01000098.1 GCA_900314165.1 uncultured Acidaminococcus sp.
TCAAGGGCGGGGGACCGGCGTAGCCGGTGGTGGGTTCGGTGGTAGTCTTTTCGCTTTTCACTTTGTGTTCAAAACTCTATCCAGAACTCCGTCTCTCCGGGTTTGCTGGTTACGCCTACCCGGGCTTTCTGCAGCTTGGCGGCAGCGGCTACGAAGGACAGGCCCAAGCCCAGACCCATGTTCTGCTTCTTGTTCCGGGAGGGGTCAGACTGGAACAGGCGGTTCCAGACCTTGTCCACATCCCCGTCCGGTATGCCGGGGCCGTCGTCGATGACGGCCAGCCGCACATGGCCAGCCTGCCGGCTCAGGACTACCCGGATGGTGGTGGCCGCAAATTTTATAGCATTATCCAGATAATTGCCCAGCATCCGCAACAGCAGCTGGTCGTTAGCCTTAACGGTCACATCCGGTGCAATATCCGCCAGCCAGTGGAGGCTCTGGGCTGCAGGCAGCTTTTGGTAGTCCTCCAGGGTTTCGGTCGTCAGCTGGGACAGGTTTACGTTCGTCAGTTCTACTGTTTTCTGGTTGCCCAGCCGGGACAGTTCCAGCAGCTGGTTGATCAGGTAGCTCATGCGTTTGGACTGCTGGAAGATATGGGCAAATTCCTCTTTGGCTTCGTCCACATCATCCGTATAATCCTTGCCGAATTCACTTTCGGACATGATGACGGCCGTAGGGGTCCGCAATTCGTGGGATACGTCGGACGTAAAGCGCTTTTCCCGTTCCAGCTGTTCTTCCAGCTGGGCCAGCATCCAGTTAAACGTGTGGCCCATCTGATGGATCTCGTCTTTGCCTTCTCCCAGGGGAATACGCTGGGACAGATCTCCCGTTTCCCCAATAGCTTTGGCAGCCTGGCTGATAGCCTGGACGGGGGCAAAGCTGTGGCGGATGATCTTGTAGCCTCCTGCAGCTACCAGGCCCAGGAACAGAGGCAGGCCGATGAGGGCCATGATGACGAAGATCTGGTACTGCTTCGTAAACGTGTTGTCCGGCAGGATGCCCCGGACCCAGATTTCCGGCCGCTCCGGCAGCTGCCCATCTTCCGGCGCCACAGGCTGGTCCAGATAATGGTAGCTTTGGCCATTGATGACGATTTTTTGCGGCCCCCTGTTCAGCATGACGGGCAGATGGGGCATGCCTTCCGGCTCCAGGCCTTTAATAAGCTCTCCTTGAAAATTCCGCAGGGACAGGTACACGCCTTTTTTGTGATAATCCATCTTGCCCTTCTGGGTGGTGGCTTTTTCTACGGTACGGATGAGGGTCTTGCCGGACTCCCGCCGTTCATAATCTTCAGCCAGGTTCAGCAATACGCTGGTAAAGACCACCAGCAGGATGCCCAGGAACAGGGTGTACCACAAGGTGACCCGGATGGATACGGGCAGGTTCCGCAGGCGCTGCCAGATTGTCCGGCCCAGGGAGCTCAGCTTATTCTTTAAGGACATAGCCAGTACCTCTCACCGTGTGCAGCAGCTTTGGCTCAAAATCCCGGTCTATCTTCTTGCGCAGGGTCTTGATGTACACGTCCACCATGTTGGAGCCGCCTTCGTAGGAAAAGTCCCAGGCGTGCTCCAGGATCTGCTCCCGGGACAGGACCGTGCCCGTGTTCCGCAGCAGATAGTCCAGCACGGAAAATTCCTTGGGGGTCAGGGCGATTTCCTGACCGCTGCGGGTGACCTGATGGGTCCGGGTGTCCAGGCACAGATCCGCCAGCTCCAGCTTTGTACTGGCCGGCTGCTGGGGGTTGCTGCGGCGGAGCAGGGAACGGATCCGGGCCAGCAGTTCTTCGAATTCGAAGGGCTTCACCAGATAGTCGTCCCCGCCGGAATCCAGGCCTGTAACCTTGTCTTGAACGCTGTCACGAGCGGTCAGGAACAGCACGGGGACCTGGGAACCTTTGGCTCGGATCGTCTTCACCAGGGTCAGGCCGTCCATCTCGGGCATCATGATGTCCACGATGAGCAGGTCATAATCTGCTGCATCGATGTACTCCAGAGCTTCTTTGCCGTTAAAAGCGCTGTCCACGGAATAGGCCTCGATCTTCAACCGCTTGGCGATGATTTTATTTAAAAAGGGTTCGTCTTCTACCACCAGAATCTTCATGGGTGTAACCTCCATTTGCCTTTTCTTCTTATTGTACAGGATAGCGGAAAAATGTGAAGGGAGAATGAAGGAAAGCAAACAACTTTTAAAAGATAAGGTTAGGAAAAACTAATAATAAATAAAAACATGAAAAGCCGCATTATATCTTGACTTTCAGCAATAAAAGCGTAGAATATAGCCGTGGGAGGAAAAATGAAAAAATGAACTGAAAGGAAAAAGTTCTTGTATATTCCCTAACAGTATGCTAGAATAACTCCTGTAAGTAAAGACTAACCGCATTGTCTTTATTTTTTC
>OMUE01000100.1 GCA_900314165.1 uncultured Acidaminococcus sp.
TTGCCATGGCAGCAGCTGTATTTAAGATTAATCCGGTGAAAAAGTACATGGAATAACAAGATAGGCTGAGAAAAATGAATTGTCATTTTCTCAGCCTATCTTTATATTTATCATTGGGTTTTTAAAACGAATATGGGTGATGGACGTAAGCACGAGGGGAAGTGCTTGTGTTAGAAATTGATGGCAAGGGTGAGACTTCATAATGGACATATGGCCTGTTTGGAAAGGGTAAGTAAACGTACAGGTTATGATATATGTCTTTTTGTCTGGAGAAACAGCAGATCTTGCTTGTGTTCGTAAAATCACATTGGGGAGATGATTTTTTCAAATATTAAAGCTTTGGGAACACCATTTGAGATATTTGCTGGAAGTTTCCTTATCAGGACGTTTCGTTATGTCCATCACTCATATGCAAATACATTATACTGTATACAAAATTAAAGTCAATAGAGTTTACTAATAATTTTATGTATTTTTAATAAATTCAGTAAATTCTCTTGTCAAGACAACAATGGGCCAAGGCTTTTTCTGTATTCCCGAAATAGAATATGATATAATAAGTTTGTAGAAATATCACCATAGGAGGGTCAAACATGCCATTAGTTACTTCTAAAGAAATGTTCAAAAAAGCCTATGAAGGCCATTATGCAGTAGGTGCCTTCAACGTCAACAATATGGAAATCATCCAAGGCATTGTGGACGCCGCTAAAGAAGAGGAATCTCCTCTGATTCTGCAGGTTTCTGCCGGTGCCCGTAAATATGCCAAGCATGCTTATCTGGTTCATTTAGTGCAGGCTGCTCTGGAAGATACAGATCTGCCCATCGTACTGCACCTGGATCACGGCGCTGACTTTGATATCTGCAAAGCCTGCGTGGATGGTGGCTTTACGTCTGTTATGATCGACGGTTCCAAATATCCTTTTGAAGAGAATATCGAACTGACGAAACGTGTCGTGGACTATGCTCATAATAAGGGTGTCGTTGTTGAAGCTGAACTGGGCAAACTGGCCGGCGTAGAAGATGCTGTAAAGGTCAACGCTAAAGATGCTACGTATACGGATCCTGATCAGGCTGTAGAATTTGTAGAACGGACCGGCGTGGATTCTCTGGCTATTGCTATCGGTACCAGCCATGGCGCTTATAAATTCAAAGGCAAACCGGAACTGGATTTTGCCCGTCTGGAAAAGATTACGAACATGCTGCCCGGCTTCCCTCTGGTTCTGCATGGTGCTTCCACGGTTATTCCTGAATTTGTGGAAGAATGCAATAAATACGGCGGCAAGCTGGCAGGTGCTCAGGGTGTTCCTGAAGATATGCTGCTGAAAGCCGGCAAGTACGGTGTCTGCAAGATCAACATCGATACAGACCTGCGGCTGGCTATGACAGCTTCTATCCGTAAATTCCTGGTAGAACATCCGGATCAATTCGATCCTCGTGGGTATCTGGGTGAAGGCCGCAAAGCGATCCAGGCTATGGTGGCTCACAAGATGCGTGATGTGCTGAACTCTTCTCATAGACTGTAATTGCCTGAATAAGCGAAGAGGTGGCCTCTGGCCTGCCCCCTTGCCATTACTGACGTAATGGCCCTCTCCCCCTACAGGGGCGACTGTCCGCTGGACAGCCTGTCATCCCCGCAGGGGAGGGGAACCGTGCGAAGCACGGTGGTGGGGCCGTGCAGAAGCACCTGATTATACAAAAAAGGCTGTGAACATTGTTTCACAGCCTTTTTTGTATGATTTCCTCCATATCTTTGGGAATAGGTGCTGTTATGGTAAGGAGTTTTTTTGTGATCGGATGCAAAAATGTCAGTTGATAGGCATGCAGGTAGTGCCGGCTTTGGGGACCTGGGTCGCCGTACAGGTGGTCTCCAAATAAGGGGTGGCCTGCGGATGCACAATGAACGCGGATTTGATGGGTACGGCCTGTTTCCAGCTGGAACTGAAGTAGGGAGAATTCAGGACCCTGCCTGAGGACTTTGTAATGAGTGATAGCAGTCTGGCCTGTAGGATTGATGCAGCGCTCCACAATGGATCCTGGTTTGCGGGCAATAGGACTATCCAATGTACCTTGAACCCGGTCCCAGCAACCTACCGTAATGCCTAAGTACGTTTTTTCCAGTTTTTGTTGGCTCAGCATGTGGTGGATGCAGGCATTTTTTGCAAAGAGCACAATACCACTGGTTTCCCGATCCAGTCTGGATACCGGATGAATGCCGGCAGGAATCTGCTGCTGTAAGTAATACCAGGTCACCCGGCGGCTAAGGGCAGGTCCGCCGGAAGAGTCGTTATTGTGGGTTACGAGGCCGGCAGGTTTGGCTACGGCCAAAAGCACGTCGTCTTCATAAAGGATATCGATAGGCACTTCTTCCGGTTCCAGAGAAGGCTGTTCCGCTAGGAAACTCCAGGTGACCTTATCGCCAGGTTGAAGAAGGACGTCAGTTGTAACAGCGGACCCATTGATCTGGATGCTGCCGGCTGTCTTTATTTTTTTCCAATAGCTTCCGGACATGCCCCATTGCTGCAGCACGTGTTTCAGGCGCTGGGGCGGAGAAGAGAGAGGATGGGTATAAAGCACCTTTAAAAATCCTTTCTTTACAATTTAAACTAATTTTGTATACAAAACCGCTAATGTTGACAATCATACTCTATTACAGTAGAATACAAGAGTGGTTATTTCATTATGATACCATAAAACTAATCTTTGTGGTACTTTCTATACTAGTGTAGAAGTTTGTAATTAACTTTCACTTATAACTTCGTAGGGGTTTTCCAAAGGGGCCGTAGGCCTCGGCGGCAAACCCGCATCCAGGATGTTCGTCATGATTTGCGGGCGCACCGCCGCTACGCTCTGGGGCGCCCCTACGAGTTAGTGTAAACAGAAAGTTATTTGGCTAAGCATAGAGAAGGAAAGGGGTCTTTGAATTTATGACGGACGAAGAAGCAAAATTAGCAGCCCATCTGCAACGGTTTGTGCAGTGCAAAACTGTGTCTAACATGGATGTGAACAAATATGACTGGGGTGAATTTGAAAAACTTCATGCAGCATTTAGGGAATATTATCCTCATGTATTTTCAGAAATGGAAGTAGAATATGTTGGCCGTGCAGGCCTGCAGTTCTGCTTGAAAGCAGCTCATCCTGTGAAGAAGCCTCTGCTGCTTATGGCCCATCAGGACGTCGTTGAAACGGGAGACCTGAGCAAGTGGAATTTTCCTCCTTTTGAGGGCAAGATCATAGATGGATGTCTGTGCGGCCGGGGCTGTACGGACTGCAAGGTCCTATGCCTGGCAGAACTGGAAGCCGTAGAAGCCCTGTTGGCCAAGGGCTATCGTCCAGACTATGACCTGTATATTTCTCTTGGATATTCAGAAGAAGTCTATTTGGATAACGATGTAGACGGGGCAGAGCTCCTGGTCCGGAATCTGGAAAAGAAAGGAGTGCATCTGGGTGCCGTCATCGACGAAGGGGGCGCCATGGATATTGGCCCACACGGGGAACTGCTGGCCCGCATCGGGCTCCAGGAGAAAGCCTCTGTGAACTACGAACTCTATATGGATACCCCCGGTGGTCACTCCTGTACTCCTGGCAAGACCACAGCTTTGGGGCAGCTGGCTCAGGCTATTGTAAACATCGAAAACCATCCGTTTCCTTACCGGTTGACACCGTTAGCTGCTATGCAGCTGAAGGCCCAGGCTCCTTATGCAGCTCCTGAACGGCAAGCTCTGTATGCAGATCCTGAAGGTCATTGGGAAGAACTAAAAGCCCTGGCGTCTGAAGACAAAGTCCTGGATGCCATGTTCCATACCACGGTAGCCTTTACTATGGCTTCCGCCAGCCTGCAGCCCAATGTACTGCCGTCCCATGCTGCTGTCCAATTCAATACGAGAATTTTGGAAGGGGATACGGTGCAAAGCGTGATGGACTATTTCAAGGCCCTTCTGCCTGAAGGAGTCCAAATCCGAAATATCTGTGGTCCGGATCCTATGCCTGCAGCTCCTGTGGATAGCCATCTAGTGAAGGTAACGGAAAAGGTTCTGAAGGATATGTACGGCGACAAGGTCCATGTAATTCCGTTCCTTATGCTGGGTTGTACGGACAGCCGGTTCTACAAGAGGATTACAGATTCCCAGATTATGTTTGGGGGACTGATTAAGGATGGGCGCTGGGGAGCCGCACACATGGTAAACGAAAAGCTGCCGGTAGATGCGTTGCCCAAAGGCGTAGAGTTTATTACAAAGATTATAGAGAATTATTGAGGGGGTAATGGAATGAGAGAATTAACGGATCAGGACATGAAATATGCTGCCCATTTGCAACGGTTTGTGCAGTGCCGAACCGTATCCAATTCGGACATCAATCAGATTGATTGGGGAGAGTTTGACAAGCTCCATGGGGCCTTTCGGGAATTCTATCCTCATGTGTATAAAGAAATGAAATTGGAGAATGTAGGCCCTGCCGGCCTGCAGTTCTACCTGAAAGCGGAAAACCCATCGAAACCGCCTCTGTTGCTTATGGCTCACCAGGACGTAGTGGAAATCGGAGACAGAAGCAAGTGGGTCTTTGATCCCTTTGGAGGGGAAATCATTGATGGCTGCGTCTGCGGCCGGGGCAGTACGGATTGCAAGCACCAGTGCCTGAATGAGCTGGAAGCAGTAGAGGCTCTGTTGGCAGAAGGCTGGCGTCCAGACTATGACCTGTATATCTCTCTGGGCTATACGGAAGAAGTCCAGATGACCAACGCCATTGACGGTGCAGAAAACCTGGTGCAGAATCTGGATAAGAAGGGCGTCCATCTGGGTGCCGTCGTAGATGAAGGGGGAGGCATCTTCCAGGCTGCTGAAGGTCAGCTGGAAGCTCGCATCGGTCTGGGCGAGAAAGCTCCTATCAATATTGAAATCTACATGGACACCCAGGGCGGCCACTCCAGCACTCCTGGGGAAGGAACCGCTCTCGGAACCATTGCCAAAGCCATCGTAAATATTGAGTCCCATCCCTTCCCCTATCGTCTGACGCCTCTGGCTATTGCCCAGTTAAAAGCTATGGCGCCCATTGCTCCCAAAGAACGGCAGGCTATTTACGCGGATCCGGAAGGAAAATTCCTGGCCCTGTGCGCTCTGGCGAAAAAAGACAAAATCCTGGACGCCATGCTGCACAGCACTATTGCCTTCACAATGGCCAATGCCAGCGCCCAGCCCAATGTATTGCCCAGTAGAGCCAGCGCAGTGGTCAATGTTCGTGTATTGCAAGGGGATACGGTCAAGGGAATTCTGGACTATTTCAAAGCGCTGCTGCCTGAAGGCGTCCAGATCCGCCTGATTTCCGGTAACGATCCCCAGACTACTTCCATGCCGGACAGCCATGTGTACCACGTGACGGAAAAGGTACTGCAGGAAATGTACGGGGACAAGCTGCACATGATTCCCTTCCTGATGCTGGGAGGTACGGACAGCCGGTTCTACAAGAGGATTACGGATTCCATCATCCTGTTTACAGGCCATGTGAGGGATTCCCGGTGGGGTGCTGCCCATCAGGTCAATGAAAAGATTCCCATTGATGCCTTGAAGACGGGGATAGACTATTTTAAAAAGCTGTTAAAGGAATATTGAGCTAATGGATAGGAGCTGTGAGAATTCATTTTCACAGCTCCTTCTTTTGCTAAAAATATTCGGAAAATATTAGCAATTTAAAACTAAGAGTGACAAAATTTGCCTTATAATTTTAAAATACTGTATACAATGTAAAATAATATAGACAAATAGACAGTAGAACACTATAATTAAAACGAATTTAGCAATCATGGATTAATTATTCGGAAATTCCTGGCTGCTACGTTTCCAACAATTATTTTAGTAGAGGGGGAAAAGGTATGTTTTTAAGCGAAAAAAAGACAAAGAAAATCGCTGCATTAGGAGCTGCCTTTATGCTGGGAGCTTCCTTATTGATGGCTGGCTGCGGTGGCGGCAGCAAGTCTGCTTCTTCTGGTGGGGGCGGAGGTAAGGATAAACCTTTGACCATCGGCCTGACGAATGCTCCGGCAGAATTGAATCCGTTGCAAACGCCAGATATGGCAGGTCGTTTCGTCGTCAAGTTTATGTTTGATACGCTGATGGGCGAGCCGGAAGTGAATAAATTCACACCCCACCTGGCGACGGCCATTGAGACGAAGGATAAACAAACGTATACCATTAAATTGAATCCTAAGGCTCAATGGTCCGATGGGAAACCTATTACGGCAGACGACCTAATCTTCACCCTGAACCTGGCTGCTAACAAGAATGTTGTAGCCTCCCTGGGCCGTTATATTAACTACTTTGAAGGCGTCAACTCTTCCGGCAAACTGGTTTCCGGCGACAAGCTTCCCAGTCTGAAAAAGATTGATGATCATACGGTGGAATTCAAGGCGAAGAAACCTCTGGATCCCAACATCGTCCTGGGCAGCCTGGGCGTACAGGTGCCTCTGGTACCGAAACATGTCTTCGAAAAACTGGAACCGAAAGCCATCCCTAACGCTCCGGAAGTCACAAATCCTAAAGTATTCAGCGGGCCTTACAAGTTTGTGAAGATGGTAACGAATGACCATATTGAAATGGTAGCCAACGACAAATACGTCCGTGGCGTACCAAAGATCAAAAGACTGTTCTTCCGGATTTCTAATGATACGAACCTGGTCGTAGGCTTGAAAGCAGGCAAAATCAATGTAGCCGCCGGTCATGGCATCGGCAAGGTCAACATCAAGGAACTGGATGGCCTGAAGGCTGACAAGAAGCTGTCCGTGGAAATGTTCCCCGGCACCGGCACCCAGTTGCTGTGCGTCAACAACCAAGTGTATAAAGACGTACATTTCCGTCGGGGCGTGACCTACGCTATTAACCGCCAGCAGATTAAAGACCAGCTGCTGAAAGGCCATGCAGACCTGACGCCTACCATCTATACGAAAGCCAATTATACCTATGATGATTCTGTCAAGAATTATCCCTACGATGTAGAAAAGGCAAAGGCTGAACTAGCTCAATCCGGTGTGGACCTGAGCCAGGAAATCACTCTGATGGTGCCTATCGGCAACTCCCTGCGTGAACAGTCTGCCGATATCATCCTGCAGAACTTGAAAGCTGCCGGCTTGAACGTGAAGATTTCCAAGATGGACTTCCCGACCCTGATTGGCCACGCCAGAAAGGGCGATTACCAGATGCTGCTCATCGGTCTGGCCCAGCTGTCTGACCCGGACTACAGTGTGTACTTTGCACCGCAATCCCTGAGCAACTACCAGCATACGGATGATCCGAAGCTGATGGAGATGTTTGATAAGGGCATCCAGCTGACAGATGCTAATGAACGGAAAGTCGTCTACCAGCAGATTCAGAAGTACATCACAGATAATGCGTTCCAGGTGGCTCTGTATAACGAAGACCTGCAGGGCATCAAGTCCGCGGACCTGGTGGGCGGCGTGAAGCCTTTCTGGGATGGCACCATTGATGACGTTCATACCTGGTACTTCAAATAAGTGCATATTGACAAGTTTGCTCTCCTGATTTACGATACAGAGTAAAGATGTCCGATTAAGAAACATGGATGTTTTTCAAAAAATATCCATGTTTCTTTTTGCACATTAGTAAAAGGGGTGTAATCATGACAATTTTTGAAAAACAAGGGCTGAAGCGGGCAGCGGCAGCGGGGACTGCCTTGCTGTTGGGTTTATCCCTTCTTGCAGCAGGCTGTGGCAGCGCAAAAAAGACCTCTGACAAAGCAGGAGGAGCTAAGAAAGAGCAGACTCTGACCATTGGTATGACGAATTCTCCCGGTGGCTTTAACCCGATTTCCACAACGGACTATGCGTCCCTGTATACATGCCGTTTCTTATTTGATACGTTGTTGGGCCAGCCGGAAGCCAACAAATTCACGCCCCACCTGGCGGACAGCATTGATACAAAGGATAAAAAGACCTACACCATCAAACTGAATCCTAAGGCCCAGTGGACTGATGGCAAGCCCATTACGGCTCAGGATGTGGTCTTCACGTTTAACCTGATTGCCAATCCCCAGGTTCAGAGTACTACGGCAAAATTCCTGAGTTACCTGGAAGGGGTCAATGCCAACGGGAAACTGACAGCCGGCACTGCAATTCCCGGGCTGAAGGCTATAGATGAACACACTGTAGAATTTACCTGCAAGCAGGCTCTGGATCCTAATATGGTGAAAAACGCAGTGGGCTTCCGGATCAACATCGTCCCGAAACATATTTATGAAAAACTGTCTCCTAAGGGTATCCCAACGGCTAAGGAAGTCACTAATCCTACGGTATTCAGCGGTCCGTATAAGTTTGTGAAATACGTGACCAACGATCATGTGGAACTGGCAGCCAACGACAAATACGTCCGCGGTGTGCCGAAAATCAAGAGAATCTTCCTGAGCATTATGAATGATACGAACCTGGTCGTGAACCTGAAATCTGGGAAGGTTCAGATGAACGCCGGCATGGGCATCAGCAAGATTCCCATCAAAGACGTGGACAGCCTGAAACAGGACAAGAAACTTGTGGTAGAGACGCTGCCTGCCAGCACCAGCCAGTTCATGATGATCAATAACGAGAGATTCAATCTGGCTTTCCGGAAAGCTATGGTGTATGCCATCAACCGGCAGCAGATCAAAGACCAGCTGTGCAAAGGGTATGCGGATATTACGCCCACCATGTACACCCGTCCCAGCCCTGTGTTTGATGAAACCGTAAAGGATTTCCCTTATGATCCGGAAAAGGCAAAAGCGGAACTGGCCAAATCCGGCTTTGATACGAATAAAGAATTAGTATTGCTGGTGCCGATTGGCAACTCCATCCGGGAACAGTCCGCTGACCTGATCCAGCAGGATCTGAAGGCCATCGGGGTTAAAGTAAAGTTGGAGAAGATGGACTTTCCCACTTTGATGTCCCACTCCAGAAAAGGGGACTACGATATGCTGCTCATGGGCTCCGCTCAGTCTGCTGAACCTGACTATACGGCTTATTTCGCACCGGGTTCCCTCAGCAACTATTCCCACACCAATGATCCTGCCCTTATGAAGATGTTTGAAGAAGGTCGGACCCTGACGGACTTCAATGCCCGGAAGGCGGTGTACCAGAAGATCCAGCATTATCTGGCAGAAAACCAGTTCCAGCTGCTGTTGTACAACGACCAGAACTTCTCCATCAAGGCAAAGAACCTGGTGGGTGGTGTGAAGCCTTTCTGGGAAGGCATGCTGGATGATGTTCAGAACTGGCATTTCAAGGAATAAAATGGACGTAAAGTTACAAAAACAAATTAAATATTGCTGAAATTTGACAATTATATTCACTTTGCGATATAATTTCAAATGATAAGGAACACAGGTTTTTCAATTGAAGAAAACAATCCTGTGTTCCTTTTTTATTCACTGAAAAAGGGGAAGGATTATTTATGAAAGCAATCAAAAACGCATTGGTTATGGACGCAACGGCTCGTGTTTGCCGGCCTATGAATATCTATTACGAAGGAAATACCATCGTAAAGCTCACATCTGCAGCAGAATCTGTCGATCTGGCACCGGAGGATGTGTTGGACGCCGAGGGCTGCTATACGACCTGCGGCCTTATAGATGGCCACACTCATTTAGGGGTTATGGCTGATGGCCAGGGGTTTGAAGGTATGGACGTGAACGAAAAGACGGATCCTGTGACACCGAACATGCGGGTTATAGATGCCATCTATCCTCAGGACAGGAATTTTAAAGAAGCTCTACAGGGAGGCGTTACGGTAGCAGCCGTTGGTCCTGGTTCTGCCAATGTGATCGGCGGCACCTTTGCCTGTATCCATACCTATGGATCTGTCATTGATGAAATGATTATCAAATATCCCATGGCCATGAAGGCGGCTTTTGGGGAAAATATCAAACGCTGCTATGGGAAAGAAAAGGGGAAAACTCCTTTGACGAGGATGGGCATTGCAGCTCTGCTGCGGGAAACCCTGCAGAAAACCCTGGAGTATAAAAACAATCCCAATCATACCTTTAATGCAAAATTGGAAGCTATGGTTCCTGTTGTGGAAGGGAAACTGCCTCTTAAGTGTCATGCCCATCTGGGCATTGATATGCTGACGGCCATCCGCATTGCCAAGGAATTCCACCTGCAGATTACCTTGGACCATTGTACGGATATTCTGTCCGTACAGGATGCTGTGTTGGCCTTTGGCTGCCCCTTATTCATGGGGCCTACCCTGACTCATCGTACCAAGATTGAGACCCGTGCCTCTTCCTTCAAGACTGTGGCTGCTATGAGTGAAAAGACGGATGTATGTATCATTACAGATGCGCCGGTCATCCCCCTGCATCATCTACCCCTGTGCGTGGGCCTGGCTATCGATGCAGGTATGGACGAGTGGAAGGGACTGGAAGCAGTCACCATCAATCCTGCCAAGGCTATAGGCATTGCAGACCGTTACGGCAGCCTGGAAGCAGGGAAGGAAGCAGATATCGTGGTCTGGAAGAAGAAGCCTTTTGTCCATGTAACATCTCCGAAAATTGTAGTAGCCGGTGGGGAAATGGTGAAGTTACCAGAATAAAGTATACAGGAGCTACAAAATATATTGTATACGTTACGAACAAACACAATATATCGTTGACAAATGTAAGGTAATTGGCTATACTAGGAACAGTGAAACAATGTTAAATAGATTTTAAAAAATAAAGCAATATTTTGTAAAATTTAATGGAGGCTAATGCTTTTAAATTGAATTGACTGTATATTTTAAATTTTATTGCTTTAGCGAAGTACATTGACAGCTGTTTCCTAAAGACGTACAATATCGTTATAATTTTAATTAATATTCAGGAAGATGGTGGTGGCTCTCATGCTCAAGTACATTCTTAAACGTCTGGCGATTACGATTCCCGTACTGTTCATGATTTCCGTAGTGGCATTTCTGTTGGTGCACATGACACCCGGTGACCCGGCAGATATGTATATTACAGAAGATATGACGGTGGAACAGATTGCCCTGATCCGTGAATCCTTTGGGTTGGATAAGCCTTTGTTCATCCAGTATTTCGACTGGCTGACGAATTTCCTGAAAGGAAATCTGGGATTCAGCTTTGCTAACCGGCAGCCCATCAGTGAGATCCTGGCCCAGCGCATCAATCCTACGCTGACCCTCATGATCACAAGCCTGGTTGTGGCGTACCTGTTTGCTATTCCTCTGGGGATTGTAGCGGCTGTCTATAAAGACAGTTGGCTGGACCGCTTTATTATCGGCTGGACCTTTGCCAACGTATCGTTCCCGCCGTTCTTCCTGAGCCTGGCCCTCATCTACCTCTTTGCTGTTCAGATGCCCATTTTCCCTACAGGGGGCATGGAAGAACTGGGTATGGAAGGGGATTTCGGTGATTTGTGCATGCACCTGTTCCTGCCGGTCATCGTTATGGCCAGCCAGTATTGCGCTAATATGATCCGCTACGTCCGGGCTTCTGTATTGGATGTTATGAGCCAGAACTACATCCGTACTGCTATTGCCAAGGGCCTCAGCGAAAAGAAGATCCTTCTGCACCATGTACTGCGTAACTCCCTGATTCCTATCGTCACTGTAATCGGTACGGATCTGCCGAAAATTATCGGTGGTGCTGTGGTCACAGAACAGATTTTCCAATGGCCCGGAATTGGTTCTCTGACCATTGCTTCTATTAACTCTCGTGACTATCCGATCCTGATGATCATCGTTATCTTCTCCGCAATAGGCGTGCTATTTGCGAACCTGATCGTAGATATCCTGTATGCCGTCATCGATCCGCGGATTAAATACAGCAAATAGGAGGCCTGGTTATGGAAACTGAAAAATTTAAATTCGTCAGTGAAGGAGCAAAGTTGGCCCAATGTGAGCTGCCCAGCTCTGAACAGAAAATAGAAGAAAAAGGCCTGTCCTGGAAAAAAATTACCTGGCGCCGCTTCTGCAAAAATAAAGTAGCCCTAGTCAGCCTGATTGTCCTGATCCTGATTATCTTGGCAGCCATTGCCGCGCCCCTGATTTCTCCTTATGACCCCGTAGCTACAGTAGGGGACTTCTCCAGCGCTCCCAACGATAAATTTCTACTGGGTACCGATGATGTAGGCCGTGATGTATTGAGCCGTATGATTTATGGCACCCGGGTTTCTCTGATTGTAGGGATTGGCTCCGTTGCCATTTATGCAGTCATCGGCATTTCTCTTGGCTTGTTGTCCGGCTTTATGGGCGGCATGGTAGATGCCGTCATTATGAGAATCACGGAAGTGTTCATGTCCTATCCTCACTTCATGATCATCCTGGTCATTGTCAGCATGATCGGTCCTAATATGTGGACCGTTATGTTCGTCATGGGCCTTATGGGCTGGCCGCCAATCTGCCGGCTGGTCCGCGGCGAAGTGCTGAAGGTGAAAGGCATTGACTATGTTTCTGCGGCTATTGTTACAGGCTATTCTCCTGTAACCATCGCCTTCCATCAGATTCTTCCTAATGTCATGAGCCCTATTATGGTTAACTGCACTTTCGGTATCGCCAGCGCAATCCTCAGTGAAGCGTCTCTAAGTTTCCTGGGTATGGGCGTGCAGCCTCCTGCTCCCAGCTGGGGTAATATGCTGACCGCAGCCCAGAGCTTGTCCATCCTGTCCGGTGAACCCTGGCGTTGGATTCCTCCCGGAATCTGTATCCTGATAGCTGTATTGACCATTAACTTCCTGGGTGATGGCTTGAACGAAGCTATCGGCGGTGATTCTAAATAATTCGGAGGAATACGTTATGGAACCTATTTTACAAGTAAAAGACTTAACCGTTTCCTTCCGCACCATCGAAGGTAAAGTTTCCGCAGTACGGGGCGTCAGCTTTGATCTCTTCAAAGGTGAAACACTTGCTATTGTAGGAGAATCCGGTTCCGGCAAATCCGTGTCTATGAAATCCATCAACCGGATTTTGCCGAAGAAGAATACCATTTATGAAAGCGGTACGATTATGTACCAGGGCAAAGATATCCTGACGCTGCCGGAACATGAAATGCAGCAGCTCCGGGGCAAAAAAATCGCCATGATCTTCCAGGATCCTATGACGAGCCTGAATCCTACCATGACCGTAGGCAAGCAGATTGCGGAATCCATGACCATCAACTCTTCTATTTCCAAGGAAGTGGCCATGAACAAAGCCATTCAGCTCATGGCTATGGTAGGCATCCGGAATCCGGAAGAAAGCAGCCGGTGCTATCCCCACCAATTTTCCGGCGGTATGCGCCAGCGGGTTATGATTGCCCTGTCCCTGGCTTGTGAACCGGATATCCTCATTGCTGATGAACCGACGACGGCTCTGGACGTAACGATTCAGGCCCAGATCCTGGACCTGATTGATGAACTCCAGGCCAGACTGGGAACGTCCATCATCTTTATCACCCACAACCTGGGCGTAGTAGCCCACGTGGCTGACCGGGTGGCTGTTATGTATGCAGGCCGTATCGTTGAATACGGTACAGCAGAAGAAATCTTCTATAATCCTCAGCATCCCTACACCTGGGGCCTAATTTGTGCAATGCCCAGCCTGGAATCCAAGGATGCTCTGTTTAGCATTCCCGGTGCACCGCCTAACCTGATGCACCCCCCTGTAGGAGACGCCTTCGCACCCAGAAACCGGTACGCTTTGGACATAGATTTCAAGGAGCAACCGCCATTCTTCAAGGTCAGCGATACCCATTATGCGGCTACCTGGCTGCTGGATCCCCGGGCCCCGAAGATTACGCCTCCCGAGGAAATCGTGAAACGGCATAAGATTTATCAGGAAACCTGGGGGAAAGGAGCTGCTGCAAATGCCTGAAACTGCAAAAGTAGAACCAATCCTGCAGGTGAAAGACCTGTGCAAGACCTTCAATCCCGGTAAAAAAAGTGAAGTGAGAGCTTCCGACCATCTGACCTTCGATATTTTTCCCGGCGAGACCTTCGGCCTTGTAGGGGAATCCGGTTCCGGTAAATCCACCACGGGCCGCTGTATTATCAAGCTGGAAACCATTACCTCCGGCCAGGTGCTGTACAAAGGGGAAGATATTTCCAAGATTACCAGCCGGGAGGATGTGCTGAAATTCCGGAAATCCATGCAGATGATCTTTCAGGATCCCTTTGCTTCCCTGAATCCCCGGATCCCTGTCCGGCGTATCCTGGGCGATGCCCTGAAGGTCCACGGACTGGTGAAGACGGAAGAAGAAGCGGATCATAGAGTGAATGAACTGCTGGACACTGTTGGCATCAACCCTGCATATGCAAACCGGTATCCTATGGAATTTTCCGGCGGCCAGTGCCAGCGTATTGGTATTGCCCGTGCTCTGTGTGTAAAACCGGATTTCATCATTGCAGATGAATGCTTGTCCGCTTTGGATGTGTCCATTCAGGCCCAGATTGTAAATCTGCTGATCCGCCTGCGGAAAGAACGGAATATGACGTATCTGTTCATCGCCCACGACCTGGCCATGGTGAAATACCTGTGTGACCGCATCGGCGTTATGAAGGATGGTAAGATCCTGGAGCTGGCAGACTCTGATGAACTGTACAAGTGCCCGATGCACCCCTACACGATTTCCCTGCTGTCTGCTCTGCCGTTGACAGATTTGTTCAAGGAACGGAAGCGGAAGAGAATCGACTACGATACGAAGACTCACAAGTATCCTGAAGATGTGAAAGCAGGCCTTGTGGAAGTGGGGCCTGGCCACTTCGTCTATTGTTCGGATACAGAAGAAGAAACGTATCGGTCCATGTATCTGGAAAAGCATCCGGATGCCTGGATTCCTGAAAAAATCACGGTTATTAAGAAGTAAACCAGATAAATTTAAACATTGAAAGGAAAGTGGAAAAACATGGATCTATTTAACCGGCTGAAACACGAGAAAATGAGTAAGACGGCAAAGGCTATTGCCGTGGTATTATTGGGCGCTTCGCTCCTTATGAGCGGCTGCGGGGGTGGCAGCAAGAGCGCTTCTACCGGCGGTGGCAGCGGCGCCAAAAGCAAGAATCTGACCATCGGCATGACCAACGCACCGAAGAGCTTCAACCCTCTGACTCAGCCCGATGCGGCCGGCCAGTTCGTCATGCGCTTCCTGTATGATTCTCTGCTGGGTCAGCCGGAAGCTCAGAAATTCACGCCCCACCTGGCTAAGAGCTTTGAAACGAAAGATAACAAGACGTATACTGTTAAAATCGACCCTAATGCTAACTGGTCCGATGGCAAGCCCATTACGGCAGATGACGTGATCTTTACCATTAACCTGATTGCCAACCCGAAGGTAGAGACTTCTCTGGGCCGGTACATCAAACCCCTGGCAGGCTTGAGCGAAACCGGTAAGCTGAAGGAAGGACAAAAGCTGACCAGCGTCATCAAGAAGGACGACAAGACCGTAGAATTCGTCTGCCGCCAGCCCCTGGATCCTAACTACGTAAAGAACTCCCTGGGCTTCAACGTCAGCATCCTGCCGAAACATATCTATGAAAAGATTGATCCAGCTAAGATTCCGTCCTCCAAGGAAGTGCAGGCACCTACTGTGGTCAGCGGTCCTTATAAGTTCGGCAAATATGTGACCAACGACCATCTGGAACTGGCCGCTAACGAAAAATTCGTGCTGGGCGCTCCGAAAATCAAGAAGGTCTTCCTCAAGATCCAAAACGGTACGAACCTGGTTGTGGACCTGAAGGCCGGCAAAGTCCAGATGTCTGCCGGCGCCGGCATTGCCCGTATCCCTATCAAGGATATCGAAGTGCTGAAGAAGGAAAAGAACCTGAGCGTGAAGGATGTACCGTCCCTGGGCAGCCAGTTCATTATGCCCAACGACTCTGATCCGGAAATGAACGTGCACTTCCGCAAAGCTCTGGCTCATGCGGTCAACCGTCAGCAGATTGTAGACCAGCTGTATAAAGGCTATGGTGCCGTATATCCGACTCTGTACACTGCAGCCAGCCCTGTCTATGACAAGACCGTCAAGAACGCAGAGTATAACGTGGAAATGGCCAAGAAAGAACTGGCCGCTTCCGGTTACGATGTGAACAAAGAATTGGTACTGATGGTTCCTCTGGGCAACGTGCTCCGTGAACAATCTGCCGACCTGATTCAACAGAACCTGCAGGCCATTGGTCTGAAAGTCACGTTGCAGAAGATGGACTTCCCGACTCTGATGACCCACAGCAAAAAGGGTGACTTCAAGATCATGCTTCTGGGCCTGACCCTGGCAGCTGATCCTGACTATATGAACCTGTTTGAAACCGGCGGTGTCAGCAACTTCCAGAAGACGGCTGATCCGAAACTCATGGATATGATGAGTGCCGCTGCTTTTGAAGCTGACAGCGCTAAGCGTACGGAACGGTATCACGAAATTCAGCACTACATGGCTGATCAGATGTTCAACATCCCTCTGTACGGCGAACAGGACTTCATCATCCAAAGCAAGAACCTGCAGGGCGGCCTGAAGCCTTACTGGTACGGCAGCCTGGATGATATCAACAAGTGGGAACTGAAGTAAAAAAAGCGAAGAGCAAAGAGGGAAGAGGGCGCTCTGCGCTGGATGTCAGAAATCAGACGTCAGATGTCAGACGGCCTCTGGCCACAGCTCCGGATAAATCCCAGAATTTACGTTTTTAGCAATGTTAAGCCCGCGGCGAAATGCTGCGGGCTTTTGTGTTATAATAATTCTATATTTTTTATGGGGGTTCTTTTTTATGAATATGTTAGGCGAAATCTTATATGGCAGGATTGACCGGCGGCCTTATGCATTGCGGGTTTCTATTATGGAAATGATTGTAGGGTATTCTTCTCTGTTTGTACCGAAACTGCTGGAAAGCTCTTATGGCAGCCTGGATAGTGCGCCCCAGCTTCTGAAAAACGTATTCGGCATCGCTATGCTCATCATTTTCTTTTTTGAACTGGTGCTGTGCGTCAAACGCATGAGGGATATCGGCCTTCCCGGCTGGGTAGGGGCACTTGGGCTATTGGCGACCAGCCTGCTGCTAGGAAGTACGGGTAAAACCATCTATGTCGTCCTGCTTATGCTGATTCCTACAGGCTACATGGCCCGTTTTGGTAAGAAATAGGAATTCTTGGGAGGAATAGCCATGTTTAACTATATCTGGCCTATTGCCCTTGTACTTGTTTCTAATACGTTCTATCAGATCTGTTCAAAGGGAGTACCCTCCGATGTGAGTCCGTTTGCGGCACTGACGATTACCTACGCTATCGGAGCCTTAGCTTCTGCGGGATTGCATTTTGCTACCCATCCGGGTGTGAATCTTCTCCAGGAACTGACAAAGCTGAATTGGGCACCCTATGTGCTGGGGCTTGTGGTCGTAGGCCTGGAATTCGGCTGGATCTGTGCCTATAAAGCTGGCTGGCCCGTCAGCACCGGGTTCATCGTCCATAGTGCTATCCTGGCTGTCATCCTGATTTTTGTGGGTTATTTTCTCTACGGAGAACCTTTTACCTGGAATAAGATTGTGGGTATCGCGATCTGCCTTGTAGGGCTCGTGTTCATCAATATGAGGTAAGAGATACTCAGATGGAGTTTCCTTGAACAGCAAGAAAAACCCCGATACACATCCGGCTTACATGTGTATCGGGGAAGAGGGAGCGTTATTTTATTTTCCGGCTAATTCCTTTATGAGGATAGTGCCCAATCCGTGGGTTTCTTCATCAATCTTTTTGTAGAGAGCTTTAACGCCATCCTGAGCAAGAACCTCATCAAAGAAACTCTTAGGATATTCTATGATTTCCATGCCCTGGTTCTTCAAGGTTTTTTTACTGTCTTTGTCA
Organism: uncultured Acidaminococcus sp.; assembly: GCA_900314165.1. The sequence continues at coordinate 17,787 of OMUE01000100.1, forward strand.
ATATCTGCCAGCTTGCCGCGGATTTCTATTGTAGCTTCCGCTACAGCCTGAGTCAGAGCTTCCTGATCCGCAGGATCCAGGCTTTCCCATTTCTTTTTGTTCAAAATGAACTGATTGCAGTACAGGATATGGTTTGTGCAGGCCAAATATTTCTGGACTTCGCTCATATGGGCATTTACCACCGTATCGGCGGAATTTTCTTCTGCGTCAATGAGTTTGCTCTGGAGCCCGAAATAGACTTCTGGCCAGGCAAGCGGAGTAGGGGAGGCACCAATGGCTTTCCAGTAGGCCATATGGTTACTGTTTTCCATAGTGCGGATTTTCAGGCCGGACATAGAGGCCAGGGTCGGGATGTTTACGTTGGATGTGGTCAGGCGGTACGTAGCGTTCTGTACAAAACCCATCAAGTGCATATTGTTTTTTTCATAGTAGGTGTCCAAGGTGGTGCGGAATTTGCCGCGGCCATTCAGGACACTTTCTATTTGATTGCCGTCATATTTGGCGAAGACCATTGGCAGGTCAAACACAGCCAGTTCCGGCACGAAAGCAACAGCCGGTGCAATCTGGCAGGCTACTGCGTCCACATCACCGGACTTTACCTGGCGCATCAGATCTACGTCCCCGCCCAGTTCGCCACCAGAGAATATGTCCAGGGTCAATTGTCCACCTGTGATATCTTTTACTTTATCGGCTACGAGGCTTTCAAATTGGGTCACAGCTGTACCGGGGGCTGCCGAGTCCCCTACGATAAGTTCCACTTTTTCCAGATTCTTAAATCTGTCTTTTCCCGTCCCTGTAGCAACGCTGGCTACGGTCTTATCGGTAGTCTGGCTGGATTTTACAGGTTCACCGCCACAACCTGCCAAGGTCAGTGTCAGGGTTCCGATCAGTAATGCAGATACGAATTTTTTTACGTTCATGAGATAAACCTCCGATTCCTAATATTTATATTTCCGTAATTTCCATATGGAATTCCCGACGAAGGGCACCAGCCACACTGCGATGGATCAGGTGGGTTAGCGGATGGTCGACTACACAGAATCCGTGGGTCACCCGGGGAGCGCAGATGATTTCGCAGGGAACACCGTGCTTCAATAGGCGATTTGCATATTCCAGGCCTTCATCCCGTAAAGGATCGTACTCAGCTACGATAACCATCTGAGGTCCTAATCCTCTGATATCCCGGCACTGCAGTGGCATAGCATAATAGGAAGGGACGTTACCGTCTAAGCCTGTGTAAGCCGCTTCCATAGATTCCCGGTACTTGTCAAAGGGAATCAATTCCCCAAACTGCAGCTTGGAAACCGTTGTCTCTGGCGTCAGAACGGGACAATTCAGAATTGTAAGAACTGGTGCCTGTTCCCCTTTGTCCCGCAGGTAGAGAGCCAGGCCTTCTGCCAGGCAGCCTCCTGCACTGGTACCATGGAGGGCAATCTTTTGGGGATCAGCACCCAGGTCAGCTGCATGGTCCTGAAGCCAGCTGTAGGCTGCATAACAGTCCTGCAATGGTGACGGGAAACGTAACTCTTTCGTGACCAGCCTATATTCAATAGAGGCCACAATGCAGGGAGTCGCCTCTGCAATGGAGATGGCTCTGTAGTTATCGATGTCGATTGAGCCGGTACAAAATCCACCGCCGTGGATATTCAGCAGGATACCGCAGCCTTTAGGAAGCCCTGACGGAATGATAAACCGCAGCTTTAAAGTACAATCGGGTTCCGTTCCGGGAATTTCTAAGTCTTTTATAATAGTTCCCGGTCCCAGCCGGTACTGCTTGATTTTCTCCTGCAGTGTCTTCATATCATTTCTTTCACCACTATCCGTATTCAGCATCATGGCTACATGGTTTTCATAGCCGGGATATGGAGTCACTGTCCTCGTCTTTATTTGCATAGGTCGTTCACCCATCCTTCTCATTTCCTTTTGACAAGTATTAGTATAGGTCGTAGAATAATTAATGTAAAAGACTATTTTTGTTAGTATAATATTAATGTTAAAGTTAATTATGGAGAAACTATGGAACTTTTACAATTGAGGTACTTCGTGGAGATTGCACGAAATGAGAGTGTGAAAAAGGCCTCAGAGCAGCTGCTGGTATCCCAGCCTTCTCTAAGCCAGAGTATGAAGCGATTGGAAAAGGAACTGGGGGCTCCCTTATTTCGGCATGAGGGCCGGAATATCCGGCTGACAGAACAGGGCAGACGGTTCTTTCTGAGGGCGGAACGGGCCTTGCAGGAATTAGATGTGGGATGTGGGGAAATCGATAAAAAGATTGTGCAGGGGAATGTAGCTATCGGTACCTATATGCCCATCAGCCCTATTTTAGACTGTATAAAGGCTTTTTCTACGGAACATCCCCAGATTACCTTCGGACTTTATACAGTAGCTGGCGGCTTGCAATCTTTTAACTCCCAAAAACTGGATGTATTGCTGTATTATGGCCGGTCCGACCATCTGGATTTTCACGAATATGTGAAGATTAGCCAGGTAGGCCGCCGGTTCGTGGTTCCCACCAGTCATCCCAAAGCGGAGCAGGAAACGCTGACTATGAATGACCTGGAAAATGATACGTTTGTCTCCATGGTGTGGGGTACGAACCAGCTGGAAGAATTATTCCAGGATTATTATCATGCCGATCTGCTGCCCCATATTCGCTATCGGACCAACAGCTTCCGGATCAAGAATGAGCTGCTGGATGCAGGCCTGGCAGTAGGATCCAGTAATGAACTGCTGACCAGCTACCTGCATCAGGGGAAGAATTGCAAGGTCGTCCTGCAGGAGGGGGAACCGGAAGCAATATATCTGGGCTGGAGGACAGAAAGCTATCTCTCTTCGGCGGCGCTGATCTTTGTACAGTTTTGCAAAGAATGGTTTAATTTGCGGGCGCACCTCCCTTCGGTTGGCACGCCTCTGAGGGCTAATACAAACAGAAAGTAATTTGCAAATTCTTAGGCAGAGGCTATCCGACCGGTTCCAAAGCAAAGAAATTCTAAGCATTTTCGTGTTATAATACTTAAAATGCGTATTTTATTCAGAGAGAGCGGGGATACTATGAAAAAATTGGGACTCATAGGCGGCACAGGGCCTGAATCTACCATCGTCTATTACCGGGAACTGACTCAGGGCGTGGCTAAA
>OMUE01000167.1 GCA_900314165.1 uncultured Acidaminococcus sp.
AAAACCATTGGGCTTATGAAGCCGTCAGCCGCCTGGCCGGCAACGACATCATCCACGGCTTCAACGATGGCCAGTATCATGGGGAACAATCCATGACCCGGTACCAGATGGCCGAGATCATCTACAATGCCCTGCGCAAAGGGGCGAAAGCCGAACAGAAGCTGGTCGAGGAGTTCCGTCCGGAGCTGCAGGCCATGGCTGCTAAGAAATAGGCGTAAATACCTCATAAAGCGGATACTGCCACACCCAGAGCATATCCATATAAAGGAAAACAACCCTGCGAAAGCAGGGTTGTTTTCGTTCTGGCCGAGAGCCGATGACAGGCTTGTGTAAGGCCGAGAGCCATGAGCCTGGAGCCCTGAGCCGATGGAAGAAATTTGCCGCTGACAAATTTCTTCCTCATGAATCCGGCCCCCATTGGGGGCGGAGGGCCATTCCTATCCGGGAAATCGAGAATTGGAATGGCGGTGGGGGCGTGCAGGGCACTTATTCTTTCCCGGCCAACCATCTGGCCAAGTCTATAATATGGACACCATCCTGATCGTAGGCAGGGTGTTTTGTCCGGGAGATAATCCACTTTGGATAGGCGTCACGAATGGACAGCAGAGGTGAAATTTCACGTTGCAGGGTAGATGGTGAACCGATATCATCACTGACCTGGATATAGAGCTTGCTTTCTGCATTCATGGCTACAAAATCGATTTCTTTTTGATACAGCTTGCCTACATAAATCCTATAGCCGCGCCGTAATAACTCCAGTGCTACCATGTTTTCGTACAGCCTGCCATAGTCCATATTCCGCTTGCCCAGGCGGGCAAAGCGGAAGCCGGCATCCACCATGTAATATTTCTCAATGGTATTCAGATATTTTTTTCCTTTAATATCATAGCGCTGGATCCGGTAGAATAAAAAAGCCCGACAAAGATATTCTATATAGTTGCTGATAGTTACATGATTGGTTTTTGTTTTATTGCTGGTCAGTGTATCACTGATCTTATTTGCTGAGACCAGATTGCCGATGTTGTCCAACAGATAATCTGCCGTCTTAAGCAGCACGGTATCATCCGGAAGACGATATTTCTGCCGCAGATCCCGTGTCATAATCGTATCGAAGATTCCAGTCAAATAGCCGGTACGATCCTGTTCCGTATCATAGACATAGGAACCTGCCATGCCACCCTGTGTTGTGAATCGCTCAAAGCCTTCATCAATATCCTCCACTTTGTAGTAGGCTAGGAACTCTGCGAAACTGAAAGGCAGGACGTGGATATCCAGATAGCGGCCTGTAAACAGGGTCGCCAGATCGCTGCTCAGCATAAAGGCATTAGAACCCGTGACATAGATATCATAACAACCTTTGGCATAGAGGCTGTTGATGGCCTTTTCAAAGCCGTTGCACAATTGTACTTCATCCACAAATACGTAGTTCTTAACGCCAGGGCGATAGCGGGAGGTAAAGTATTGATACAACGCATGGTATTCTTGGAGATTTTCGTTCTCCAGGTCCATCAAGTCCACGTACATGATGTTACCGGTTATATCTTCCTGTTTCAGATAGGCTATGTATGCTTTCAAGAGTTCTGATTTGCCGCAGCGGCGGACACCAGTAATGACTTTGATATCGGGCTTGCCTCGCAGCGTCTTTAGTCGTTCTAAATAAATCGGTCTGGAAATCCGCATCAAGATAGTCCTCACTTTCAAAAAATGAAAAAAATTGAAGTTTCGAAATCCATCTATATTTTACCAATACGGGAACCAGATGGCAATTCTTACTTTTGAAAAGAACGATATCGGGATAACAGGGAATAAAGGAGGATCGCTCCGAAGCGGGACGGACTTATTAAGAAGAAATTTGTCTCCGGCAAATTTCCACCATCGGCTCATGGCTCACGGCTAAACTTAAGTAAGTATTTATTCATAAGAATTATTTAATCATGCACAACAATTTATGCCAAAAATCCGCCCTCTCAGGCCAAGTTTTAATTAACTATAACAAAAAAATGTAGACTATAAATAGTATCGCGGAGATTATGATAAACCGTCGAAAAATATGAAATGTATTTTTAAAAAGGGGTGTAGCTATGAACAGAATTTACAAAGTCATTTGGAACAAGGCTCGGGGTATGTATGTGGTTGTGTCCGAATTGGCAAAGAATCATACGAAGAGCTCCGGCTCTACCATGGGCAGCCGCAAAGGAGTACGGCTGTTGTCCGCAGTAGCGGCCGCTGTAATCATGAGCCTGTCTAACGGGTATCTGGCTGAGGCAGCAATAAGTACGGCAAAGGCAGATGCAGATGGTAAGCTTCCTGCAAATACTACTGTCATTACTGGTGATGCCAGTGATGTAGCAACGAATGAGCGGGTTACGAACGTAAAGAATGCCGTATTGAATGATACGGCAGCAAAATACGAAACGAAAGCTGATGCTGCCGCAACAAATGCAGCTACGCAGGAACGGATTACGAATGTCAAGAATGCTGTATTAAACGATACAGCAGCAAAATACGAAACAAAAGCTGATGCTGATGCAAAAAACACAGCTACGCAGGAACGGATTACGAATGTCAAGAATGCCGTATTGAATGATACAGCAGCAAAATACGAAACAAAAGCCGATGCTGCCGCAAGGAACGCAGCTACGCAGGAAAGAATTACGAATGTTAAGGAAGCTGTATTGAATGATACGGCAGCAAAATACGAAACAAAAGATGATGCAGCTGCAGCGAATACGGCTCTTGACCAGAAGATTTCTCAGGAAATCGCGGACCGCAAGGGTGCCGACGCTTCCCAGGATAAAC
>OMUE01000241.1 GCA_900314165.1 uncultured Acidaminococcus sp.
AGACTAACTATGTAAAGTCAAGCACTTTTTTAAGATTCTTTGACTTTTTTTACTCTTGTAGGTTTAATCAGTGTTCTTTGCCCAGCGGCTAGATTCTGTGTATCACAAATAAGAGCATCTCAAAATGCCCCTGGCGTTAATACAAATTAGACTTAGATTGCTGGTTTCATACTTCTGCTACATATCGCTGTCCGGTCTTCATAAGGGAATACATGACCCGAGTTAGTTTCTTTGCCACGTGAATTAATGCGACGTAATAATGCTTTCCTTGTGCTTTCTTCTTGGCTAGATATCTTTTGAACGTTTCATCCCATAATGAGACACATCGGGCAGCCTGCAATAATGCGTATCGGAGATAACGCGAGCCTCGCTTTTCCAGATGCCCATGGTTATCTTCTACTTCCCCTGAATCGCTGGTAGTTGGACAGAGACCAGCAAAAGCCATAATCCGGTTTGGTGAATCAAATCGGAGAAAATCGCCAATTTCAGCTAGCAGCACAGCTGCCATCTGAAAGCCAAGCCCTGGAATGCTTAAAATCGGTGGATTAAGGGTTTCCATGTAGGTTTGTATGTTGGCTTCCACTTCCTCAATCTGCTTGTTATACAGTTCAATTTGCTGCAGGATCAGAGTCAGTTGGAAGGAGACTGTACTAGCTTTCTTGCCGATAGAAGCCTTGGCTGCTTCCCGTATTTCTGCAGCCTTATCAGCGGATATAGCTCCTCTGGAAGCCTTTCTGAGCAAAGCAGTAAGGTGGTTCAGGTTGCAATGGGCAATCATGTCGGCGCCAGGCATTTCCTTTAACATAGCATAGACGGCAGCCCCGTGGATGTCAGATACCAGCTTTTCCAGTTCCGGGAATAGGAGAACCACGAAGCGTTTTACGTCTGCTTTTAGCCGGCTGCGCTCCGCTACCAGCTTAAAACGGAAACGGGTTAATGACTTAAGCTCCGTAATGTGGTAAGATGTCTCAGAGTAGGTTTTGAGATACTTATGATCCTTCAGCAGTTCTGCAATGGCTTTGGCATCTATCTTGTCAGTTTTTGCCTTTCGGAGAGACAAACTATTGCGATAGAGCTTGGTCTGCAGCGGGTTTAAGAGAATGGCCTGGAAACTTTTCTCCACCAAAAACCCCAGAAGGTTCTGGCTGTAATGGCCGGTAGCTTCAAGGCCTACTTTTACATTTGTCAGATCTGGCTCAACCGCTGTGATTTTCTCAACAAGCAAGTTAAATCCTGCTGCGGAATTAGGAAAGGCAAAGCCTGGACAGACAACCTCTTTTTCCTCATTCACAATTACGCAATAGTGCTCATTCTTCGCAACGTCGATGCCTACATAAAACATATGACCACATCCTTATATAGTGTTGATGCTGTTTGTCGATGCCACAAATCTCTTTGCTCATGTAACCTCGTTCCACATAAACCGTCAGGCGGTATCTAACTGATGAACAATTCTACAAAGAGACTGTGGTTGGATCCTGCGGGTAACCATCTAAGTGGTAGGGGAGGAGGAAACCAAACCACAGCATCTCCAAACAGTATAGCATCAAGACTTTGGAGAGTGTCTATCTGCTATGACTATATAATACGAGGGGAGGGGAACCGCGCGAAGCACGGTGGTGGGGCCGTGCAGCGCACTCTCTTTGCTCTTATCTCTTCGCTCTTCGCTATCCCCAGTCATTTCACACAATATTTTCAGATTTGTTTACTCAATCTGGCCTAAAATCTAGACAAGAGACCCCGTAGGCGGTATAATACAAGTAAAAGAGCAACCCTCCGATGTTCGAGTCAATTCCATATGTTTTGAGCCAACACTCTCTATAAGGGAGCCCGTGTACTCCAGCCTTGATGATATGCCCTCTAGAGGGGACATCAGAAGAGGCATGGGAGGGCACCCACCTGCATATGCAGGTTCAAAACTCGGAATCTATACGGCATTGTAGGGCTCTTTCTTTTTTTGTTTATAAATCATATACTAGAAGGAGACTTGTGATTTCATGGCCGTTATACTTGCCGTCATTTTGCTGGATAGAGTGACGAAGCTGCTGATTACCCATACGATGGCAGTGGGCGATAGCTTTCCCGTCCTGGGCGGGCTGCTGAGCTGTACGTATATCCTAAACCCTGGCGCTGCTTTCGGTATGCTGGAACACCAGCGGCTGTTTTTTGTACTGATTACTGCCGCTGTGATTGGCGCAGCGCTGTATTACCGGAAGCAGATTCAGAAAGAAGGTCCTGTCGTCTACTATGGCAGTATGCTGTTTCTGGGCGGCGCTATCGGCAACTGCATAGACCGGATCCATACAGGACTGGTTATCGATTTTATCGATCTTCATTGGTGGCCTATTTTTAACGTGGCCGACATCTTTATCTGTACAGGAGTGGGGCTGATTATATGGAGTCTGTTGAAGACAGAACTGAAGACGAAGAAATCCTCCTGACAGAGCCTGTGACCGCTGAGGAGGCGGGAACCAGGGTGGATGTGCTGCTGGCCGGTCAGCTGGACGCAACCCGTTCCAGGATCCAGCACGACCTGAAGGAAGGGCTCATCACCCTTGCCGGCAAAGCGGTGAAGGCTAACTACAAAGTGAAAGCAGGGGATGTATTCCGAGTGGTGATCCCTCCGGCGGAAGAGCTGGAGGTTCTGCCTCAGAATATCCCTTTAGATATCTTGTACGAGGACGAGGACGTCATCGTCATCAACAAACCCCGGGGCATGGTGGTGCATCCGGCACCGGGGAATCCGGATGGGACGCTGGTCAATGCGTTATTGTATCATTGCAAAGACCTGTCCGGTATCAACGGAGTCATCCGTCCGGGCATTGTGCACCGGCTGGACAAGGATACTTCCGGCGTCATGATTGCTGCCAAGAACGACATGGCTCATGTATCCCTCTCCGAACAGATCCAGCATAAAGAAGCCCAACGGACCTATCTGGCCATTGTCCGGGGCAATATCAAAGAGGACAAGGGGCACATCGAGACCCAGCTGGATCGAGACCCAAAGGACCGGAAGAAGATGGCCGTAGTGCCTCAGGGCGGCCGCTGGGCAGCTACGGATTACCAGGTGCTGGAACGGTATGGCAAGTTTACCGTGGTGCGCTGCAAGCTGCTGACAGGCCGGACCCATCAGATCCGGGTCCACATGACGTATATAGGCCATCCTTTGGTAGGAGACCCGAAATACGGACCTCAAAAGACTTGCTTCTCCATAGAAGGACAGGCCCTTCATTCAGAAAAATTAACGTTCAGGCATCCCAGAACCAATGAAATCCTGACTTTTGAGGCGCCTGTACCCGACGACATGGCAACGATCCTTACCCGTCTGCGCCATGGGCAGTTTCATTAATAAGGAGGAATCACTATGACGACGACTGTAAAGAAAAAGACCATTATGGACGCAGATGCTATGCGCCGGGCTCTCGTGCGGATCTCCCACGAAATCGTGGAAAAGAATAAAGGCGTGGACAACGTGGTGCTTATGGGCATCCGTACCCGTGGCGTGCCCCTGGCTTACCGGCTGGCCAAGGCCATCAAGGCCATTGAAAATGTAGACCTGCCCGTTGGCTCCCTGGACATCACTCTGTACCGGGACGACCTGTCCACTCTCAGCTATAATCCTGTGGTAAAAGAAACGGATATTGATTTTGATTTCAATGGCAAGACCGTTATCCTGGTGGATGATGTGCTGTTTACGGGCCGGACCGTCCGCTGCGCCCTGGACGCCCTTATCGATATCGGCCGTCCCAGAGCCATCCAGTTGGCTGTCATGGTGGACCGGGGCCACAAGGAACTCCCCATCCGGGCTGATTACGTGGGCAAGAATGTGCCTACCAGCCGGGCAGAATCCGTGGATGTGGCCCTCAGCGAAATCGACGGCTACGATGAAGTGTCTTTGTCGGATCTGCAGGAAGATTGATTTTTGAAAAGGAACAATTCCAGTGCGTTTAAAATCTTTTGAAGCTCATGGCTTTAAGTCATTTGCAGACAAAGTGAATATTGAGTTTGAAAACGGGATTACTGCCATCGTAGGCCCTAACGGCAGCGGCAAAAGCAATATCTCCGATGCTGTCCGGTGGGTCATGGGGGAGCAGAGTGTCAAATATCTTCGTGGCACGAAGATGGAAGACGTAATTTTTTCCGGCAGTTCTGCCCGTCGGGCTATGGGTATGGCTGAAGTCACATTGGTTTTTGACAACAGCGACCATTCCCTGCCCGTGTCTTTTGATGAAGTAAGCCTCCGCCGCCGGGTGTACCGCAGTGGGGAAAGTGAATATTTTATCAACGAAAAGAGCTGCCGCTTGAAAGATGTGGTGGCCCTTTTGGCTGATACGGGACTGGGCCGGGGCTCCATGTCCATCATTGGCCAGAACCGGATCGATGAAATCCTGAACAGCAGGCCGGAAGAGCGCCGGACTATTTTCGAAGAAGCGGCGGGCATTGCCAAGTACCGGCTGCGCAAAAAGGAAGCCTTGCGGAAGCTGGACGATACGGCAGGAAACCTGCAGCGCCTGCAGGACATCCAGAGCGAACTGGAAAACCAGTTGGAACCTTTGGGAAAGGCTGCAGAAAAGGCGAAAGTCTATAAGAAGACGTCTTATGAGCTGGATACTTTGCAGATTACGAAACTGTCCAGGGAATTAGCCAGATATGAAGAACAAAAAAAGAGCCTGGAAGCTAAAATGGCTCAGTATGCCCGAGAAGGCGCTGAGCTGGCCGAAAAAAGACAAGTGATACAGGGATCCCAGGCAGAGCTGAAAAACCATCTGGAAGCCAAAGAGCAGGCCTATAACGAGAGCCAGCAGGCCATGCTTGCCAGCGAGAAAAAACTGGCAGGTTATCGCAGTGATAAAGCGGTGCTGGAAGAACGGGTTGCCCAAAGTGAGGCCCGGTTAAAACAGCTGGCGAAAGAGCAGGAAAAGTATCGGCAGGAACTGGCCAGGAACCAGGAGACCTTGGGACTTGTGACAGATTCCTACGATACCCTGGAACATTCCCTGAAAAAAGCGGAGCAAAAGGTCCAGCGTTGTGAGGCCGAGAAGAAACGGCTGACGGAACTGGTCCAGACCGGGGACCGGCAGCTGAAGGAGTACCAGGATTCAGCTTTTGAAAGCATGCGGAATCTGGTTAGCCTGCGCAATGCCCTGACCACGGCCCGTCAGGAACAGGACAGGCTGCACCGGCAGCTGGAATTGCTGAAACAGCAGCAGGAACAGCAGCAGCAGGACGGCGAGCAGGAACAGCAGCAATTTGCAGAGGCTCAAGAGCAGCTCACTGCCCTGGATGACCGGAAACAAGAGTTAGATAAAAAACTGGCAAAGGCCACGGAAAACTGGACGGCTGCAGCCAAAACCTATAAAGAAAACGCCGCACAGCAGGAGGCTCTGCGCCGGACCAGTGCGGAGAAAAAAGCACGCCTGCAGGTTTTGTCCGCTATGGAACGAGAACACGAAGGCTACAGCCGGGGCGTGAAATCCGTATTGAACGCCAAAGCTCCCTTCAGCCAGAAAGTCTGCGGCGTGGTAGCCGAGCTGTTTTCTACAGAGGCCAGGTATGTAACAGCCATGGAGACGGCTCTGGGGGGCGCCATGCAGGATATCATTACAGAGGATGCCCAAAGTGCTCAGCAGGCCATTGCCTATCTGAAAGAAACACAAGGAGGACGGGCTACCTTCCTGCCCCTGCCTTCCCTGCGATCCAGACCCTTGGGCAGTCGGGAACGGATTGCCCTGCAGGAACCGGGCATTATTGGGATTGCCGGGGAGCTGGTCCGGGCAGACGCCAAGCTGCAGAGGGCTGTACAATTCCTGTTGGGACAGGTCCTGGTTGCGGTTACGCTGCACCATGCCTATGAGGCCGCGAAAAAGACGGATATGCGGGTGAGGATAGTGACCCTGGACGGGGATATCCTCTACGCTGGTGGTTCCATGAGCGGCGGCCAGAAGCAGCAAAGCAAGGGCTTCTTGTCCCGGCGTCAGGAAATTGAGGAGCTGCAGGCCGCAGAACAGGAACTGCAGCAAAGGCTGCAGGAATTGGCCACGGCCCAAAAAGAGGTTACGGCAAAGGGCCAGGCCTATCGGGAAGAACGGGAACAGCTGCAGGCTGACCTGCAGAAACTGGCTATTTCCCGGGCTGGCTTGGACGCCCGTGTGCACCAGTTGGAACAGACAGTGCAAAACCGGAAAGAATCCCTACAGGTACTGGCAGACGAAAAACGCCAGAAACTGGACACGTTCCTGGAGCAGCAGCAGAAAATCCAGGAACTGGAACCGGAACTGAAAATGAAGGAAGAGGAAGACGCTCAGGGGAAACAGGATTCTATTGCCCTTTCCCAGGCTCTGACGGATAACCGGCAGAAATTGGACGAGGCCAGCAACCGGTACCAGTCGGCGATGATTTCTTATAACGAGATCAAGAGCCAGCTGGATGCCCTGAATACCCGAATCCAGACCATAGATACCCAGGCCGAACAGACAGAACAGGCCCTCAGCGACAGCGAAGGCCAGACGGCTCACACGGAACAGGTGCTGGCAGAAAGTCGTCAGAAAGCGGCAGACCTGACTCAGCAGATTACGGCCGGCGAACAGGCCATGAATGAGCTGGAACAGGCTCAGAAGAACCTGCAGGACGAAAAGTCCCGCCTGCAGCAAGAGCAGCAGAATCTGAACGGTCAGCAGACAGAACTGGACCAGAAAAAGCTGGCGCTGGAACAGAAACTGCACAAAGGGGAACTGGAACAGGTGAAGAACACTGGGGACCAGGAGCACTGCCGGCAGCAGCTGCAGGAAACCTTTGCACTGACACCTGAAGAAGCTGCCCAGAGAAGCCTGCAGGACATCTCCGGGGCAGAGCTGGCCCGGAGTGAACAGGAAAAGTCCCAGGAACTGGCAGCCCTTGGCACTGTAAACCTGAATGCGGAAGAAGAGTACAGCGCTGCCAAAGAGCGGTATGAATTCCTCCACGGCCAGTATAAGGACATGGTAGAAGCCAAGAACAAATTGGAAACGGTTATTGCGGGCATCAATTCCGATATGGCTAGACGGTTTCACAAGGCTTTCAATGAAATCAATGTCTATTTCAGCCAATGCTATGAAAAATTGTTTGGAGGGGGCAAGGCCCGCTTGCTCATCCAGGATGAAAAGAATATACTGGAAACGGGTATAGAAATCCAGGTACAGCCTCCGGGCAAGAAAATGCGCAATCTGGCCCTGTATTCCGGTGGCGAGCGGGCACTGACCGTCATTGCCCTGTTGTTTGCCCTGTTGACTTATCAGCCTGCGCCTTTTGTCATCCTGGACGAAATCGATGCACCCCTGGATGAAACAAATATTGACCGATTTGCCCAGTTCTTAAAGGACTACGGCGCTAAGACCCAGTTTATTGTGATTACCCATAGAAAAGGCACGATGGAGGCTGCGGATGTGCTCCACGGAGTGACCATGGAGGAATCCGGTGTCTCCCGGATCCTGTCAGTGAAATTAGCGGAGGTAGCTGAGGCATGAGCTTTATTGATCAACTGAAAGATGGTCTGTCCAAGACCCGGAAAAACTTCACAGAACGCATGGAAGATCTGATCGGTGCCAGTGTGGAGCTGGACGACGATTTCATGGATGAGCTGGAAATGATTCTGGTGGCAGGGGACGTGGGCATCAAGACTACGGAAAAGATTATGTTTGCCCTGCGCCAGGCTGCAGACCGGCGCGTCATTAAATCCCCTGCGGAAGCCCTGCCCTTTATCAAAAATTATATTGCGGACATGCTGAAGACCACAGGCCCCCGCATGCGCTTCAAAGGCCACCCTACTATCGTGCTGGTGGTAGGGGTCAACGGAGTGGGCAAGACTACTACCATTGGTAAACTGGGCAACTATTACCGGCTCATGGGCTACAAGGTCATGCTGTGCGCAGCAGATACGTTCCGGGCAGGGGCTACGGAACAGCTGCAGATCTGGGGCCAAAAGGCTCAGGTGGATGTGATTGCCCACGGGGATGGGGCCGATCCGGCAGCCGTAGTGTATGACGGCGTCCAGGCCGCCATTGCCCGGAAAGCGGACGTCCTGTTTGTGGATACGGCTGGCCGGCTCCACAACAAGACGAACCTGATGAAGGAACTGGACAAAATCTACAGAGTTATCCGCAAGGAAATCCCGGATGGTCCTCACGAAACCCTGCTGGTGCTGGATGCGACTACGGGCCAGAACGCCATCAGCCAGGCAAAAATCTTCCTGGAGACAGCCCATGTGACCGGTGTCGTGTTGACGAAACTGGACGGCACGGCTAAAGGCGGCGTGGTTATCGCTATCAAAGAAGAGTTGGGTCTGGACGTAAAATGGATCGGCGTCGGCGAAGGCATGATGGACTTCCGACCCTTCGATCCCCAGCAGTTTGTGGATGCGTTGTTTGAGACAAAAAAGAAGTGAAGAGCGAATAGTGAAGAGTGAAAAGTAGAAGTACCCCTCTTCGCTCTTTACTCTTCGCTTTTCGCTAAAAAAGGAGGCACTCCCATGAACGAGAAAGACATCATTGAAGCGTCTGTGGTGGCTCATGCGGACGAATGGATTGACGTAAGCAAAAAGATCTGGAGCTTTGCAGAAGTGGGCTATGAAGAAAGCCAGTCTGCAGCCCTGTTGTGCGAAGAACTGACAAAGCACGGGTTTGCGGTTACGAAGGGTCTGGCTAATATTCCTACCGCCTTTAAAGGCGTGTGGGGCAGCGGCAGCCCTGTCATGGGTGTTTTGGGCGAATACGATGCCCTGCCCGGCCTGTCCCAAAAAGCCGGCTGTCCGGTCAAAGACCCTCTGGTCCAGGACGCTCCCGGTCACGGCTGCGGCCATAATCTATTGGGAACCGGTGCTCTGGCCGGCGCTGTAGCTCTGAAGGAATATCTGGAAAAGACCGGTAAACCCGGTACTGTTATCTATTTCGGCACTCCTGCTGAAGAAAATCTTAGCGGTAAATCTTTTATGGCCAGAGATGGAGTTTTTGACGGAGTGGACTTCTTCCTGTCCTGGCATCCTGCCAATACGAATAGTGTCAATGCTCCTCATCACATTGCCAATGTGTGCCGGACCTATACCTTTAAAGGAGTGACAGCCCACGCAGGTGCCAGCCCTGAACTAGGCCGCAGCGCTTTGGATTCCTGTGAAATCATGAGCGTGGGTGTAAACTACCTGCGGGAACACGTGATTATGCAGGCCAGGATTCATTACGCCTATCTGGATGTAGGGGGCCGGGCGCCTAACGTGGTCCAGGATCATGCCAAGGTCCGCTACGTCATCCGGGCTCCGTATTACCGGCAGGTAAAGGAAATTATCCCCAGAGTGGATGATATTGCCCGCGGGGCAGCCCTGATCTGCGGCACCTCTGTGACCGTGGAACCGGAAGCCGGTTATTCCGAATTTATTGCCAACAAGGTCATGGCCCAGGTAGGCACGGAAGCCTTTGAAGAAATCGGGGCTCCCCAATGGGAAGCAGAAGATTTTGCCTTGGCGAAAAAATTTACAGACGCTTTCTCCGAACCTATGAAGGAAGGGGAGAAGGAACTCATTATTCAGGAATACGGCGCAGATCAGTTGGCTGAAAAGCTGGCATGTCCTCTGGATACGAAGATTGAAGATTACGATCCGAACCATCAGACCATGACCTATGGTTCTACGGATGTAGGGGACGTAAGCTTTATTGCGCCTACGTTCTATTTCACGGCGGCTACGGAAGCTCTGGGTACCCCAGGCCATTCCTGGTTCAAGACCGGCCAGGTGGCAACCAGCATCGGCCAGAAAGGCATGCTGACGGCCGGCAAGGTCATCGCTCTCACCGCTGTCAAGATGTTGGAGAACCCGGACCTCATTGCCGCAGCCAAGGCCGAATTCCTGCAGAAGAACAACGGCAAATACGATTGCCCTGTTGCTGATGTGAAAAAGCTGCCGCGGCTGTAAAAAGCAGCGAAGAGCGAAGAGGAGTGCGCTGCACTGCTTGAATCCGGCCCCCTTTGGGGGCGGGGAACCGCGTAGCGGTGGTGGGGGCGCGCAGATGCGCCAGACCAATGTGCTAACAACTAAAAAAATTCCCGACTGCTGAACGCAATCGGGAATTTTTTTTGCTATCTTATGCTTTCGTATTTTCCGCTACTTCACAAGCTTGTTCTTCTTCCTCGTCCTTGCCTACACAGTAAGACGCGAACAGGGAACCGGATACGTTGTGCCATACGGAGAAGATGGCACCGGCGATACCGCCTGCAGCAGTGAAGTACATAAGGGCCAGAGTGGAGGCCAGACCGGAATTCTGCATGCCGACTTCTATGGTCATGGCACGGGTCTGAGCCTTATTCAGGCCGAACCGTTTTGCGAAGAATTGGCCAAGAAGCATACCGGCCAGGTTGTGCAGGATGACGACGGTCAGGATGACGAGACCATTATCTACAATGGCACGGCCGGACAGGGACACCACACAGCCTACGGTCAGGATGACTACCAGAGCGGACAGCATGGGCATGACTTTGATGACGTGGGCCACTTGTTTCGGGAAGAAGTAGTTCAGGGCTACACCCAAAATCAAGGGCAGTAGTACCATTTGCACGATGGACATCATCATGGAGAAGAAGCTGATGTTTACCCAGGTACCGGCGATAAGCCACACCAGGAAGGGCGTGACGATAGGGGCCAGGAGCGTATTGACCATAGTCATGGACACGGACAGGGCTACATCCGCGTGGGCGATGTAGGAAATGACGTTGGAGGCCGTGCCACCGGGGCAGCAGCCTACCAGCACGACGCCGATGGCGATTTCCGGAGGCAGGTGAAACAACGTGATCAGCACATAAGCCATGAGCGGCATAATCGTGAATTGCAGCAGCGTACCGATGGCCACGCTCTTGGGCTGCCGGAACACGTTGCGGAAGTCATCGAGAGTCAGGCTCATGCCCATACCGAACATGATGATTCCTAAGAACGTAGGGATCCGGGGAGCCAGTGGCTTCATGAGCGCAGGTTCCGTAATGCCCAGGATACCGATGAGCACCACGCCAATGGACATGTAACGGGTACAGAAATGGACGATTTTATCAAGCATGGAAAATTCTCCTTTAATTAATGGGGTATGAGTTGCCGGGAATCAGCCGATTTCTCGTTCTTTTTCGTGGCCTCTGACCTTGATTGGATGGTTATGCTCATCCACCATGACGACCTTCGGCACAAAGTCTTTAGCTTCCCCAAGGGTCATCTGGGCATAGCCCATAATGATAACGATATCTCCAACCTGGGTCATGCGGGCTGCTGCGCCGTTCAGGCAGATGACGCCGCTGCCACGCTTGCCGGGAATCGTGTAGGTTTCCAGACGTGCGCCATTGTTGTTGTTGACGATTTGGACCAATTCGCCAGGCAGGATCCCCGCAGCATCCAACAGGTCTTCATCGATGGTGATGCTGCCCATGTAGTTCAGATTGGCTTCTGTCACCGTTGCGCGGTGAATTTTGCCATGAAACATTGTAACAAGCACGATTATGCCTCCAATACTACGTTATCAATCAGACGAGTGGTTCCAAATTTCACGGCGACGGCTAAGAGTACGCGGCCGGTGATAGGGGCGCTCACGTCCGTCAGGCCGGGCATGCCGTAGATTTCCACGTAGTCGATGTTGCTCATAGGTTCTGCTTTAATTTCTTCCGTAACCTGGGCAACCAGCTTTTGGGGATCCCGTTCGCCTTTTTCGAAGGTTTCCTTGGCATGCTTCAGGCTGCGGCTCAGGACCAGGGCAGCTTTCCGTTCGTCAGCGGACAGGTATACGTTCCGGGAGCTCTTAGCCAGGCCGTCTTCTTCGCGGATAATGGGCATAATGCGCAGTTCCACGTTCATGAACAGGTCTTCCACCATACGGCGCAGCACTTCCGTCTGCTGGGCATCCTTCAGGCCAAAATAAGCCCGGTCAGCCTGGGACAGGTTGAACAGCTTCGTGCAGACCGTTGCCACACCACGGAAGTGGATGGGGCGGGTCCGGCCGCAGAGAACCTTCGTAATATTGCCGGTCACTTCTACCCAGGTCATATCCTTGTGAGGATACATTTCGCTGGGAGCAGGAGCGAAGATCGCAGAAGCACCGTTGGCTTCCGCCAGCTTTTCATCAGCAGCCAGCTTTCTGGGATAGGCGTCGTAATCTTCGTTAGGTCCGAACTGAGTGGGGTTGACGAAGTCACTGACGATGACCACATCATTTTCAGCGTGTGCAGCTTTGATCAGAGATGCATGTCCTTCGTGGAGGGCACCCATGGTCGGAACTAAGCCAATCGTCTTGCCAGCCTTTTTGCATTCCTTTACGAATTCCTTCAAATCCTTGACGGTACGAAATACTTGCATCTTACTTTCTCCTTTTTAGAACGGAAATCTTTTCTAGTCAGGATTTCCTTCTCCTAAGATTTAGAGGGCTTTAGATTGTACTTTGTATCCCTCCACATACGCTGATTATTATAGACTCAAATCAAAGAAAGTCAATAGAAAAGTTATTGACAAGACAATAAAAAATACTTAATGAATGTCTTAAAAATAAATTAATAGAATCTGTTACGTTCTATACAGAATACCTTACTTAGCATTTTTTGCCTTGCTATAACTTTATTCTATATGGGTACGGTTATGGGGATTTTTCCTTCTTTTCCGTGTCTTTACTTCCTTTTTCGGACCTTTATAATAAACCATGTATCCAATTGGAATAGTTTGTGGCGCCCTGACATATAAAGGGGGAACATACTATGGAGAAAACTGAAGAGAATCCTGTGAGAATGATCTGCGTGACGGCTGTACTGGCCGCCCTGATTTTTGTGCTGACCTATGTGCCGAAGATTCCCATTCCGCTGGGCTACGCCCATCTGGGGGATGCGGCCATCTTCCTGACCATCCTGTTTGCCAACAAACGGAACAGTGCTCTCGCTGCGTCCATCGGTTCAGCCTTGGCGGATCTCATTGGTGGTTTTCCTATCTGGATTATTCCTACCCTCATCATTAAATGGATTATGGTGGAGATTGTCTTCCGGGTCATGGGATCCGAAAGTGAGCCTTACAATGTCCATTCCGGCCGTGCGTTATTAGCGTTCATTCTGAGTTCTGCCTGGATGGCAGCAGCTTATACCATAGCAGGTGGCCTGCTGTACGGCAGCATGGGAGCTGCCCTGGCCAGCACGCCGGGCCTTGTGATGGAAGGGGTAATCAATACCATAGCTGCTATCGTGGCCGGTACTGTACTCCAAAAAGTAGGAATCTAAAAATAATAAAAAGAAGGATTTGTTTTTCATGCGTCAGAAGAAAATTGCTTTAATCAACGATGTAACGGGGTTTGGACGGTGCTCCACGGCCGTCCAGCTCCCTATTATTTCCGCATTCAAAATCCAGGCCTGTATGCTGCCTACGGCCATCTTGTCCGTGCATACGGGCTTCCCGGATTTTTACATAGACGATTATACGGACCGGATGCAGCCGTATATCAAAAGCTGGAAGAAGAACCACCTGCAGTTTGACGGCATCTGTACGGGCTTTCTGGGATCCGAAGCCCAAATTGACATTGTGGCCCGGTTTATCAAGGACTTTAAGGAAGAAAATACGAAGGTCATCATGGATCCTGTTATGGGAGACTATGGGAAACTGTATCCTTCTTATACGGAGGGCATGTGCGTGGCCATGCGCCGGCTCCTGCAGGACAGCGACGTAATCACGCCGAACCTGACGGAAGCCTGCCAGCTTTTAGATGTGCCTTATCCGGAAAATGGGCTGGTCTCTGACACGGTTTTAGTGAAAATGGCAGAAGAACTGTGCTCCCGGGGACCCTCTCAGGTGGTCATTACGGGAATCCACGATGGGGAGAATCTGAAAAACTTCATTTACGAACGAAATCGGCAGCCGGACATCCTGAAGGTGAAGAAGATCGGCAGCGACCGGTCCGGTACCGGAGATGTGTTTTCGGCAGTCATCGCAGCCATGGCAGTCCGGGGCGATGGACTGAAAGAAGCCGTCCATGCAGCAGCAGATTTTGTCAGCAAGTGCATGGTGTACACAGAGGCCCTGGACCTGCCCCACAATTACGGCCTGGCGTTTGAAGAGTTTCTAACGACATTAAAATGAACCCGCCACCATACCTGGGAGAGAACCCACCACCGGCTTCGCCGGTCCCCCGCCCTTGAAAAGGGCGGACAGAAAGGAAGCTGAGAGCTCTAATCAGACTTTCCCTTAAAAAGGGCGGACTTACAGATTTCGACGGTCTCATCGTGAGACGCGTCCGCTATCTAAGATATGAAATCTCGTAGGGGCGCCCCAGAGCGTAGCGGCGGTGCGCCCGTTATAGAAAAGGAGTTATTTATTATGATCGTCTATAGTTATTTCAGCGGAGAATATGTGAACGTAGCCGAAAGCTTGCGCCGGCAGCCTGAGGGCAAACGGAATTTTTATGTGAACCTGACAAACAAATGTACCTGCAGCTGTACGTTCTGCCTGCGGAGCCTGAAGCATATGAGGGAAGATTCCAGCCTGTGGCTGAAAAAAGAACCTACGGTAGCCGAAGTGGAAGAACAGCTGGCAGCTTTGCCCTGGGATAAGACCGGAGAAATCGTATTCTGCGGCTTTGGGGAACCCACTTGTCGGCTTGAAGACCTGAAGACCCTCATGAAATACGTGAAGGACAATCATCCTGACGTAAAGACCAGGCTGAATTCCAACGGCCTGTCCGACCTGGAATACGGCCGGGATACGGCACCGGATTTTGCCGGCATCCTGGATACCATGTCCATCAGCCTGAATGCGTCCAATGCAGAGCGGTATTATGCCCTGACTCGCAGCCAGTTTGGCCTGAAATCCTATGACGCCATGCTGGATTTTGCCGTCCGCTGCAAAAAATACGTTCCCAATGTGGTCATGACCGTGGTGGATCACGTAGAGGACAGTGAAGAAATCAAAAAGTGCCAAAAGATTTGTGACGACCGGGGACTGACACTGAGAGTCCGGGTGTACGAGGATAAGTAAAGAAGAGAAAAGTGAAAAGCGAAAAGTGAAAAGTGGCCTGCGGCAGCAAGGAAGAAAGATAAAAAGCGAAGAGTAAAAAGGGAAGAGTGAAGAGGGGCAGCGCCCTGTCATCCCCGAAGGGGAGGGGATGACAGGGCTGGGCGGAGCCCTTTGATGCGTAAAACAACTGATTATAGCAACGAACTGTTACTGTAATCGGTTGTTTTTTATGGTATGATATACAATATGCGTAATCAGAGGGGGCATGCAGGTATGAATGCATATTATAAAGAGATTACTGCTTTCATCGATTCCCATAAAGACGAGATGCTGGAAAAATGGAAGACGCTCGTAAACCTGGAAGGCAAGACGGACGAAAAAGAGAATGTGGAGAAGGCACAGGCTTGGCTGCAGAAGGAATTTGAAGCGGAAGGCTTTGAGTGCTATATCCGTCCGTCCCGTCCGGAACGGGCAGGAGTCCTGGTGGGCATTCTGGGCAAGGAACGTCCAGGGGCGCCGGTTATTTTCTCTGGCCACATTGACACGGTCCATCGCACTGGGTCCTTCTGTGGTCCCAATCCTTTTAAAATTGTGGATGGCAAGGCCTATGGTCCCGGCGTCCTGGACATGAAGGGTGGTATCATTCTTGCCCTATATGTTATCAAGGCTCTGAACCACATTGGTTACAAGGACCATCCTATCAAGATTATGTTTGCCGGCGATGAAGAAATGGGCCATCGGGGCACGGATGTTGGTGAATTCTTCGAGGAAGAAAGCAAAGGAGCTCTTTGCGCCTTCAATATGGAGACCGGGCATATTACAAATGCCCTGTGTGTAGGCCGTAAGACCGGCTGTGGTATTACGGCTGTGGTCCATGGACTGGGAGGCCACTCCGGCAACGAATTCACAAAAGGCCATAACGCAGTTCACGAATCTGTCTTGAAATGCGCTCAGCTCATTCCCCTGACAGATCTGTCCGTAGGCACTACCGTGACGGTCAGTGTCATTACCAGCGGTGGCAATACAAATAAGACCACCATACCGGAACGCAGCGAATTTGGCGTGGATATTCGCTATTGCTCCAGGGAATTGGGAGATGCAGTGCTGTCCAAAGTAGAAGGAATCCTGCAGAAGACTTTTGTGCCGGGAACGACCACAGAGTACGAAATATCCAAATCCAACCTGTTCCCCTTCCAACCCAATCCACAGATCCTGCGGCTGCTGAAGCTGGTGAATACTGTAGCAGAAGAAAATGGGTTCCCTAAATTTGGTCAGATTCAGCTAGGCGGTGCTTCCGATGCTGGGGCTATTGCTGCTGCTGGTGTGCCTGTCCTATGTTCCTGTGGCGTCATCGGGGAATTCAACCACAATATCCACGAATACGCTGTGGTAGACTCTATGTTCAGCCGGGCCAAGATTTATGCCATGACAGTGACGGAACTGGATAGGCTGTAAGGGCCTGGATAGCGAAAAGTGAAAAGCGAAAAGTGGCCTGCGGCAGCAAGGAAGAAGGAGGATGGGGGGGGCGTGCGGCGCACAGCTAATCCCTAATCCCTAAAAACAAGAAAGGATTAATTAACATGGCAATCATCTACATCGGGATTGTAGCAAACGACAAGAAATTTAATGTATGTGGTATGTACAAAGCTGCAGGAAAAGAGAGAGTTCTGCAGGAAGCATCTCTGGACCAGTCTTCCCAAGCATTGGTGGACTATGCCAATAAGGTGTCCAGTGAAGTTAGCAAAGAAGCCGGCGAACCTTGTTCTGTGAAATATGGCTTTACAGTGGATAATATTGCTTCCCGGCTGGGCGGCGAACTATGGGCCCATCAGCTAGACGTAGCCATCATGGATTCCGAATCCCTTCCCCGTTGGTTCAAAAAGGGCAACACCTTGTCTCCTCACAAGCTGGCTCAGGTGCTGGCCGATGGGGACTATCAGGAAATGCCCATCCTGGATGCGGTGCGGGTCAGCATCCTGACCATGTTCAACAAGCTGACGGTGGCTGAGGTGCTTATCAGCAACAGCGTAAAGATGCTGGAGGACTGTTGCGGGAAAGCCGGTTTTTCTGGGCACCCTCAGGGCTGGAGTGACGATGATTTGTCAGAAGCGCTGACCTGGAACTGGCCGGATAACCTGAAAACACCGGTACACAAGGCTATTGCTACGATTCATGAGGCCAAAGTCCAGAAAGACGGCATGCGGCAACAGCTGGAAAAGATGGTCCAGTTGGAGATGTTCGGCTCTAAAGTAGAGCCTCTGCAGGTACTGCTGCCTTTCAATACGTTGTCCGCTTTGGCCCTCGTCGCTAATTTGGATCCGGCATTATACGACAATAAGGCAGAATACGTAAAGGGCGTGGAACTGTGCCTGGATATGGAGAAGTCCGGCAATACAGAAGAAGTCATCCGGAAGAACGCCATCAAGCATCTATACCTGGATTTTGCCAATAAATACAGAGCTTTGAATCCTAAGGATCCTGCTGTCCAGGAGAAAGCCAAGGAAGCCTATACAGGTAAACCACAGGCTCTGGTAGATTTCGCCAAGAAGGCGAATAAATATCTGTATAACAGAGCTGCGAAGATCAGCAGCCATACTAAGGCCGGGGAGGCGCTGAACAAGGCTTTGAGACCTGCAGTTCTGGAACTGGCTGGATATGTATATGAACTTGTGAATACGGTGGGGAAAAAGTAAGCGTACAACTTCATTAGGATAATAAGCTGTAAAAAAGAATCGTGAAGCAAAAACTTTGCGATTTTTTTTGTGCCTAAAATAAAAATATCTTGCGGACTTATACTAATATAGTGAGGGGTTCCCCTGATTCTATTGCGTAAATTTATAAAGATTGTAGAATAAAATCATAGAAAAGAAACGTAAATCAGTATGGTAAATGTATATAAAAGAGGAGGAGATTCGTTTGCAGACAGCTATCAAATATGTCCATTTTTCTTGTACTGGTACGGAGAAACTCAGCGATACAAAGGATTTCGGTACGGCTGTAGCCAAAAAAGCCTGGAACTTCCACAAGACGTTCCCGGAATACACCATGACCCCGCTGGCAGATCTGAAGAATCTGGCTAAGGAACTGGGACTGGCATCCATCCATGTCAAAGATGAAAGCTATCGGTTCAATCTGAATGCGTTCAAGGTACTGGGCGGCAGTTTCTGCCTGGGCAGCTACATCGCTAAAAAACTGGGCGTAGATATTGCAAAATTACCTTATGAAAAGATGGTGAGCCCGGAAATCAAGGAAAAACTGGGTGAAATTACGTTTGTCACCGCTACGGACGGCAACCATGGCCGTGGTATAGCCTGGACGGCTAACCGGCTGGGCCAAAAGAGTGTAGTATATATGCCAAAAGGCAGTGCCCAGGAACGGCTGCACAATATCCAGGCTCTGGGAGCTGACGCTTCTATTACGGACCTGAACTATGATGCGGCTGTAGATTTTGCCCGCAGTCAGGGAGAGAAGAATGGCTGGGTTCTGGTACAGGATACGGCCTGGGAAGGCTATGAAGAATACCCCCGTTATATTATGCAGGGCTACACCACCATGGCTGCCGAAGCTGTGGAACAGCTGCAAGGGGAGAAACCGACCCACATCTTCCTGCAGGCAGGTGTAGGTGCCATGTCCGGCGCCCTGACAGGCTTTTTTGCCAACCTGTTTGGGGATAAGAACCGGCCTGTCATCACCATTGTGGAACCCAACCAGGCTGACTGCATCTATCGGACGGCCAGAGCTAACGATGGAAAACTTCATTCGGTAACTGGCGACATGAATTCTATTATGGCAGGACTGTGCTGCGGTGTACCTTGCACTCTGGGATGGGATATGCTGCGGGACCATGCAGATAACTTCGTGTCCATGCCGGACTATGTGGCCGCCAAGGGCATGCGGATCTTGGGCAACCCTCTGGGCAATGATCCCCGGGTCATTTCCGGCGAAAGTGGCGCCTCCACGTTAGGGTTTGTAGCCGAAGTCATGACGAACGAAGCCCTGTGGGAGCTGCGTGAAACGCTTGGCCTGAATAAGGATTCCCGTGTCCTGGTCTTCTCTACCGAAGGTGACACGGACAAAGCCAACTATCGGAAAATCGTCTGGGATGGCCTGTTCCCAAGCTTCTAAAACTGAATAGAAAAAGGACTGCCGCACTGCTGCGACAGTCCTTTTTTATTCTCCTAATCCCTATTTCCTCATCTCGGGAACGTCAATGTAAAGATCTTGATTTCTACCAGCTTCGTCTGGCTGTTGCGGACAAAGGCCAGGATGCCCATGGTCTTGCCATCCATAGGCGTCAGCTTTGCACAATTCAGATTGCTGCCCAGCAGCTTGGAACTATTGAAGGCCCCTAGATAATTGCCATCCCGGTTCCAAACTTTCAGCGTGAAACCGTCAATGACGGCCAAATAATGATCCAGTACGGCCATATCAATCAGATTGTAGATGGAATCCTTATCCGTCTGCAGGTAACTGCCATAGGACTGGACCAGTTTTCCCTTAGGTGTAAATTCGGCAATGAGATTGAAGTCATTGGGTTTAATGCGTCCGCCACCATAAATGAAGCCATCATTAGCCATCTGGACTAACGTCAGGCCACCGGCAAAGGGTTTAGCTCTGTTATGCAGGAAAGAGGGTTTATTCTTTTCAAAGGCTCCATCCCGGATTGTAGCCAGGGTAAAATTATCATTGCCATAAAGGTAGGCCTGCTGTTCCCCCGGCAGCAGGGCAATCCTGGTAGCCGTGGTATTTCCCTTCAGGCTGATGATATCGTTGCCGTCCCGAAGGGTGTGGATTCCCTTCTTTACGTAATAAATATCTCCTTTGCTGCCTACATTGACGCTCAGCACCATCTTATCATCAATGGTGAAAATCCCTTTTTTACCAAAAGAGGAATGGGGATAGAGGCTCCCTTCCTGCAGGTCATAGGCCTGTACCTGAGTGGTTTCCCCGTCCTGGCTGCGCAGGGCGATGTAGAACTGGCCATCCCGGAACAGGAAGCTGAGAATCTTATCCGGATCATAACTGGTGATTTCCGGCGTATTCAGCTGCTGCAGGCTGAAGGTGGTCTTGCCCAGTTGAACGGTTTTGGCTGGTTGAGGCTTTGGATGAATAATATGGCGTTCTATCTCCATCCGGTAGTTATAAGCAACCACTCCCAACAAGACTAACAAGCTGAGAATCAAAAAATATATTTTCTGGCGTGCCGATAAGGACAGCGTCCTTTTTTTTCTGGGTCTTACAGCCAAAGCAAGGTCTCCTTTCTTTTTTCACTATCAATCAGTATAACATGAAGCAGGGAAAAGTGAAAAGTGAAAAGTGAATCGGGGAGAAGAAACTGTTTCCTTTTATACATTTATAAGATTCTCAGCCTCCGCTTCTGAAAAATAAGGCGTTTTTCTTGACTCACTTGATGAAATGGAGTATAAATAAAACAGGAAAACAATTAAACAATATTTTAATTATAGAACAGAAAGGTAAAAGGGTGATTCCCATGAAGAAAAGCTATAAGATTGAAGCGGATTGTGCCAACTGCGCTGCTAAGATGGAAGAAGCCGTAAAAGCTACAGAAGGCGTTAAAGACGCAGTTGTAAACTTTATGATGTTGAAGTTGAAAGTGGAATTCCAGCCAGGTGTGGATCCTCAGAGCGTTATGGCGCGGGCTCAGGAAAATGTCACAAAAATTGATGATGATTTAAAGATTTACTGCTGATTCAATTCAACAATACTTTAATTTTAAGGTGGTAGTATGGAGAAAGAAAATAAAATCATGATTGGCAGGATTGCAGCTGCCGCCTTATTGACTATCAGCGCCAGTTTTCTGGGAAAAGGAATGGAGGGCTCAGGAGCCACGTTGGCCCAACGGATTGAAGTCCTTATTCCTTATCTCATGGCCTATGTCATTATTTCTCACGACATCCTGAAAAAAGCCTGGAAAAATATCCGCAAGGGGCAGGTCTTTGATGAAAACTTCCTGATGGCAGTAGCCAGCTTAGGCGCTTTTGGCTTGGGCATTTACCAGAATGGGGATTATGCAGAAGCCATTGCGGTCATGCTGTTCTATCAGGTGGGCGAAATGTTCGAAGACTACGCAGTGGACAAAAGCCGCAAAAATATCAGTGAACTGATGGATATCCGTCCTGACTATGCCAATGTAGAACAGGATGGGAAACTCGTAAAAGTGGACCCCGATGAGGTAGAAGTGGGTACGAAAATCATTGTCCAGCCTGGAGAGAAAGTTCCTATTGATGGCATTGTGCTGGAAGGTCATTCTTCTCTGGATACGGCAGCTCTGACAGGGGAAAGTTTGCCCCGGGAAGTGCAAGAGGGGACTCCAGTCATCAGCGGCTGCATCAACCTGAATGGGGTACTGGCTATCCGGACTACGAAAGAATTTGGCGAATCCACAGTATCTAAGATTTTGGAACTAGTGGAGGACGCCAGCAGCCGGAAATCCAAATCCGAAGTATTTATTTCTAAGTTTGCAAAGGTCTACACACCTTTTGTCTGCAGCAGTGCTTTGGCTTTATTCCTTTTGCCGCCTTTTGTGCGTATGGTGTTTCTGGGAATGGAACCCCTCTGGTTTACCTGGTTATACAGAGCCTTGTTGTTCCTGGTCATCAGCTGTCCCTGTGCCCTGGTACTCAGCATCCCCCTCAGCTTTTTCGCCGGCATTGGAGGAGCCAGTCGGGAAGGGATTCTCATAAAAGGTTCCAACTATATGGAGACTCTGGCCCATACGGCTTACGTAGTCATGGATAAGACGGGAACCCTTACGGAAGGCGTTTTTGAAGTAGCCGGTGTCCACCATAATCAGTTGGAACAGGAAAAGATTCTGGAATACGCGGCCTTGGCAGAATGTGCCTCTTCCCATCCTATCAGCAAGAGCCTGCAGAAGGCTTATGGGAGAGAACCGGACCGCAGCCGGGTCACAGATATCCAGGAATATGGTGGTAAAGGTGTTGTAGCTGTAGTAGATGGCCATCAGGTAGCGGCTGGTAACAGCAAGCTCATGGATGTGCTGCATATTCCGTTTATTCCATGCCATATGGTGGGCACGCTGGTCCATATCGCCATTGACGGTCAATATGAAGGCCATATCCTTATTTCAGACCGGATCAAAGCCCATGCCAAGCAAGCTGTACAACAGCTGAAACAGGAAGGTATCAAAGACGTTGTCATGCTGACCGGAGACGGGAAAAAGTCCGCAGATGCAGTAGCCGAGCAGTTGGGCATTACACAGGTCTACAGCGAGCTCTTACCGGAAGGCAAAGTGGAAAAAGTAGAAGAGCTGATTCAGAAGAAAGAGGAAAAAGAGAAAGTAGCTTTTGTAGGGGATGGCATCAATGATGCACCAGTCCTCTCCTTGGCAGATCTGGGCATCGCTATGGGCGCCCTGGGCTCTGATGCAGCTATCGAAGCAGCGGATATTGTGCTCATGGATGATGATCCTTTGAAAATCAGCAAAGCAATCCGCATTGCCCGGAAATGCGTGGGCATCGTATACCAGAATATTGTGTTTGCATTGGGTATCAAAGGCTTGAGCCTGCTTTTAGGGGCCTTAGGCTTCATCAATATGTGGGTGGCCATTTTTGCCGATACCGGGGTGCTGATCCTGGCCGTACTGAATGCAATGCGTTGTTTATTCGTTAATAAAGAATGATTATGCGCTAAAAATAGGGATGCTCGTGATTTTTCACGAATATCCTTATTTTTTATACAATATACCTTTTCAAATAGGGAATCTATGATATAATAATCCTACTTTAAAAATTAATGAAAAAGTGAGGGGTGGAAACATGTTTAAAGTATTTATTGACGGTCAGGAAGGTACTACAGGTCTTCGTTTGGCGCAACGTCTGCAGAAGAGGGATGATATTACCCTTCTTTCTATTAAAAGCAGCCTGCGAAAGGATATCAATGCTCGCTTAGAAAAGATCGAAGAAGCAGATGTGGCTTTCCTGTGTCTGCCCGATGCTGCTTCTAAAGAAATCGTCCAGGCAGCCGAAGGCTGTGATACTAAAATTATTGATACATCGACAGCATTCCGCTGTGCTGATGACTGGGCTTATGGCTTCCCGGAACTTGGCCCTGAATATGTACAGAGAATTTCCACGATGAACCGTATTGCTAACCCTGGCTGTCATGCATCCGGTTCTATTGCAGTTCTGGCACCTCTTATTGCCAAGGATCTGATTTCTCCCGACGAAACCTATACGCTGACCAGCCTTACAGGGTATTCCGGCGGCGGGAAGAAAATGATTGCCCAATACGAAAACCTGCATGATGCAGAGTTGGACGCGCCTCGCCTGTACGGCATTACCCAAAGCCATAAACATCTGCCTGAAATCGTGAAATATGCCCATTTAAATACGGCTCCCATCTTCCTGCCTATCGTAGCTCCTTACTATGCAGGGATGCTGGTCACGGCTGGGTTTAAAAATCACGAACATCTGAGCCTGACGGGCCTGCGTAAATTGTTTACTGATTTCTATGGTAAACAGGAATTTATCAAGGTGGCTACGGAAGAACCCGTGTCTAAAATGCTGGGGTCTAATACCCTGTCCGGCAAGGACTTTATGGTCATCTATATTGAAGGCAACGAAGATCGCTTTACGGTTTCTGCCCAATTCGATAATTTGGGCAAAGGTGCCAGCGGTGCTGCCATTGAAAATATGAATATCGCACTGGGCGTTGAGCCTACAAAGGGTCTGGACTTCTAAGTCCAGACTTTTTTGTGTAAAGACCTTGCGTTTATAAAGAAATCTGCTATAATAAATAATAAGTATTAAAAACAACTTCTTCCAATTAAACTGATTTAAGGAAGAAGAAATTAAAAAAGGGGAGAATTTACATTATGAAAAAATTCATTTGCAGAATTTGCGGTTATGTGTATGAAGGTGAAGAAGCTCCTGAAAAGTGCCCTCAATGTGGCGCTCCTAAAGATAAATTTGACGAACTGAAGGAAGGCGTAAAACAATACGCTGATGAACATGTTGTAGGCGTTGCCAAAGGCGTTGATGAAAAGGTCCTGGAAGGCCTGCGTCAAAACTTCACCGGTGAATGCTCCGAAGTCGGCATGTACCTGGCTATGAGCCGTGTCGCTGACCGGGAAGGCTATCCTGAAGTGGCTGAAGCTTACAAGAGAATTGCTTTTGAAGAAGCAGAACATGCCGCTAAGTTTGCTGAACTGCTGGGCGAAGTTGTAACTGACAGCACGAAGAAGAACCTGGAAATGAGAGCTGCCGCAGAACAAGGCGCTTGCGCTGGTAAGAAAGAAATCGCTACCTTGGCTAAGAAACTGGGTTACGATGCTATCCATGACACCGTTCATGAAATGTGCAAAGACGAAGCTCGTCATGGTCGTGTATTCGATGGCCTGCTGGCTCGTTATTTCGCAAAATAATTTAAAGAGAATCAAAAGGGCTGTGATATATCACAGCCCTTTTTCTATGTGAAAAATTCATTGATTCACGGTATTTTTGCACTTTTATTTACGCATTGCTAAAAATGTGGTAGGCTTATTACAACGTATTTAAAAATATGGTGTATGGGGAAGTGGAGTTCATGTACGAAAATTTTATGGTGGCAGTAGGGGCCATTGCTCCTCTGGTCGTCTATTTGGGAATGGGTTTATTTATGCGCTGGTATGCCCATTTTGATGATAAAGCAATTTCTAATTTTAATAAAT
>OMUE01000101.1 GCA_900314165.1 uncultured Acidaminococcus sp.
AAGAGCGAAGAGGCTGAAGCGGCAGTGGTCGAAGCGGCGGTAGTCGAAGATGCTGGGGCCGAACAGGCTGGAGTCGAGGAGGCTGGAGTCGAAGAGACAGTAGTCGAAGGGGCTGAGGCCGATAAAAATAGCGAAGAGCAAAGAGTAAAGAGCGAAGAGGAGCCGCCGGCTGCTCCGGAGCCTAAAAATGGAACACCGAATGAATAAATGGTGATAAAGACTGCTGTCTGACTATCGTGACAGCAGCCTTTTTTTGTTATAATAGAAGGAAGAACCCACCACCATCCTACGGATGGTCCCCCGCCCTTGAAAAGGGCGGACAGAGAGGAAGCTGAGAGCTCTAATCAGACTTGCCCTTGAAAAGGGCGGACTTATATTGCTGAAAAGTAACGGAGAAGAACTATGGAACAACAGGAAAACTATCTTACCAGGCCCTTTGTCATATTATGCGTATTGAATTTTTTGATTTACTGTATCTTTTATCTGCAGATGATGGTAGCGGCGTCCTATACCATGGATGTGCTGAAGGGGGAACCCTGGGTAGCCGGCACGGCTGCAGGCATCTTCCTGCTGTCAGCCCTGGTGGCCCGGCTGTTTACAGGCCGCTATATTGAACAGATCGGCAAACGGCGGCTCATGCAATGGGGCACCGTGTTTTTCCTGCTGGTCATTCCTTTGTATTATTTCGTGGATAGTGCGCCCTTTTTCATCGGCCTGCGGCTGCTGCACGGTATCGGCATGGGCGTCTCTACGTCTGCTATCTCTACAATCGTCGTAAACCTGCTGCCGGAAAGCCGTCAGGGCGAAGGCCTGAGTATCTATTCTCTGTCCGCTATCCTGGCCATGGGCGTAGGGCCCATGATCGGTATGTTCCTCTATACTCGTTTTGGCTTTGTAATCATCCTGCACCTGTGCCTGGCCATGGGTATCCTCAGCGCCGTAGGCGTCTTTACGGCAAACGTGCCGGACCTGCCTGTCAGCAAGGATAAATTGAAGGACTTCGGCCGCGGATTTGCCGGCCTCTTTGAAAAGAGCGCCCTGCCCATCTCTTTCGTCAGTGTCCTGATGTTTTTTGCCTATTCCAGCCTGACCAGCTTTATGGCGTCCTATGTGAAGGCCATAGGCCTGGCCCAAGCCGGGGGCTTCTTCTTCCTGGTTTATGCCATCTTCATCGTATTTTCCCGGCCGCCCATGGGGCGCTTGTTTGATAAGAAGGGGAACAAGGTCATCCTGCCCACATTTGTCAGTTTCTCTTTGGGCATGCTTTTGGTGAGCCAGGCCCGCAGCAGCTGGATGCTGCTTTTGGCGGCGGCGTTTATCGGTTTCGGCTTCGGCAACGTGAACTCCCTGGGCCGGGCCATTGCCGTCCACGGCCTGCCCCATCATAAGCTGGGCATTGCCTCCTCCACGTATCTGGCCGTATCCGAAATAGGGACGGGGCTGGGGCCCTCAGTACTGGGTTTCCTGCTGCCCGTCCTGGGCTTCCGGGGCATGTACGGTTTCCTGGCAGTGGAAGTGTTGGCAGGCATGGCCCTGTACCTGAAAGAATACGGCCGAAATTAATTGGCAGATGTGTCCTAAGATTTCACAATTTAAAAGCAGGAATTTCCCTTATGTATACAGAATATAATCAGTGTAAATGGAAATTTCCAACATGCTTGTTTCATATCAAAGGAGGAGATCCCGATGGGCAGATTTACTTTACCGAGAGACATTTATCATGGCACAGACGCTATGAGCGTCTTGAAGACTCTGGAAGGCAAAAGAGCAATCATCTGTGTAGGCGGCGGTTCCGCCAGACGGAATGGTTCTCTGGGCAGAGCTGAAGCATATCTGAAAGAAGCCGGCATGGAAGTCAAACTCTATGAAGGTATTGAATCCGATCCTTCCGTAGATACGGTGCTGAAAGGCGCTGCTGTCATGGAAGAATTCAAGCCTGACTGGATCGTTGCTATCGGCGGCGGCTCTCCTATCGATGCTGCAAAAGCCATGTGGATCAAATATGAATATCCTGACATTACCTTTGATGAAATGAAGAAAGTATTTGGCATTCCTCCTCTGCGGAAGAAAGCCCATTTCGTAGCCATTCCTTCCACCTCCGGCACGGCTACGGAAGTGACCGCCTTCTCCATCATCACGGATTATGAAAAGGGTATCAAATATCCTATTGCTGACTTTGAAATCACTCCGGATATCGCCATTATCGAACCGGAACTGACTCACGGCATGCCGAAGAAACTGGTGGCTCACACCGGTATGGATGCATTCACCCATGCTGTTGAAGCGTACGTTTCCACCGCTAACTGTGAATTCACGGATCCGTTGGCTATCCACGCCATTGAAATGATCCAAAAGTACCTGGTAGATTCTTATAATGGAGATATGGCAGCCCGGGATAAGATGCACTATGCACAGTGCCTGGCTGGTATGGCTTTCTCCAACGCTCTGTTGGGTATCGTCCACTCCATGGCACACAAGACCGGCGCAGCCTTTGCCGACTATGGCGCCCACATCATCCACGGCGCAGCAAACGCTATGTACCTGCCGAAAGTCATTGCTTACAATGCAAAAGATCCTGTTGCGGCACAACGGTATGGCGTCATTGCTGACTACATGAAACTGGGCGGCACCACCGATGCTGAAAAAGTAGCGAAACTGGTTGAATGGGTTCGCGGTATGCAGGATAAGCTGAACATTCCTAAAGCCATCAAGTTCTATGGCAAAGATGGCCTGCCCGCTGCTGAAGGCTTCGTTCCGGAATCCGTATTCCTGGAAAGAATGCCGAAGATCGCAACGGAAGCCATTGGGGATGCCTGCACCGGTTCCAACCCTCGTCAACCGAGCCAGGAAGAAATGGAAAAACTGCTGAAGGCCTGCTACTATGACTTGGATGTAGACTTCTAAGCTCTGCTTAACCAGAAACGAATAGTCTGTCGTTATAGCTATAAGTTATAGCGACAGACTATTTTTATATATGGGCCCCATGGGTGCCTAATTTCCTAATAAAATGATATAATATGCTATAAATTAAATCTTGGTGAATCGCTTAGATAGCCTTAGGAGGAGTTTTCCGTGAAGATTGTAGACCTGTTAAAAAGCCCGAAAGTCTGTGTATCCTGTGAACTGTTCCCGCCGAAAAAAGGCAACGAACTGGATAATGCCCTGGAAATTGTAAGGACCATTGCTGCCCAGGGCGTGGATTATATGAGTGTGACCTACGGGGCTGCCGGCACGGCCGTGGGTAAGAGCGTGGCCCTGACCGGGGAAATCGAAAAATGCGGCGTCCCCGCTCTGGCCCATCTGACCTGCGTAGGGGCTACAGAACAAAAGATTGAAAGCGTGCTGGACGAATTGAAAGCCGTGAACGTCAGCAATATTATGGCTCTGCGTGGGGATAAGCCTCTGGGCATGGAAAATATGCCGGAGGGGGATTATGCCCATGCCAGCGACCTGGTTGCCAAGATTAAGAGCTATGGGGATTTCTGCGTAGGGGGCGCTACGTATCCGGAAGGCCATCCGGAATCCGCTACCCTGGGAGAAGACCTGGACCATACGAAGTTGAAGGTGGAAGCCGGTGTGGACTTCCTGGTAACCCAGATGTTCTTTGACAACGATATGTTCTATAACTACATGTACAGAATGCTGGCAAAAGGCATTGATGTGCCTGTGGTAGCTGGCATCATGCCTGTGACGAACGTGAAGCAGATTGAAAAAATCTTTACGCTCAGCGGCACACCTGTGCCGGCACCTCTGCGTGCTATGGCAGAACGGTTTGCGGATAATCCTGCGGCTATGAAGCAGGCTGGCATGGCCTACGCCATCGGCCAGATTGTGGACCTGATTTCCAACGGTTTTAACAATATCCACATCTATACCATGAACAAGCCGGACATCATCGGCGGCATCCGCAGCAACCTGTCCGAAATCATCAAGGCATAAAAGGCAAAGCCTATGGACTTGCGGATTGAGTTTAACGAAAAGGAAGCGCTGCGCTATTTCGGCGGCAGGCCCGGGGATACCCAGGCGGCAGCGGCCGTGGGCAGGGCATACCTGCAGCTGCGCAACGAGGTCCAGCCCCGTTCCATCGTGCAGCAGTGGAGCTGTCAGGTCATCCAGGGAACGGACACGGAAAAAGGCCGGATCCTTCTGGAAGGCGGTACGGAGTTTGTCAGCTCCGATCTGGCACGTCATCTGAAGGGCTGCAGCGAGCTGCTGCTGTTCGGAGCGACCCTGGGCACCCGGGTGGACATCGCCCTGCGGCGCATCAGCGTCCGGAGCATTGCGGAAGGGGCGGCGGCCCAGGCTGTGGCGGCGTCCCTCATAGAAAGCTACTGCGACGCTCAGGAAGTGCTGTGGAAAGCCAAGCTGCCGGCGACTTATACGTACCGCTGGCGGTTTTCCCCGGGCTACGGGGACTGGGACCTGACAGAACAGCAGAAGATCTTCCGGCTGCTGAATTGTCCGAAAGCCATCGGCCTGACTCTGACGGCTGGGGGCATCATGGCCCCTACGAAATCCGTGACGGCGGTCATCGGCGTGGACCATTCCGGTGCGCCTGCTGCCAAACATCCGACCGGCTGCGGCCATCGCTGTAAAGAGTGCGATAAGACAAGTTGTGTCTTGCGTCAGGAGGAACCATGAATTTTAGAGAAGAATTGCAGAACAGACGACTGTTCTTTGACGGCGCTATGGGGACCATGCTGCAGGCAGCGGGCCTAAAGCCGGGAGAATTGCCGGAATTGTGGAACCTGTCCCACCCGGACAAGGTGGAAGCCATCCACCGGGCCTACGTGCGGGCAGGGGTGGATATCTTAAAGACCAATACATTCGGGGCTAACGGCCTGAAATTTGGCGCGGCCCATAATAACCCGGAAGTAGCGGACCTGGTGAAAGCCGGTGTGAAAAATGCCCGGGCTGCCTTCACGGCAGAAGGCCGGGAAGGCTTCGTGGCCCTGGATATGGGGCCTACGGGGAAGCTGCTGCAGCCCTTCGGGGACCTGCCCTTTGAAGAGGCCGTGAGCCTGTACAAGGAACAGGTAGTGGCCGGGGAAGAAGCCGGTGCAGACCTGATCCTCATCGAGACCATGAGCGACAGCTACGAAGCCAAAGCGGCTATCCTGGCGGCCAAAGAAAATTCCGACCTGCCCATCGTGTGCACCTTTACGTTCGATGGGGAAGGCAAACTGCTGAATGGTGCAACGGTGACTACAGCTCTGTCCATGGCGGAAGCCCTGGGGGTAACGGCTGTGGGCTTTAACTGCGGCCTGGGCCCTGACCAGCTGCTGCCGCTTTTGCCGGAAGCCCTTAAGGCCGTGGACATTCCTCTGGTAGCTAACCCCAACGCGGGGCTGCCTGTGGAAAAAGACGGCAAGACCGTGTTCCATATTGATAAGGACGGCTATGCACCTCTCATGGTTCCCTTTGCGGAACAGGGCGTGGCCGTTTTGGGCGGTTGCTGCGGCACCACGCCGGAGCATATTGCAAACCTGATTGCGGCCTGCAAGGATATTCCTCTGCCGGCACCCAGAACCGGCGCGCCCTGCCGGATTTCCGGCTATGGCCAGGCCGTGGACTTTGAAGGCATGCCCGTCATCATCGGGGAACGGATCAATCCTACGGGCAAAAAGAGACTGAAGGAAGCCTTGAAGGCCCAGAACATGGACTACGTGTGCCAGCTGGCTCTGGAGCAGCTGGACAAGGGGGCCACGGTGCTGGACGTGAACGTAGGGGTACCCGGCGTGGATGAGCCTGCCCTCATTGAAAAGACCATCCTGACCCTGCAGGCCATTACGTCCGTGCCTCTGCAGATTGATACGTCCAATATTGAAGCCATGGACCGGGCTCTGCGCATCTACAACGGCCGGCCCCTGCTGAACTCTGTAAACGGTAAGGAAGAAAGTCTGGAAGCCGTCCTGCCTCTGGCAAAGAAATACGGTGCTGCTCTGGTAGGCCTGTGCCTGGACGAAGCAGGCATTGCAGACACGGCGGAAGGCCGTTATGCTGTGGCGGACAAAGTCATCACCCGTGCCGGGGAAGTGGGCATTCCTCCCAAAGATATGCTCATCGATCCTCTGGCTATGACCATCAGTACGGGGGGCGAAAATGCCCAGATCAATCTGCAGGTCATTACGAAATTGAAAGCCCGGAACATCAAGACCGTCATGGGCGTGTCCAATATTTCCTTCGGCCTGCCCAGCCGGGATGCGGTCAATAGCTCCTTCTTCGCCCTGGCCATGCAGGCCGGGCTCAGCGCCGGCATCATCAACCCTAACAGTGGAGCTATGATGCAGGCTTACTATGCCTATGGAGCTCTTAGCGGCAAAGATGTAGGCTGCAAGAAATACGTGGATTATTTTGCGGACATGCCCGTCATGGCAGCCGTGTCCAAATCCCAGTCCCAGGCAGCAGCTCCCAAAAGCGGCCAGAAGGAATTCCCCGTGGACGAAGCCATCGTCAAGGGCCTGAATACCCAGGTGGAACAGGGCGTGAAGAAGCTGCTGGAAGCAGGCACTCCTGCTTTGGACATCATCAACAATTACATGATTCCCGCTTTAAATGAGGTGGGGGATAAGTTTGAACAGAAAAAGCTGTTCCTGCCCCAGCTGCTCATGAGTGCGGACGCGGCGAAAGCCGGCTTCGAAGTGCTGAAGCAATCCCTGAGCACAGGGGGCGCTAAAGAAGATGGGGATCCCATCGTGGTATGCACCGTCAAAGGGGATATCCACGATATCGGCAAGAACATCGTGAAGGTGCTGTTGGAAAACTACGGTTACCGGGTCATCGACCTGGGCAAGGATGTACCACCGGAAGACGTGGTGACAGCGGCCACGGAAAACCACGTAAAGCTGGTAGGTCTGAGTGCCCTTATGACCACTACTGTAGGTGCCATGGAAGAGACCATCCGTCAGCTGCACCAGACCCTGCCGGAGTGCAAGATTATGGTAGGCGGTGCCGTCATGACGGCGGACTATGCTAAGTCTATCGGGGCCGACTTCTACGGCGCCAATGCTGTAGCCAGTGTGAACTACGCCAACGAATTATTCCATAAATAAGCAGTTGCCCAATTACTCATTTCTTTATACAATAAGGCAGAGCCCTGGAAAATGATTTTCCGGACTCTGCCTTTTCCATAAAATTAAGGAGGCGTTTGTAAATTTGGGTATCTTGAAAGCGTTGCTGACGCCCCCTGCAGGGTCGAAGCTGCTTTTTTCCAATAGGAACTTATTTTATCTGTTCCTGCCCCTGGTCTGCGAGCAGCTGCTGGTAGTCCTGGCAGGCTTCACGGATTCCATCATGGCCGCAGCCATCGGGCAGGCCGCGGTGTCCGGCATCTCCCTCATCGACAACATCATGCTGCTCATCATCCTGATCTTTGTGGCCCTGGCCACGGGCGGATCCGTCATCATGGGCCAGTACCTGGGACGAGGGGACCGGGGACGGGCCCGGGAAGCCGGCCGCCAGCTGGTCTGGATGGTGGGCCTGATTTCCCTGGTGTTCATGGCGCTTTTCTTCTTGTGCCGGCCTTTCATCCTGTACAAGCTGTACGGCAGCAGCTCTCCGGAAGTGCTGGCCAGCGCGGACACGTATCTACAGGTCATCGGCCTGTCCATCCCCATGCTGGCACTTTTCCAGGCCGGAAGTGTCATCTTCCGGACGGCAGGGAACACGAAATTTCCCATGACCATCGTGTTCTTTGCCGATATCCTGAATATTGTGGGCAACTACGTGGCCATCTACATCCTGGGCTGGGGCGTGTTCGGGACGGCTCTGGCTACTACCCTGTCCCGGCTGTTTTCCGCCGTCATCGTGCTGGTGGTAGGTCAGCGGGCCCGGTTCAGCCTGCAGATTCCGCCCCTGCATAAGGTGAAGCTGGATTGGGACCTGATCCACAGGATGCTGCTGGTGGGCGTGCCCTTCAGTGTGGAGAACGGTCTGTTCCAGCTGGGCAAGGTCATGGTCATGAGCATCGTCACCATGTTTGGCACGAACGCCATTACAGCCAATGCAGTAGGCATCGTATTCACGAACCTGCAGGTGCTGCCCGGCATCGCTATGAACCTGGGCATGACCACGGTGGTAGCCCGCTGTCTGGGTGCAGGGGATGTGGAGCAGAGCCGGTATTACACCCACAAAATCATGGCTCTCATTACCCTGACGAACCTGTCCCTGACCATCCTGACCTTCCTGTGCTGGCCGTTGATCCTGTCCATCTATAATTTCCCGAAAGAAACCATGGACATGGTCTGGCAGATCATGTTCTGGCATGGCATGCTGCAGATCTTTATCTGGCCGGAAGCGTTCTCCCTGCCCGTGACATTTCGGGCGGCCGGGGATGCAAAATTCACCATGATGGCCGGTGTCATCATCATGATGCTGGTGCGGGTAGCCGGCGCCTACGTACTGGCCATTCCCTTGGGTTTTGGTATGTTCGGTACCTGGCTGGGCATGTTCCTGGACTGGGTATTCCGGGTCATCGTCTACGTGCCTCGGTACCGCAGCCGCAAATACCTGAATCATAAGCTCATATAAAGAAGGGATTAATTATGACTTTAGATGAAATCTTACAGAAACCGTCCCTGACGAAGGAAGACCTGATGTTCCTGCTGGGCCGGGAGAAACCGGAAGAACGGAAAAAGCTGTATGACGCCGCCTACAAAGTAAAAAGCGAAACTGTGGGACGGGTGGCCTATTATAGAGGGCTGCTGGAATTTTCCAACCGGTGCATCAAAAATTGCAAATATTGCGGCATCCGCCGGGACAACGAAGAAGTGGAACGCTTTGATACGTCCCGGGAGGATATCCTGGCCATGGCCCAATGGGCTTATGACAACCACTATGGCTCCCTGACCCTGCAATCCGGGGAACGGCAGGATCCGGAATTCGTGAACCATGTAGAAAGCCTGATCCGGGACATCAAGAAGATTGGCAACGGCGCCCTGGGCATTACCCTGTGCGTAGGGGAGGAGACGGAGGAAACGTACCGCCGCTGGTTTGAGGCCGGGGCTCACCGGTACCTGCTGCGCATCGAGACCAGCAATCCGAAGCTGTACGCCACACTGCATCCTCAGGATGGACACCACGAATGGTCCGTCCGCATGCACTGCCTG
This sequence comes from uncultured Acidaminococcus sp., assembly GCA_900314165.1. Next base: position 9,108 of record OMUE01000101.1, read on the forward strand.
GAGCTGTTGCGGAAAGTGGGCTACCAGGTGGGCACCGGTGTCATGATCGGCCTGCCGGGCCAGACCCTGGAAGATCTGGCAGACGATATCTTGTTTTTCCGGGATAAGGATATCGATATGATCGGCATGGGCCCCTATGTGGTCCATCACAATACGCCCATTGGGAAGCAGGTGGTAGCTTCCGGCGGGGATACGCCGGTGGCCAAACAGAAGAGGCTCATCCTGGGACTGAACATGATTGCGGTCACGAGGCTGTTCCTGAAGGATGTGAACATCGCTTCCACCACAGCCCTGCAGGCTCTGAATCCCTTTGGCCGGGAACTGGGGCTGAAGGCCGGAGCCAATATCCTTATGCCCATTGTCACTGTGCCGGAATACCGGCCCAACTACCTGCTGTATGACAACAAGCCCTGCGTGGAAGACAATCCGGACCAGTGCAAGAACTGCCTGAGTGCCCGTGTCGCTAGCGTAGGGGACAAAGTAGGCTTTGACCAGTGGGGCGATTCGCCGCATTTTTTCAAAGAGAAAAAATAGACGTCAGAAAAAAGAAGCTGTTTTCATGACATTTTGCCATGAAAACAGCTTTCATTTTACTAGCCCACTAGCCCACTAGCCCACTAGCCCACTAGAAACTAACCCCTGGGATTTAGAAGCAAACCTTATTCGGGTTCAGGATCAGGTTCGGGTCGAAGACTTCCTTGATGCCCTGCATCAGGCGGATCGGGGTTTCGCCCAGGTTTTCGGCCAGGTATTGGACCTTGCCGAAGCCGATGCCGTGTTCTCCGGAAATCTGGCCGCCCAGTTCCGTGCACTTGGCATATAGCAGGTGCATGAATTTGTCTACGGCACCTTTGAATTCCATCATATCCATGTCGTTGGCACAGGTGTAGATGTGCAGGTTGCCATCGCCGGCATGGCCGAACATCTTGCAGTCGAAGGGGAAGTCCGCTTCGATTTCTTTTACATACAGTACGAAATCAGGAATCTTGGACACGGGTACTACCACGTCGCATTCATCCAGCAGGTCCGTCTGTTCTTCAATGCCTTCCAGGAAGGAGCCGCGGGTTTCCCAAACTTTTTCCTGGAACATGGGTACGTCGGCAACCAATACATCCAGAGCACCGGCTTCCAGTAGCATATCGGCAGCCTGCTCTACCATCTTATCCAACAGGTCATTGTCCGGAGCATCCAGGGTTACCAGCAGGTAAGCACCTACTTCCGTGCCTTCCACTTGTTTCGGGAATACGCTCTTGCCCAGATATTCTTCAGAGGAAACCAGGATTTCTTTTTCAAAGAATTCCAGGGTCTGAGGATCCAGACCGGAATGCTTGATGGAGGGTACGCTGCCGATGGCGTCAGCCAGGTCAGCGAAAGGAGCCATAAGGGTGATGTGGCACTTGGGAGGCGCAATGAGCTTCAGGGTGATTTCCGTAATGATGCCCAGGGTGCCTTCGGAGCCAATCATCAGGTTCAGCAGGCTGTAGCCGGAAGAGGTCTTGGACACAGGTGCGCCCAGATGGACGATTTCCCCAGTAGGCAGGACTACGGTCATAGCCTGTACGTAGTTCCGGGTAGAGCCGTACTTTACAGCCCGCATGCCGCCGGCGTTGGTGGACACGTTGCCGCCCAGGGTAGCCAGCTTTTCGCCCGGATCAGGAGGATAGAACATATTGTGGGCTAGAGCGTCCTTGTGCAGGTCGCCCAGCAGCACGCCGGGCTGTACGGTGACATTCATGTTTTCTTCGTCGTAGCCCAGGATCTTGTTCATGCGCATGGTGCACAGCACGACGCCCTGCTGTACAGGGGTGCAGCCGCCGGCCAGGCCGGTACCGGCACCGCGGACGGTGACAGGGATGTGGTTCTCATTGCACAGCTTCATAATGGCAGCGATTTCTTCAGTAGTGGTTACATCGATGGTGACCTCGGGCATGCCAATCCCATAGATGGGCATGGCGTCATGGGTGTAGTCCGGGTTGATATCTTCTCCTACGGTGACTTTCTTGCCGGAGATTTCTCTCAACTGGGCTAAAATCTCAGGTGTAACAGGTTGATATTCGATCATTTGGATCCCCTTTCCTAAATCAGGTTAGTTAATTAATGTTAGTCTGTTTAGTATATTGCGTTTTTTCAGAAAAGTAAAGCGATATTATTGTGTTTTCCGGTTCGACACGAAATTTATACAGTATTGCTTTTTTCTTTCTGTTCTTATATAATAGACAGGCAACAATTACATATTGCTCATCAAGAGTGGCGGAGGGAATGGCCCTATGAAACCACAGCAACCATGGCCTTTGCCAACGGTGCTAATTCCTACAATGCGGTTCGTCTATTGTGAGATGAGAGTCATACAGGTGCTCTCATTGTTGAGAGTATTTTTTTTGTGCTAAGGAGGCAACATGAGAAAGTTTTTTACATCTGAATCCGTGACCGAAGGTCATCCTGATAAGATTGCAGACCAGATTTCCGATGCAGTCCTGGATGCCATTATTGCAGAAGACCCGGATGCCCGGGTAGCCTGCGAAACCCTGGTGGCTACCGGCCAAATCCATATCGTAGGGGAAATCTCTACCAGCTGCTACGTGGATATCGCCAAGCTGGCCCGGCAGACTGTAAAGGATATCGGCTATGACCGTGCAAAATACGGGTTTGACGGGGATACCTGTGGCGTCCTGATTTCCCTGGATGAACAGTCCGCAGATATCGCTTTGGGCGTGGATAATTCTGACGAAGCCAAAAGCGGCAACCAGTCCGATGAGGAAAAGATCGGCGCCGGTGACCAGGGCATGATGTTCGGTTATGCCACGGACGAAACTCCGGAATATATGCCCCTGCCCATTTCTCTGGCCCACAAGCTGGCCCGGCGGCTGGCCGAAGTGCGTAAGAACGGCACCCTGAGTTATCTCCGTCCGGACGGCAAGACCCAGGTTACCGTAGAATACGACGGGGATACCCCTGTGCGGGTAGATACCATCGTCATCTCTGCACAGCACAGCCCCGATGTATCTATGGAACAGCTGCGCAAGGACATTATGGAATACGTGATCAAACCGGTAGTTCCTGCTGAACTGCTGGATGCTAAGACGAAATACCATATCAACCCTACGGGCCGTTTTGTTATCGGCGGACCTCAGGGGGATTCCGGCCTGACCGGGCGGAAAATCATTGTAGATACCTACGGCGGCATGGCCCGTCATGGGGGCGGCGCCTTCTCCGGCAAGGATCCTACGAAAGTGGACCGCAGTGCTGCCTACGCAGCCCGCTATGTGGCTAAGAACGTGGTGGCTGCCGGCCTGGCCAAGAAGTGCGAAATCCAGTTGGCCTATGCCATCGGCGTGGCTCGTCCTGTGTCCATTGCCGTGAATACGTTCGGTACCGGCCGCCTGCCGGAAGATAAGATTGCCGAACTCATCGAGAAGAATTTCTCCCTGACTCCTGCAGGCATTATCAAGAGCCTGGATCTGCGCCGGCCCATCTACCGCCAGACGGCGGCCTATGGCCATTTCGGCCGCACGGATGTGGACCTGCCCTGGGAACATCTGGACAAAGTGGACGTGCTGAAAAAGGCACTGCAATAATATGAAATACGCTAAGGTTGCCATTAATCTGCCTGCCAGGAATATGTTCCGGCAGTTTACGTATAAAGTGCCGGCTGCCCTGGACTTTTTGGACCAGGGCTGGCGGGTTGTGGTGCCTTTCGGCCAGCAGCTGCTGGAGGGGTTCATCGTAGAGGAGGACCGGGAACCGGACCTGTCGCGGGAACTAAAAGAAATAGTGGACGTACTGGGGACCAGTCCCTGGTTTGATAGAGAAATGCTGGCTACAGCCTATTGGCTTAGCCAGTATTATCTATGTACGCTGGCAGAAGCACTGCGGCTGTTCATCCCGGGCCACAGATCTATAGCTGCCGTAGGCCGCTATGTACCTGTGCCGGAGCTGACGGTGAGCCTGCTGCCCCGTGAACAGGAGCTTTACGACTTCCTGCAGCAGAAAGGTCCTCTGCCCCGAAAGGCTATCAGCCGTCTGCCCGATGGGGAAGAAGCCTTAAAAGGGCTCATTACGAAGAAGGCAGTTAATTTATCGTTTGAAGTTAAATATAAATTGAAGGAAAAGCAGGAGCGGACCTTTTCCATCACACCGGAAGGCAAGTCTGCCCTGGAGCAGAAGCTCGTCCGGGGAAAGAGCCAGAAAACGGCTCTGGAAATCTTAACGCAGCAGACCGTGGTCAATCGGGAAGCTATGGACGCAGCCGGGATTTCCGCCTCCGTGCTCCATACCTTGGTGGAAAAAGGCTGGGTGCTGGAAGGCCGGCAGCGGGTGCTGCGGGACAGCTACCAGGGTCTTCTGGCACAGAAAGAGACTATGGAGCTGACGGCGGAGCAGAGGGCTGCTATTGACGCAGTGGAACAGGCCCGGCAGGCCGGCGAGGCCCGGACGTTCCTGCTGCAGGGTGTTACGGGCAGCGGCAAGACGGAAGTCTATCTGCGTCTGGCAGCCCACGCTCTGGAACAGGGAAAACAGGTCATGATGCTGGTGCCGGAAATCGCCCTGACGGGACAGATTGTCCGTCGTTTCAAAGCCTGGTTTGGCAACGACGTGGCCGTAGCCCACAGCAAGCTATCCGCCAGCGAACGGGCTGATGTGTGGTCTCGGATGCGTTCCGGTCAGGCCCGGGTGCTCATTGGCGTGCGCTCAGCCGTATTTTGTCCTTTTAAAGAGCTGGGGGTCATCCTCCTGGACGAGGAACACGAAGGCTCGTATAAACAGGAAGACCGGCCCAGCTATCACGCCCGGCTGGTGGCCCAGTACAGGGCTCATTATTACAAGATTCCCGTGGTGCTGGGGTCCGCTACGCCGGATCTGGAATCCTATTATTACGCCACTCAGGGCGTCTACACGCATCTGAAACTGACCCACCGGGCCAAAAGCGGCAGCCATCTGCCCACCGTGTCCATTGTGGATATGCGGGCAGAGCTGCAGAAAGGCAATCGGTCCGTATTGTCTGATGAATTGCGGGAAGCGCTGGAGCAGACCGTACAGAAACAGGAACAGGCCATCGTGCTGCTGAATCGGCGGGGGTATTCCACATTCGTCATGTGCCGGGACTGCGGGGAAGCCCTGACCTGCCCGGACTGCGCCGTGTCCCTGGTATACCATGCCCGGCAGCAGCTGATGGTCTGCCATTACTGCGGCCATACAGAACCGGTGCCCAAGGTATGTCCTCATTGCGGCAGCAGCCGCATCCGGTTCTTTGGAACGGGTACGGAGAAAGCAGAGCAGGAAATCGCCCAGCTGTGCCCGGGGGTCAATCCCCTGCGCATGGACCAGGATTCTACCAGTGGCAAATTTGCCCATGAACAGATCCTCCAGGCTTTTGCTAAAGGCGACTATAATGTGCTGCTGGGCACCCAGATGGTGGCTAAGGGCCACGATATTCCCAACGTGACACTCGTTGGCGTGCTCAGCGCCGACTCTGCCCTGAACCTGCCGGACTTCCGCAGCGGGGAGCGGTGTTTTGCCCTGCTGACTCAGGCGGCTGGACGGGCGGGCCGTGGGGACAAGCCGGGCAAGGTCATCTTCCAAGCGTACGACGCGGAAAATCCCGTCCTGCTTATGGCAGCAAAACAGGATTACGAAGGCTTTGCCAAACTGGAACTGGCCCAGCGGCAGGAAGTGGGCTATCCGCCTTTTACCAGGCTGTTGAAGGTCACCGTACTCAGCAAAAACCAGGAAGACGCTATCAGCACGGCCCAACAGCTGGTGAACAATCTGCAGGCCTGGCAGCTGGACACAAAGGCCGATGTGGAGATTATGGGGCCTTTCCCGGCTATCGTGCCCATGATCAAGCAGGTCTACCGTATCAACGTATTGCTGAAAAGCCAGCATATGCGGACAGTGAAAACCTGGCTCCGCCAATCTAGGTACATGGATATGTCCAACGTGTATTTTGACGTGGATCCGGTCAGCGTGATGTAAGCTTAGGGGTTAGGGATTAGCTGGCTGCAGGCCCATGCTCCCAACCTCTAATCCCTAACCCCTAATCCCTAACCCCTACCACCCAAGGAAAATAGGCTGTGAATTTTTCACAGCCTATTTTCAATTATATGGTATACTGAAAGATATATTTAAGTCTGGAAAGGACCTGGGTGCATACCATGAAACAAAATAAAAAAATGAAACTGTGGCTCGCTCTCGCCTTAGCAGGGAGCCTGTATCTTCCTTTCGGCCAGCAGGCCTGCGGCACCATGGCCCGGGCAGAGGCAGCGAAACAGGAGACCGAGGCAGCTAAGACACAGAATGAGACGAAGGATAAAACTCAAAACGGCACAAAGGATTCCGGTAAGACTGGAGCCAGCAACGTGCCGGTAAAAGTGGAACCGATCCGCCAGGTCCGGGAAGTGGACTTCAAGGTCCAGCATGGTCAGCTCCTCAGCGAAGCCATTGGTGACGTGGATGGAGATGGCGTGGACGAGGTTGTGGATCTCATGGGCAATCCTGTAGTAGAAAACTCCAGCTACATGGGGGATATGTACATCGTTGCCAAGGAAATCCATCCAAACAATCCGGCAAAGGTAAAGTATTTTTACAGACCAAAAAATCTTGGAGGCTACAATGCCTATGTGACATTGTCCGATGTAACGGGCAATGGGTTTCCCAATCTGATCATTGCCGCACCCAGCGGTGGCAGCAGTGGTATGACGGATTACCGAATCCTGGACTTTTCGGAAACGAAACCTGTGGAAATCTTCGGCAGAGAAGAAAATAAAGGGGTTAATATGGTAGGCAGCTATCTGCCGGATTATAAGGTAAAATTAACCTTCCCGTCCCTGACCCAGAATGTCATCCTGGATCTGGACAACCAGAAAGACGTTTATAAGAACCTGAACGTTTACACAGCGGACGGCAGCCTGAAGGAATCCGGCCAGCGGCCTACGATCCAGAACCTCAGCCGGCTCAGCACCCTTGATGTGAACGGGGACGGTGTGGACGAAGTGGTGACCGTTCAAAAAGTACTGGGCGTCATGAATGCAGATCTCCTGGGCTCCGTACGGACGGTGTGGGAATACAGGGCCGGTGTATGGCAGCCCCGGAACGTGGGCTTCCAGGCCGACCTGTACACGAAACCGACTTTTGACGATGAAGAAAAGACCACCGGTGCCAGCGGATACGAGATTACAGCCCTGAAAGTCGCTACAGATACAGGTGCCGTGGAATATCCTCATTTTCAGAAGCTGGACGGCAAGATTGCCTGGAAGATCAACAACACAGTGGAAACCTTCGTTCGCAGCCGGCTCCGGGATGCGGTATTTGGAACCCGCCTGAACCTGGCTTATGAAGTGAAATATGCCGGCAAGAATTACGCCAGCGTCATGCTGGTGGGCCTGCTCAGCGACAGGGATCGAAGTGATGCCATTACGAAGTGCTTCAATTTTAATCTGAAGACTGGGGAAGAGCTGCCTCTGAAGGGCCTGCTGAAGCCCTGGGGCAAGTTCTGGAAGATGGTGGCAAAAGATACGAAGGACATGGGCGTTACCGTAACAGAAAAGAACGTAAACGACTACTACTACGATGGGGAAGTGCTGGGTCTCCTCTATGATGACCGGAAGGAATACGCACTGGAAAACGACAAAGTTGTGAAATTTATGGCAAAAAACAAGGCTGGGGAAGAATTTTTGACTAGCCAGTCAAACGAAGAAAACAAAAAGAAAAACGAGTAAACAAGAGAAATTAAAATAAAAACATTAAATTTGTCCGATTGAAACAAAAAATCCTTTAGGCTATAATATACAAGGTTTTCTATATCCATTGGTTAGTAGTTTGCCCTTTAGAGGCAGAATTTAGGAGGATGTTCATGTTAGGTAAGAAGAAAGTGGTATCCATCGGGATGGCACTCCTGCTGCTGGTAGGTGTAGCCGGCTGTGGCAAGAAGGCTGCTCCTGTAGCAGGGGATGTTGGCGTAAAATCCATGAAGGTCATTCAGCGGGATACACCCCTGAAGTATGAGTACACCGGCTTTGTGGAAGCAAAAGACGAAGTCCAGGTGAAGTCCAAAGTCACCGGTACTATTGTACAGAAACTGGTCAACGGCGGGGATTATGTAGAAGCAGGCCAGCTGCTGTACGTGATCGATCCTCGTACCTATCAGAACTCTGTATTGAATGCCCAAGCTAATTTAGCCAACGCCCAGGCAACCTTGACAAATGCTCAGCGGGATGCTGCCCGGTATCAGACTCTGTATGAACAGGGCGCTGTGTCCAAGCAGACTGCCGACCAATATAATACCCAGCTGGCTCAGGCTCAGGCTGCGGTAAACGCCCAACAGGCCATCCTGGCTTCTTCCCAGGTGGATGTCAGCGATACCCAGATCCGGGCTCCCTTTGCCGGCAAGATCGATACGAATCCCCTGGCAGAAGGTTCCTTCGTAACGGCCAGCTCCACGGTGCTGACTTCTATTTCTGCCAGCGATCCTATGCGGGTGCGGTTCTCCGTGTCTGAAAACGATTATCTGGATCTGATGAAGGGTAATACGAACAATACGAGCCAACTGCAGGATGTAACGCTGACCCTCAGCGATGGCAGCGTCTATCCGCAAAAAGGCATCGTTTCCCAGGTAGACCGTGGCGTCAACGACAGTACCGGTACCCTGACCTTGAAGGCTGACTTCAATAACCCTAACGGCCTGCTGCTGCCCGGCATGTTCGCCAATATCACTCTGGTAGGCTCTACCATCAGCAACGCTATCCTGATTCCCCAGCGTGCTGTAACGGATGTTATGTATAAGCATTTCGTCTATGTCATCAACGCCGACAATACTGTAGCCATGAAGGAAGTTACCCTGGGTGCCCGGGTCGGCAAACTGTGGCTCGTCAAGAGCGGCTTGAACGGCGACGAAACCATCGTAGTGGAAGGTGTCCAGAAGCTGAAACAGGGTGCAAAAGTAAAGGCCACTCCTATGACGGAAGCTGACCTGGATACAACAGATTCTGCTTCTGCCAGCACCACCAAGAAATAAGGAGGTAAGCGCAAGTGGCAAAGTACTTTATTGATCACCCCGTCTTCGCCTGCGTTATCTCCATCATCATTGCTCTGATCGGTATTATTTCTGCTTTCAGTCTGCCCGTAGCCCAATACCCGCAGATTTCCAACCCCCGTGTATCCGTATCTACGAACTACGTAGGTGCTAACGCCGAAGTTGTAGAGCAGACCGTTGCCCAGGCAATTGAAAAAAAGGTAAACGGCGTAGATAACATGATAGACATGAACTCCGTCAGCGATAACAATGGTAACTATCGGCTGAACGTGAAGTTCGAACTGGGTACGGACCCGGACATGGACTCCGTCATGGTGCAGAACCGTGTTGCTCAGGCTAACGCATCCCTGCCCAGCGAAGTAAATGCCTATGGTGTAACGACCCACAAGATGTCTGCTGAAACCATTATGTATTTTTCTCTGACGTCTCCTAATAACACGTATGATACGCTGTTCATGAAAACCTATGGTACGACCCAGTTCGTAGATGCTCTGAAGAGAATCAAGGGCGTATCTGAAGTCAGCGAATACGGCCCTGAACTGTCCATGCGTGTGTGGCTGGACCCTATGAAGATGGCTCAGCTGGGCATCACGGCTGCGGATGTAAAATCGGCTATTGCCAGCCAGAACATCCAGGCAGCTGCTGGTTCTATCGGTGCCCGGCCTTCTCCGGAAGATCAGGAATTCACGTATTCGGCCCGTGTTAAAGGTCGTCTGAATACTACAGAAGAATTCGGCAACATCATTGTCAAGAATAATAATGGCAATCTGTTGAAAGTCAAAGACGTAGCCCGTATCGAACTGGGACCCCGTGATGACAGTGTAGTGTCTAAGCTGGATGGGCAGAACGCCATGAACTATGGTATTTCCCTGAATACGGATGCCAACGCCCTGGAAACAGTAGCAGAAGTTAAAAAGGTACTGGCTGCTGCGGAAGCGAACTTCCCTCCTGATTTGAAACTGACCATCATGCAGGATAACACGGACTATGTACGTGAATCTCTGAAAGAAGTGGTGGTAACCCTGGTCGAAACCCTGGTGCTGGTAATCCTGATTACCTGGCTGTTCCTGCAATCCTGGCGGGCAACACTGGTTCCTACCCTGGCCATCCCTGTATCCCTGCTGGGTACGTTCGGGTCCTTCTATATCTTTGATTTTACTATTAATACTCTGACACTGTTCGCCCTGGTGCTGGCTATCGGTATCGTTGTAGACGATGCTATCGTAGTAGTAGAAGCCGTAGAGCATAACGTGGACGATCTGGGCATGGACCCTCGGGAAGCTACTTATACGGCTATGCGGGAAGTATCCGGCGCTATCGTAGCTACGGCTTTCGTGCTGTTGGCAGTATTTCTACCCGTTGCGTTCCTGGGCGGTACTACCGGTGTATTGTACAAACAGTTTGCCCTGTCCATCACCGTAGCTCTGACGATTTCCGCCGTCGTAGCTATGTCCTTGTCTCCTGCTGTGTGTGCTCTCGTAATCCGGCCGAAAAAAGCTGCGGATGAAAACACCTTCATCGGTAAGATGCTGGGTTACTTTAACCGTTGGCTGGAACGGACTACCGGCAAGTATGTAATAAAAGTCAAGAGCCTGTTGCGTCATTTCAAAGTGGGTGTCTGTGCCCTGCTCATTGTATTCGTGCTCATCGGCGCATTCTTCAAGCTCATTCCGTCTTCCTTTGTACCGGATGAAGACCAGAGCTTTGCTCTGATGACGGCGGCTTTGCCAGAAGCTGCTTCTACGGCCCGGTCTATCAAAGTTACGGATAACCTGGTAAAAGAAATCCAGAAGGTTCCTGGCGTAAAACATGTCATGCAGATTGTCGGCATCGATATCCTGGCTGATGCCAGAAAGTCCAGTGCAGCCATTGTTCCTGTAAAGCTGGAAGATATTGAAAACCGGACTACTGATGACCTGAGTGTTTGGACGGTCATCAATAAATTGCGTGGTATGGGTGCTCAAACGCCTGAAGCAAATGCTTTGGCCTTTAACGCAGCTGTACTGCCCGGTATGTCCAACACCGGTTCTCTGAGCTTGTATGTTATGGATACTACGGGCCATGACACGGATGTAATGGCTTCCGATGTGCAAAAGATTCTGGGCGAACTGAACCAGCGCCCTGAGCTGGCCAATATGTATACGAACTTTACGAACAATACCCCTGCCCTCCAGTTTGAAGTAGACAGAGCTAAGGCAGAAAGTTTGAATGTACCAGTTGCCAGCGTATTTACTGCTTTGCAGTCCTATCTGGGCGGCAGTGAAGTCAACGACTTCAACCTGTTGGGTCAGACCTGGAAAGTAATCATCCAGGCAGAAGACAGATACCGTGGCGATGTGAAGAGTTTCGGCAACATGTACGTAGCTAGCAAGACGGGGGCACTGATTCCTTTAAGTTCCCTGGTAACGTCTAAAGAAATCAACTCTGCTCCTGTAATCACTCGGTTCAACGCAGCCCGCGGTGCAAAGATTGCAGGGTCTCCTGCTACCGGTTATTCTACCGGGCAATCTATGGCTGCTGTAGAAGAAGTGCTGAACAATAACCTGCCCAGCGGTTACACCTATGAATGGGTGGACCAGAGCCGGGATGAAAAGAAGGCCGGGAACTCCTCCTTCCTAATGTTCGGTATCTCCCTGGTGTTCGTATACCTGTGCCTGTCTGCTCTGTATGAAAGCTGGACACTGCCTCTGGGCATCATCTTCGCCGTACCCTCTGCCGTTGTGGGCTGCGTAGGCCTGCAGTACTTCAGAGGCCTAACCTCCGATATCTACATGCAGATCGGCTTGATCGTGCTCATCGGTCTGTCGGCTAAGAACTCCATCCTGATTGTAGAATATGCCAAGATGAGGGTCGACGATGGCTGGTCCGTACTGCCTGCTCTGGTAGATACGGTTAAGACCCGTCTCCGTCCTATCCTGATGACCGCTTTCTCTACGGTTATCGGGGCTGTGCCTCTGGCCTTTGCTACAGGCGCAGGTGCCGGCAGCCGTACGTCCATCGGTACCGCTATCATCGGCGGCATGATGAGCTCCACGCTGTTGAGCCTGTTCCTGGTACCCATCCTGTTCCTGCTGATCCAGAAGATCTTCCATCCTCAGGTTCCTATGGGCGATGTGGATGATCCACCACCTGAAGATACCCTGGACGATTAATTAAATAGCTGCTATTTATGGAAAGGAGTGTTGCTATGCAACACTCCTTTTTCGCTAGTCAGGACTTCTGTAATATTTTCCCTTTTGAAAAGATTCAGTTTTGCATTTTTAAAATGAACCTTTGTTACAAGTCTTATTTTGTGTGCGTAACTTCCCTAAACCTAGTATTTATGCGGGGTTTGGGGATTTTGCTATTTTTGGCTATGCTTGTAACTTAGCGTATCTATGCACACTTTTTGCACACTTTTTTGCACACTTTTTATAGTACAAAATTTTGGACAGGTGTTTTATATGCTCATGCGTTCAAGTTTTTCGGCAAGGTCTTTTTCCATGGATTCTGTTACATGGGTGTAGATCTGCAAGGTGGTGTTAGGGTTATTCTGTCCTACACGCTTCATAATGGCTTTTACAGGAACGTTTGCAGCAGCCAGCATGGATATATGAGTATGCCGGAATATATGACTTGTAATGTGTTTGCCGGGTAGCTGAACTTGTCTCAATGCGTTATTTATGGTCAGAATGTAGGTGGGCTTTCCATGCATACCTGTGAAGATGTATCCCTGATCCTGATAGGTATTTGTCCAGGATGCAAGCCTTTTGTTGTCGGTCATAAACCATTGGATAATGTGCACACATCTTGCATTGATGGAAATCGTCCGGACAGAGTAAATATTTTTCGGCGTATCTCTGTAATAACCTTTATTGGCAAGTCTGACCATACCACCATTGATATTGATGGTCTTTTTAGCCAAGTCAACGTCCTGGACTCGTAAGGCAAGCAATTCGCCTATTCTGAGACCGGTCAGGCTTTGAAACTCACAGATTAGGGCAATACGTTCATCAATCTTAGATAGCTGCCTGAGCACTTGTTTCAATTCATCAGGATTTAGAAATTTGTTCTGCCTTTTCTCTATCTCCTGCCGGGTGGCTGATCTTTTTTTGATATGGATATCTGCAAAAGGCTTGGCATTCTCAATGATTCCTTGTTTTTCTGCATATCTCATAACTCCCCGTATAACGGCAAGCATTTTCAGGATAGAACCATAACACAGCTTCTCAGTGTAATACATTCTACCTAAGATCTTTTCAGCTAGTGTTGGGGTGAAGTCTCTTGTCAGGATTCCGTCCGGCAGTCGCTTTAAGAGCTGTCTAGTACACATTGTATGTCCGTCATGGGTCTGCCCTTTTACAAGGTCTTTGTCCATGTCTAGCCATTGGCAGCAGGCTTCAGCAAGAGTTGTTTTCGATGCAGCTTCAGCCTTTTCTTTTTCGGCTTTCCCTCTGTCCTGGAATTTCTCCCAAAGCATGATTTGTGCCCTTTTCTGTGCTCCCTTGGTGATGCTGTCCAGCGTTACCGATTCCACGTATCGTTTACCATTGTCCATAAAGTTTTGTCTATATAGATATCTCACTCCCTTATTCTTGGTTTGTTTCTTAATGACTTGCATATTACCGATTTGCATAATGGTCTCCTCTCTTTCTGAACCTTATCCCATGGTCAAGAGAGGTTAGCGGTCATTTTGTCCGCTATGACTAGTATATCATAGTGTAAGTGTTT
>OMUE01000102.1 GCA_900314165.1 uncultured Acidaminococcus sp.
CTGCAGCCAGAGGGCATTCCAGGCCCAGGCTCCGGATCTTATCCACCTGGGTAAACACCTCTTTCGGCGTTCCCTCCATAACGATTTTGCCCTGCTGCATGGCGATGATTCTGTCCGCCAGCAGCGCTTCTTCCATCTTGTGGGTAATGTACACCACGGTAATGTGTTTTTCTTTGTTCAGCTTCAGCACCGTGCTGACGATTTCCTTCCGGCCTCTGGGATCCAGCATAGCCGTAGGTTCGTCAAAGACGATGCAACGGGGTTCCAGGGCCAGGACACCGGCAATGGCCACCCGCTGTTTCTGGCCGCCGGAGAGCCTGTGAGGGGCATGCTTGGCGTAGTCGCTCATGCCTACAGACGCCAGGGCCGCTTCCACCCGGGGACGGATCTCCGGGCCCGGTACGCCGATATTTTCCAGGCCGAAAGCCACGTCTTCTTCTACAATGGCCGCCACGATCTGGTTGTCCGGGTTCTGGAACACCATGCCCACAGTCTGGCGCACGGGCCAGAGATTCTCTTCCTGAGCCGTATCCAGTCCGTCCACGATACAGTGACCGCTGGTAGGTGTCAGCAGCCCGTTGAAATGCCGGGCCAGCGTGGATTTGCCGCTGCCGTTGGTGCCGATGATGGCCACGAATTCCCCGGGCATGATGGACAGGTTGATGCCCTGCAGGGCTGTCATTTCCTGGTTTTGCCCATCCACATACGTATGGGTCAGATCTATTGTTTGAATAATCGGTTCCATAATATCCTCCATAAAAATAAATTATACCGTTGTTAACTGGAGGGAGTCAACAAGAGAAAGCGAAGAGCGAAAAGTAAAGAGCGAAAAGGCCGCTCCGCGGAACAAGGGTATCACCCCTTATTGTCCAGCGGACACCTCTTCGCTCTTCTCTCTTCGCTCTTCGCTATTTTACAAGGAACTTATTGATTACAGCTTAGCTACGAAATCGCAAGTGCCGGTTTCGGCCAGTTGTTTGATGTTCTTATAGGAGAACAGAGCCATGTTGTGGACGGATTCGTCGGTAAAGCTGCCGATGTGAGGAGTAACCAGTACACGAGGATACAGGTTGACCAGTTCAGCAATCTTAGGATCCGGCAGATCTTTGTAGGTCCAGTTCTTTGCAAAGAAACGACCTTCGCCCGGCAGTACGTCCAGAGCCAGGCCACCCAGTTTGCCGCTCTTGATGCCTTCCAGTACAGCGTCCACATCCATGAGTTCGCCGCGTGCGCAGTTGATCAGGATGGCACCGTCTTTCATTTTGGCCACGAATTCCTTCGTTACGGCAACGGGCATACCTACTTTATAAGCAATCTGCAGCACTACGATATCGGATTGAGCCAGCACTTCATCCTGGGATACCTGAGTGCAGTAGTCTTCAATGCCTTTGATTTGGAAGATATCGGAGCCGATGACCTTGGCACCCAGGCCGTGGAACATCTGCGCATAGGATCTACCGATGCGGCCCAGACCGATGATACCCACGGTGCAGTTATGGATCAGCTTGGAGAACATGAAATCGTCTACTACGAAGTCACGATGATAGGATTCATAGTTAGCGTAAGCAGTATGACGCAGCAGGGTCATGGCCATGGTCAGGCCCAGTTCTGCAATAGAATTCGGAGAATAAGCAGGAACATAACCGATGGTGTAGCCCAGGCTGTTTGCATATTTCACATCGATATGGTTGAAGCCGGCGGTTCTGGTAACTACGTACTTGACGCCCAGGTTCTTGAAGATATCCAGGTTTTCTTTATTTGCCTTGCAGTTAGCCCGCAGGATGACAGCATCGCAGCCTTCTGCCAATTGGGCAGCTGCGGCATCCGTCAGGTACTTGTCCGTCAATTTCAGTTCGTAGCCAAATTCCTTATTGGCTTCTTCAAAAAAAGGTTTTTCAATCGGTCTAACACCATATGCCAAAACTTTCACAAGGATTCCCCCTTAACAAAATAAAAAATGGACTATAACTCTATTATAGTCCATTTTTGTTAAATTTAACAGAATCTTTTATAAAATTCCTGCCGGCAGTGCAGTGCCAACACCAGGGCCATAAGGCAGACCCAGAGTCATCCAGATGATCAGGAAGACAATCCAGACAACCTGCAGAACCACAGCCATAGGAATCATACCGGAGATCAGGGTACCGATAGCGCACTTAGGCATGTATTTTTCCTGAGCCACGCTGAGGATCATCCAGATATACGGGCTCATAGGAGTGAAGCAGTTGCCCGGGGAGTCGCCCAAGCGGTACAGCAGCTGAGCAAAACCGGGGTGGTAACCCAGCAGCATGAACATAGGCACAAAGATAGGAGCGAAAATAGCCCACTTAGCGGAGCCGGAGGATACAAAGATGTTGACCAAT
Source organism: uncultured Acidaminococcus sp. (assembly GCA_900314165.1). The sequence continues at coordinate 2,364 of OMUE01000102.1, forward strand.
GCGCTCAGCAGGATGAAAGCTACGCACATGGCTACACCCGTAAAGCCGACGCCCTTCAGGAAGTCAGCACCGGCAATAGCCAGCAGGGTGCCCAGTTTCGTCCAGTTGAACAGAGATTGGAACTGGCCGCAGAAGAAGCAGAACACCACGT
>OMUE01000091.1 GCA_900314165.1 uncultured Acidaminococcus sp.
CCACCTTGGCTTCCTGCAGGGTCTTCATGACCCGGGAAATCTTCGTGGACTGGTGCACGACAGCTACTTTTTTCACGGCGTCTACCAGAGGAAAGTGAGGATCCTGCAGGTAGTGGGCGTAGAAATCCTTGGCATGGAGCACCCCGATGATTTCCGTGTAGTCATCCTTGAACACGGGCAGTCGGGAAAATCCGTTGTTTCGGAACAGCTGTAGGGCCTTTTCCGGTCCTTCGGATACGTCCATAGCTGCCATATCTACCCGGGGCGTCATGATCTCCCGGACTCGGATATCGCTGAACTCAATGGCGGACTTAATGAGCCTGCTGTCCTGCTTATTAATGGCGCCGCCGCTTTCTACTTCGTCCACCATGAGCAGCAGTTCATCTTCTGTGGCTGCCGTGTCTCCCTTGCCGGACAGGAATTTCGAAAAGCCCGTCTTCAACAGCCGGAACAGGAAATTCAGGGGCATGAACAGGAACACCAGGATCCGCAGGAACCCGCCGCAGGCCATGGCAAAGCTTTCCGGATAGTCATTGGCGGCGCTTTTCGGCAGGATTTCCCCGAAAATCAGGATGACGATGGTGGTGACCACCGTAGCCAGAGCCAGGCCGGAAGGGCCGAAGTAGGCCGTGGACACAGCGGCTGCCAGAGAGGCGGTGGCGATGTTCACGATATTATTGCCGATGAGGATCGTGGACAGGGCATCGTCGAACCGGTCCAACAGGCTCAACACTCTGGCTGCCCGCCGGGCTTTTTTCGTCTGGCCCTTGGCCAGATTCTTCAGCCGCAGCTTGTTACAGCCTGTCAACGCCGTTTCCGTCGCCGAAAAGAACGCAGAAAAACAGATGAACACAAACAAAATCCCCGTCAAAAGGGGCGTGGGTATGTGGAACTCGTCCATATAGTGACATGCACTTCCTTTGTAAAATTATCGTTTGCTTTAGAAAACTACCATTTACTCTCACATTTAACTACGTAGGGGTTTATCGTAAGATAAACCCACCAGAGCCTATTTATAATTTAATCCTTAGTGGGCGCATCTTACGATGCGCCCCTACGGATAGTTATCAGAGGTTTTCGTTCATAATGCAAGGTATTTGTGATTTGTAGTACCAATCCGTAGGGGCGTGCCAGAGCAGAGCGGCGGCCCGCCCGCTAAAAGATAATCAAAGCAATTATAGGAGTTTTGCAGAGCTTGGTCAAGAGGCTTCCTCACCCCTCGCCCCTAATCCCTAATCCCTAATCCTCCTAATCCCTAACTCCTAACTCCTAACCCCTAATCTTCAATCCCTAATCCCCAAAACTATGCTATAATAGAAAAGCTATGGGTACAACAGTTACAAATATGGATAAACTGCATATAGAAGTGATTCGTTCCTGGCGCAGGACGTTTTCCGTGCAGGTCATGGATTCTGAGACCTTGCGGGTACGGGTGCCCATGAGGGCGTCCAAGAGTAATATTGCCGAGTTCCTGGAAAAGACCCGGGGCTGGATAGAAAAACGGCTGCAGCGGGTTCGGAACGAAGAACAGGCCATCCAGCCTATGACGTTCCGGGATGGGGAATCATTCTACCTGTGGGGCCAGAAAATGACCCTGAGGCGGATTGAGGACGCACGGATCTATGCAGAACCGGAAACCGGTACGGTCTATATGGGAAAAGCCTATGGCGATAAAGAGTTTCTGGCTTGGCTGGTGGGCCAGCTGAAACCGTATCTGAAAATGCAGGTGGAGAAGTATGCGGCCCTGATGGAGCTGCCGGTTCCTCCTTTCCGGATTGCCAGAGGTCACAGCCGCTGGGGCTATTGTAATTACAAAAACCAGTTGGGATTCAACTGGCATCTGGTATTCTGTCCTACGGAATGTATAGAGTATGTGGTGGTTCACGAACTGAGCCATATCCGCCACAAATCCCATCAGAGAGATTTCTGGGCCCAGGTGGAGCGTATCCTGCCGGACCGGAAACAACGGGAAAAATGGCTGAAGATCAATGGAAGGGTCATGGTGCAATTATGAGTATTAACAAGAGGATTCTCTTAGCGCTGATTCTGCTTTTGGTGGTGGGGACGGTATCCTTTACGCTGCTGCACAGGAGTCCCAAATACATAGAGCAGCAGAAACAGGTCCAGAGCACGAAGGTGGTCCATTCCCAGGACACGAAACTGCCGTATGCCTACCTGAATAACGTTATAGCTCAGTCCGGGGCGGCCTGTTCCGTGTACTATCGCAGCCTGGAAACGGGAGAAGTGTTCTACAATTACTCCGGCAAGATGCCTGCCGGGGAAATGATCCGCCTGTATGTAGCGGCCGGGGTCCTGCAACAGGTCAAAGACAAGGATCTGGACTTGAAAAAGGTCTATACCCTGGAACAAAAGGATAAAAAGGCGGAAAGCCCTGTGCTGGGCAAACTGCAGCCCGGCAGCCGGCTGACGTTGCAAAACCTCATTGAAGACATGATGCTGCAGCAGGACGATACGGCGACCTACAAACTCATCGCCATTGCGGGCCTGGAAGACCTGAACGACTGGCTGGTGAAACAGGGCTATGCGGATACGGTTATCGGTACCCATGAGCTGCCCACCCAGGAAAACGCCGAAGACGGCCTGACGGAAAAAGAAAAACGGAAGTACAGCTATACCTCCGTCAACGATACGGTGAACCTGCTGACCCGCCTGTACCAGGGAAAGGCCATCGGGGAAGCCCAGGACAAGTATCTGCTGGAGTTGCTGAGCAACCAGAAGCAGCGGGATATGCTGGGCGCCCTGCTGCCCAAGGACGTGGGCCTGGCCGGCCTGCAATCCGACAACGGGCAGGTGCTGGGGGCTGGCGCCATTGTGTATGCGAAAGAGAAATATGTGCTGGTGATCCTCATGGATAAATCCGTGCGGCCTAAGGAAACCCGGAAGACCATGAACCAGATTTCTTCCATTATCTTCAATACGGTGAACGACAAAGAGGTGTTCAAGAAATGAGTATCGTCACAGATGTAGCCATTATCGGGGGCGGTCCTGCGGCTATTTACGCAGCCTACGAATTCGCCCTGAAATATCCGGATATCAAGGTCCTGATCCTGGAAGAAGGCCATGCCATCGACCAACGCATGTGCCCCATTATCGCAGGCAAAGTGGAAAAATGCGTGGGCTGCACTCCCTGCAGCATCATGCGGGGGTTTGGGGGCGCTGGTGCGTTCTCTGACGGTAAGTATAACTTTACTACGGAATTCGGGGGCTGGCTCAGCGACTACATTCCCAAAAGCACCGTTATGGAGCTCATCGACTATGTGGACGAAATCAACGTCCGCCACGGGGCTCCCGGCACGGTCTTTACCACGAAGAACTGCAAAATCGGCCGGAAGGCTCTGGGCTATGACCTGCACCTGTTGAACGCCAAGGTGCGCCATCTGGGCACGGACAACAACCGGATGCTCATGGCCAGCATCTACCGGTTCCTATTGGCTCACGGTATCCAAATCCAATGCGATACCCATGTGGATTCCATCCATTATCGGGAGGACGGCCGCTACGAACTGGTACTGAAAGGCTCCGGGGACACAGTGCAGTGCACGTACCTGATCGGGGCGCCCGGACGGGCCGGTGCCGAATGGTTCTCGGACCAGTGCGAAAAGATGGGACTGCCTCTGACCAACAACCAGGTAGACGTAGGCGTCCGGGTGGAAGTGCCTTATACGGTGTTCCAGGACATTACGGATGAAGTGTACGAAGCCAAGCTGGTGTACCGGACCAAGCGGTATGGGGACAATGTGCGGACGTTCTGCATGAACCCCAATGGCTACGTGGTAGCGGAAAATACGGACGGCATCATTACGGTGAACGGCCACAGCTTCAGCGACCCGGCGAAAAACAGCGGCAATACGAATTTTGCCCTGCTGGTCAGCAACCGGTTTACGGAACCCTTTAAGGAACCCCATAAATACGGCAAACACATTGCATCTCTGTCCAATATGCTGGGAGGCGGCGTGCTGGTCCAACGGTTCGGGGACCTGATCAAAGGACGGCGGACCAATGCCCACAGGATGAGCAAGAGCTTCCTGCGGCCTACCCTGAACGCTGTGCCCGGGGATCTGAGCCTGGTGCTGCCGAAACGCCATCTGGATAATATTATTGAAATGATTTACGCCCTGGACAAAGTGGCACCGGGTACGGCCAATGACGATACCCTGCTGTACGGGGTGGAAGTGAAATTCTACAGCTCCCGCATGGAACTGGACGATAAATTGGAAACAAAAATGCCCAACTTCTTCGCCATCGGCGACGGAGCGGGCATTACGAGAGGCCTGTCACAGGCCAGTGCGTCCGGGGTCTATGTGGCCCGGATCATTGGGCAGCGGATGCAGGCAGAGCACTCAATTGTTTAATAAGTAGCCATTCAGGGCATTGCACAATTGCATGCCCAGGGTGGCAGGGGACAGGGGATACCAGGAGGTGTCCGGAGCTTCGCTGCGGGCGATTTCCTTGCCGTCCCCCTTCATAATATATTGGTATTCATCAGCGCAGGTCTTCAGGCGTACGTCGTACTGGGAAAGCAGCCAGGTTTCCCGGGCGCCCTGAGGATCTGCTTTTTTGTTGACCCAGCGGTTCAACACGGTGATGATGCCGGTTTTTTCGTCGTATTTCAGACTGCGGCTGTCGAAGTATACGTCGTAGGTCTTGTTGGAGGCCACAGCTTCCCAGGCTACTTCATCAGGCTTAGGAGGATCCGGAATCTTGATTTCGATGGCTTTGTCTTCAATGGCTACGGTTTCATCGATAGGGTTGGCCCGGTCCACCTTTTCCACAGCTTTGTCCGAAGCAAAGACCGTACCGGACAGCAGCAGGGCAAATAGTATAGATAAAGAAAGAGTCTTTTTCATAGGAAACATCCTTTCTCAAAGTTCTAATGGTTATTGTACCATATTGTGAGAAGGTTAGGAGGAAAATCTTTGAGACTAGCCTCTAACGTCTATCTAATGTCTATTCAATATTTTCAGATAATATGGTATAATATATATTAATCATAAAATTAATAAACATGTTCTGTAAAGGAATAGGATGGTGCAGCGTATGAAGATTACATTTTTAGGTGCGGATAAGATTGTAACCGGTTCCTGCCACCTGCTGGAGGCCAACGGCAAGAAGATCCTGCTGGACTGCGGCATGTTCCAGGGTCCCAAGCTGATCCGGGACATGAACCGGCGGGAATTCGCTTTTAATCCGGCTGAAATCGACGCCGTGATCCTGAGCCATGCCCACATCGACCACAGCGGCCTGCTGCCGAAGCTCATTAGAGAGGGCTTCAAAGGCTTCATCCATTGTACCCACGTGACGGAAGAGCTCTGCGAGATCCTGCTGCCGGACTGCGGCCACATCCAGGAATCCGATGCAGAAATCGCCACCCGGAAAGGCCAGCGTGTAGGCCGGGAAGCCGTGGAACCTCTGTACACCACGGACGACGCTTATATGGCTCTGAAGCATTTCATTACCCATGACTACGACGAAAATGTAGAGCTGTATCCCGGCATCACCATACGCTTCCGGGTGGCCGGCCACATCCTGGGCAGCTCCATCATCAATATCATGGTGGACGAAAACGGCAAGAAGACGAAGCTGATCTTCACCGGGGATATCGGTCAGCCCAACGTGCCCATCCTGGACGATCCCTACCAGATTTCCGGGGCGGATTTCATCATTACGGAATCCACCTATGGCAACCGGATCCATGAGAAGGTGGATCGGGAAAAAGAATTGTGCGAAATCATGAAGGACGCCCTGAGCCGGGGCGGCAACGTGATCATCCCGGCCTTCGCCGTAGGCCGTACCCAGGTCATGCTGTACTACTTCCAGAAACTCATGAGCAGCGGCCAGCTGCCCGTGGTGCCTATTATGGTGGATAGCCCCATGGCCATCAAAGCCACTCAGGTCATGCTGTTCAATCCGGAAGAGTACGACGAAGAAGCGGAGACCATTTTCCGGAAACAGGGGGGCAAGCTCATCGACATGCCCAACGTGAAATACACGGAGACCTCGGCAGAATCCAGAGCCATCAACGATATGCCCAGCCCGATGATCATCATTTCCGCCAGCGGCATGGCGGACGCCGGCCGGGTACTGCACCATCTGAAGCACAACCTGTGGCGGAAGGACTCCTCCGTGATCTTCGCCGGTTATCAGGCCGAAGGCTCTCTGGGCCGTCGGCTGGTGGACGGAGCTAAGAAAGTAAAGATCATGGGCGAAGACATCGTGGTCGGAGCCAAGATCTATAATATGACGGGCTTTTCCGCTCACGCGGACAAAAACCAGATGCTGGACCTGTTCAAAGGCATGGAACGGAAACCGGAATGCTTCTTCGTGGTCCACGGGGAATACGATGCAGCCACCGCCTTTGCCCATACGTTGAATACGGAACTGGGCACGGCTACCTACATCCCCAACTACGGGGACGCAGCCATCATCGAAGGTACGGAATGGCGCATTGAAGAAACCACGTTCATTACGAAGGAACCGGCTATCCAGGCTCTGCGGGATTACCTCCGTGGCTTCGAAGCCGATTACCTTACGTACAAAGGCCGCGTAGAACGCATGGCCGGCCTCCATCCGGACCGCATAGACGATATCCGCGCAAAGCTGGATAAGATCAAGAAGTACATGGATGATGTGATGAAGACTATGTAGTTTTGAGGTTTTTATGAATCCTTGGTGCGGGCGGGCCGCCGCTAGGCTCTGGCACGCCCCTACGAAATAATTGAATGAAATAGAATTGTAGGGGCGTGCCAAGCGAAGCGCGGCCCGCCCGTTTGACTAGAAACTTGTAAAGAATTTGACATACCCAATAGAACATACTATAATAGTAAAGTCGATAATTGTAGTTAACCAGAGGATGCTTCTTGACAAGCATCCTCTTGATTTGTCTTGAATAAGAGGGGATTGGGCTTTTATGATTAGAAACGATTTACGTAACATTGCCATCATCGCTCACGTTGACCATGGTAAGACGACCCTGGTGGACGCTATGCTGAAGCAGAGCCATGTGTTCCGTGCCAACCAACAGGTTATGGAAAGAGTCATGGACTCCAATGACCAGGAACGGGAACGCGGTATCACTATCCTGGCTAAGAACACGTCTGTCATGCATGATGGCTGCAAGATCAACATCCTGGATACTCCGGGCCATGCTGACTTTGGCGGCGAAGTAGAACGGGTGCTGAACATGGTTGATGGCGTACTGCTGCTGGTAGACGCCTATGAAGGCCCCATGCCCCAGACGAAATACGTACTGCGCAAAGCTCTGGAACACCATCTGAAACCCATCGTGGTCATCAACAAGATTGACCGTCCTGACCAGCGGGTAGAAGAAGTGGTGGACGAAGTCCTGGACCTGTTCATCGAACTGAACGCCAATGATGACCAGCTGGACTTCCCTGTGGTGTATGCTTCCGCTAAGGCAGGCATTGCCAAGCTGAGCATGGAAGATGAAAGCAAAGACCTGGAACCTCTGTTCCAGACCATCCTGGACAGCATCCCTGCTCCTGATGTGGATACGGAAGCTCCGCTGCAGATGCTGGCCAACACCCTGGACCATGATGATTATGTAGGCCGTATCGTGATCGGCCGTGTGGTCCGCGGTACCATCCGCAACGGCCAGCAGATCTGCCTCATGCACGACGACAAACGGACCAACGAAAAGATTGGCCGCCTGTATACCTATGAAGGCCTGAAGAGAGTGGAAGTGCCCGAAGCTAAAGCCGGGGACATTATTGCCCTCATCGGCCTGGACGATGTAGAAATCGGCGACACCATCGCCGATGTGGACAACCCTGAACAACTGCAGGGCATCAAGGTGGACGAACCCACCCTGTCCATGACCTTCTCCGTCAACGACAGCCCCTTTGCCGGCCAGGATGGGCATTTCCTGACCAGCCGCCATATCCGTGACCGTCTGTACAAAGAAGTGGAAACCAACGTGTCCATGAAAGTTGAAGATACGGATTCTGCCGATACGTTTAAAGTGTCCGGCCGTGGCGAGCTGCATATTTCTGTTCTGATCGAAGCTATGCGCCGTGAAGGGTTTGAACTGAAGATTGGCAAACCGAAGGTCATTATGCACCGGGACGAAGCCGGCAACCTGCTGGAACCCATGGAAGCACTGACCATCGATGTACCGCAAGACTTCATGGGCCCTGTGATGGAAGGCCTGGGCCTGCGTAAGGCAGAACTGCAGAATATGACGGAAATGGCCGGCTACCTGCGTATGGAATTCATCATCCCTGCCCGGGGCCTGATTGGTTTCCGTAACCAGTTCCTGACGGATACGAAAGGCAACGGGATCATGAACCACGTATTTGCCGGCTGGGGCGCTTACAAAGGCGATATCCCCGGTCGTACGAGAGGTTCCCTGGTAGCCTTCGAACAAGGCGAAACCACGGCTTACGGCATTGATAAGTGCCAGGCCAGAGGCACGATTTACGTGAACCCCGGTGAACAAGTTTATGAAGGCCAGATTGTAGGCGAAAACAGCCGTGAAGACGATATGGACGTGAACCCCTGCAAGAAGAAACACGTATCCAACATGCGTGCTGCAGGTTCCGATGAAGCTGTTCGCCTGATTCCGCCGCAAACGTTCTCCCTGGAACAGGCTCTGGAACATATCAATGACGATGAAGCTGTAGAAGTTACTCCGAAATCCATCCGGATGCGCAAGAAGATCCTGTCCCGTCTGGAAAGAGCCCGCGTAAGAGCCCGCAACGCCAGAGCATAAGGCAGAGAAGAGTTGTAAGGAGAGGGGGTACCAGTGGTGTTTGGATTTAGTAAAAAAGAACACACAGAGGAGCCGTCAGAACGGGATTTTACCCTGTTGACCACGCCTACGCTGAATCTGGTACTGCATACTCCGGAAACCCTGAAGGATATAGCTTCCTATGGCGAAATCTTCCTGAGCGGCAGAAGCCTGCTGCTGTGCCTGGAAGGCATGGCCGCCGAGGATCAGCAGAGAGCCAAGGATTATCTGTCCGGCGTCTGTTATCCCCTGGGCTATACAGAAACCTCCATTACCGCCGAGACCATGTTGTATGTGCCCGGCGAAGTGGAGATTATAAAGGAATAAGCAAGTCCAACGAGCTGGAAAGCGTTAGCTTCCCAGCTCGTTTTGTTTTGTGATAGAATATATAAGAATTGCAATTAAGTGGGCTAGTGTGCTGGTTTGATAGTGTGCTAGTGTCCGCTGGACACATTGGATGCGCGGTGCGCCTCTAGCCCACTAGTCCACTAGCTGCTAGCCCACTAATCGAAAGGAGACCCCCCATGTCCCAATTTGTCCATCTTCATACCCATACCCAATATAGCCTGCTGGATGGGGCATGCCGGATTCCAGACCTGGTGCAATACGCCAAGGAACAGGGCATGCCAGCCCTGGCCATTACGGACCACGGGGTCATGTACGGGGTCATCGAGTTCTACCAGGAATGTGTGAAAGCCGGCATCAAGCCCATTATCGGCTGCGAAGTGTACATTACCTCCGAGTCCCACCTGAATAAATCCCTGGAAACCCGGAACAAGCTGTACCACCTGATCCTGCTGGCGGAAAACAACACGGGCTACCAGAACCTGATGAAGATCGTGTCCATCGGCGAAGTGGAAGGCTTCTACTACAAGCCCCGCATCGATATGGACGTGCTGCGCAAATATAAGGACGGCCTCATCTGCCTGTCCGCCTGCGTAGCCGGAGAACTGCCCCGGCACATCCTGCGGGGGGAACTGGACACGGCAGAACAGGTGCTGCAAACATACCTGGACATCTTCGGCCCGGACCATTACTATCTGGAGATCCAGAATCACGGCCTGCCGGAAGAAAAGACGGTCCGGGAAGAACTCCATAAATTAGCGAAAAAATACAACCTGAAGCTGGTGGCGACCAACGATTTGCACTATATCCACAAGGAAGACGCCGCCGGCCAGGACATCCTGCTGTGCATCCAGACCAACGCCCGGTACCTGGATCCCCAGCGCATGCGCTTCAATAACGATTCCTACTACCTGAAGAGCCGGGAAGAAATGGAACAGATTTTCCCGGAGGATCAGGAAGCTCTGGATACCACCCTGGAAATTGCGGACAAGTGCAATCTGACGTTGGAATTCGGCCATTTGCTGCTGCCGGAATTTCCCCTGCCTCCTGGAGAAACCATGGACGGCTATCTGCGGAAGCTGTGCGAAGAGGGCTTTCCGTCCCGCTATCCGGACGACGACGGCACGGCCCGGAAGCGGCTGGAATACGAGCTGGGCATCATTAAGCAGATGGGCTACTCCGGCTACTTCCTTATCGTGTGGGACTTTATCAACTACAGCCGGACTCACGATATCCCGGTAGGGCCGGGCCGTGGTTCTGCGGCAGGTTCCATCGTGGCCTATCTGACGGGCATTACGAATATCGATCCCCTGAAATACAATCTGATTTTCGAACGGTTCCTGAACCCGGAGCGGGTCAGCATGCCCGATATCGATACGGATA
>OMUE01000103.1 GCA_900314165.1 uncultured Acidaminococcus sp.
TGATAGCTAAGGGGGTCCACCTGTTCCCATGCCGAACACAGTAGTTAAGCCCTTATACGCCGAAAGTACTCGACTGGAAACGGTCCGGGAGGATAGGGAGCTGCCGGTTAAGCCAAAAAGCACTCAGCAAACGCTGGGTGCTTTTTTCTATACTCTGTCGCCAACGTAGGGGGAAAGGGCCAGCGAAGCTGGCGAGGGGGCTGTCCTGCGGACCCTCTTCGCTATTTACTATATCCTAGAAAACTACTTGACAAATTCCTACTATTATCGTAATATAATCACAGACGATACCTAGGTAGGGTATAATACCTACACTGCAAGGAGGATATACTTATGAAACAATACGTTGTTACCGGCATGACTTGCGCTTCCTGCCAGGCTCATGTGGAAAAGGCCGTGGCCGCTGTGCCTGGCGTAAAATCCGTTTCCGTATCTCTGCTGACCAATTCCATGGGTGTAGAAGGAGATGCTACAGATCAGGCTATTATTTCTGCCGTTGAGGAGGCAGGCTATGGGGCCTCTCTGAAAGGTGCTGCCGCCCAGAAAACAGGGTTGGCGGAAAAACTGGCCGCCGACGAAGAAGCCTTGAAGGATCATGAAACTCCGAAGCTGAAACGGCGCCTGACCTTGTCCATCGGCTTCCTGTTAGTACTCATGTACCTGACCATGGGCCACAATATGCTTGCTTTACCTGTGCCGGGTATCCTGGAAGGCAACCTGGCAGGCCTGATGCTGACCCAGCTGCTGCTGGCCATCATCGTGATGTATATCAACAGAGCCTTTTATACCAGTGGCTTTAAAACTCTGTTCCACGGCGCACCTAACATGGATACGCTGGTAGCCCTGGGCTCCTCCGTATCTTTCTTCTGGAGCACAGCTGTATTCTACAATCTGACCTATCTGGCAGCTCATGGTACAGCTTTTGAGACCCTGCACATGATGTATATGCATGACCTGTATTTTGAAACGGCTGCCATGATTCCGTCCCTGATCACGCTGGGCAAAATGCTGGAAGCCTCTTCCAAAGGCCGTACCACTGATGCCCTGAAGGGCCTCATGAAGATGGCTCCCAAGACTGCTGTGCTGATCCGTGATGGCAAGGAAGAAACGGTTTCCATCGATGACGTACAGATCGGCGACATTTTCGCCGTCCGTCCCGGTGAAAACATCCCTGTAGATGGTGTCGTTGTCAAAGGTACCTCCGCCGTCAACGAATCCGCTCTCACCGGTGAAAGCCTGCCTGTGGATAAGAATCCCGGTGATAAGGTTTCCACTGCTACCATCAACCAATCCGGCTATCTGGAATGCCGGGCAACCCGGGTAGGCGAGGATACCACCCTGAGCCAGATCATCAAACTGGTCAGCGATGCCGCCGCTACGAAGGCTCCCATTGCCAGAATTGCTGATAAAGTATCCGCCATCTTCGTTCCCGCCATCATTTCCATTGCCGTCATTACCACCATCGGCTGGCTCATTGCAGGTGCGGATCTGGGCTCTGCCATTGCACGTGGCATCGCGGTTCTTGTGATTGCCTGCCCCTGCGCTCTGGGCCTGGCTACCCCTGTGGCCATCATGGTAGGCAGCGGCGTAGGTGCCAAGAACGGTATCCTGTTCAAGACCTCTGCTTCTCTGGAAGCTGCAGGAAAGGTCAACATCGTAGCCCTGGATAAGACCGGTACCATTACGAAGGGCGAACCCAAGGTCACGGACATTATCCCCTACGACGGTTTTACTCCGGCTACCCTGCTGCAGGCTGCCTATGACCTGGAACAAAAATCCGAACACCCTCTGGCTAAAGCGGTTGTGGAAGAAGCTGTAAAAGAAGGACTCAATGCAGAAGCTGTGGACGAGTTCAAAGCCCTGTCCGGCAATGGTCTCCAGGCTGCCCAAAACGGCGAAACCCTGGTAGGCGGTTCCCTGAAGTTTATCAAATCTCTGGGCTTGGTGCCTACTGCTATAGAAGAGAAAGCCCATGAACTAGCCGCTGTAGGCAAGACCCCCCTGCTGTTTGCCAAGGGCAGTAAATTGGCCGGCATGATCGCCGTAGCCGACGTCATCAAAGAAGATTCTCCGAAAGCCATCAAAGAACTGCAGAACATGGGTATCGAAGTGGTGATGCTCACCGGCGATAACCAGCGCACGGCGGAAGCCATCGGCAAACAGGCCGGTGTGGACCGGGTCGTAGCCGGCGTGCTGCCGGAAGGCAAGGAAGCTGTCATCCGGGAACTGCAGAAAGCAGGCAGCGTAGCCATGGTTGGTGACGGCATCAACGATGCTCCGGCCCTGACGAGAGCGGACATCGGCATCGCCATCGGCGCCGGCGCTGACGTAGCCATCGACTCCGCTGACATCGTACTCATGAACAGCCGCCTGACGGACGTATCCGCTGCCGTAAGGCTGTCCCGGGGTACTGTGAAGAACATCCATGAAAACCTGTTCTGGGCCTTCTTCTACAATGTAATCTGCATTCCTCTGGCTGCCGGCCTGTTCGCCTTCAAGATGAACCCCATGGTGGGCGCCGCCGCTATGAGCATGTCCAGCTTTACCGTCTGCATGAATGCCCTGCGCCTGAACATGATCGACGTCCATAGCACGAAATATGACAAGAAGCGGGAAAACAAGGCCAAAACTGCGGTAGAAACCGAATCCCTGACCCCCGCCACCAGCGATAGCGCCGCTGCAACCTCCGTAGGGGCTCGCCAGAGCGAAGCGGCGGTGAGCCCGCAACCCACGGAATCCCAGGAAGTGACCCTCCACGTGAACGGTATGATGTGCGCTCACTGTGAAGCCCGTGTGAAGAAAAACCTGGAAGCTTTGGACGGCATTGCCGAAGCTACACCGGACCACACCACCGGCAAGGTCCTGGTGAAAGAAACGAAATCCGTTTCCGAAAATGACCTGAAATCCGCCATCTTGAAAGCCGGCTACGAATTCGCCGGAGTGGAAGGGGAATAACAAAATAGCCAAAGGAGCTGTGAAATAATAGTGAAAAGTGAAAAGTGAAAAGTGAAAAGCGGCCGCATGGCGGCATAAGTAAGAGGCTGTGAAAGCAATGATCAACTCATTTTTTCACAGCCTCTTCTAATTTATTCTTTACTCTTTGCCTTATCGATGGCTTTCCTATACTGCAGCGGCGTCTGGCCAAAATGATCCCGGAACCTTTGGATATAATAGCTGGTAGAGCTGAACCCGCATTCATAGGCCACATCGCTGACGGGCTTGTCCGTGTTCTGCAGCAGGGGCACGCTTTGTTCCAGCCGCAGGTTCTGCAGGTACGTGAAGATGGACGTGCCCGTGTAGCGCTTGAACAGCCGGCAGCATTCGCTTTCCGTATAGGACGTATGGGCCGCCAGAGTCTTTAACGTAATCTTTTCCCCGTAATTCTGCTGCAGATAGGTGATGATATTCTGGACGGCTATGCTGCCCTGACCGCCTTTACCACTTGCTGCCTTGGGAGGCCGGTGGGCCAGCAGCAGTCCAAACAGGGCATAAATATGGCTCATGCACAGCAGCTCATAGCCGTAGTGCTTTTGCTCCGTCAGCTCATACACGGCAAAGATATGGTCCAGCACCTGTTTTTCCCAAGCCTTGTCAGGAAAAAATGGCTGCCAATCCAGGGTCGTATCCTTGAGAGACGGCAACAGGTATTTTTGCTCCATGACAGAGCCGGGAAACCCTTGGAATAAAGGAATTCCAATGTCCAGACAGATGTAAGTGCTGTCCGGGTCCTTGACCGGCCGGGCCATGTGCAGGCGGCTGCTATTGATGAAGATCCCTTCTCCTTGTGCCAGCAGCTGTTTCTCCCCATTGATGGTGAACAACACATTCCCTTTTGTCACAAGGCAGAACTGGATTTCCTCGTTCCAGTGCAGAGGGACATACCCCAATATGTTCCTGCTCAAGACCGTATGATACACCGCCAGGGGAAACTCCTCCGTCCCCGGTTTCGTCGTTTCTTTATTGCCCGCATCGATGGGAATCTGATAAACCTGCATGCCTGGCCTCCTTGTGTAAGCGAAGAGCGAAAAGTGAAGAGCAAAGAGGAAAATGTGCGCAGCACTGCCCCTTCGCCAGATGCAGGCATCTGGCCCGCTCCCCCTACGGGGGCGACAGCCCGCTGGGCAGAGCCCAGTCATCCCCGCAGACTAACTATGTAAAGTCAAGCACTTTTTTAAGATTCTTTGACTTTTTTTACTC
>OMUE01000104.1 GCA_900314165.1 uncultured Acidaminococcus sp.
CCGCCTGCCTGGCCATGGTCCGCTGCGGCATCGGCTGGTCCATCCTGCCGGAAATATCTCTGAAAGGAGAGACGAATTTATTGCTGACGCCCCTGTCCTTTGCTGACGGCACCCCCTTTATCCGCCGCACCTTCGTGCTGTATCAGGCGGAATACGCAACTCTGCCCCAGGTGAAGATTTTGCTGGACAGGCTGGGAGGGAAGGACAGTGAAAAGTGAAAAGTGAAGAGTGAAAAGGTGCCTGCGGCGGACAAGTAAGAAACAAAAAAGCGGAGAGGCCCGCTCCTCGGCGCATGGCTGATAAACCACGCTGTCCTGCGGACACCTCTTCGCTCTTTACTCTTTGCTCTTCGCTGTTTATTCTTCCACCATAACCAGTTCCTGGTCCTTGCCAATGGCCCAGAGTTTGCCTTGTCTATAGTAATACCGGTCCAGATGGCAGGAAATATTCGTCCAGATCCGCGGTACCGGCAGGTTCCAGTCTTCCATCCGCTGGGCCAGGGTGATTTCTTCCCCGCCCTGCTTGCCAAGGAGGACGATTTCGTCACCAACTTTGGCATCGGGGAAATCCGTAAGGTCCAGGATCGTATGTTCCAGGGACAGGCTGCTGGCAATGGGGCACTTTCTCCCTCTCAGCAGCACATACCCTTTGGACAGAGCCGTGCTGATGCCATCGCCCATGCCACCGACCATGATGCCGATGCGCTTCGGTTCTGCCAGCTTTACAGCACTGTAGTTAGGCCCGAATTTGCCGCCCCAGACTTCGTTGATATGGACCAGGCGGCTCTTCCAGGCCGTGAAGGGAGCCTTCAGGTCCGGATGGCCCGGCCGTTTTTCCAGCGGGGAATAACCCCACATAGCCCGTCCCGGGCAGACCCCGGTCAGCCGCAGCTGGGGCAGGGCAATGCCCGCCGGCGTATTGGCCAGCTGCCGGAAGGGAATCTGTTCCGCCGCGTCGCCGATGCCCGCCATGGCCTTCTGGAACCGTTCATACTGCCACAGGGCATATTCGTCGCCCTTATCCGGCCAGTCTACTTTCGCCATATGGCTGTACACGCCTTCCACATGAAGGTTCTTCAAGGCAGAGATCTTTTTATAGAATTCCGGGAACACTTCTGCGTTCACGCCCAGACGGCCCCGGCCCGTGTCCATGGCGATGAAGATGTTCCGGGGGCCTTTGTCCCCTACCGCTTTAGAAAACGCTTCTGCGGCTTCCACAGACAGGATGGTAGGAATCAGGTTATGTTCCACGTACAGAGGAGCGGCTTCCTGAATCAGGTTGCTGGCGAAGATCAGGATGGGCATCCTGACCCCATTCTTCCGCAGCAGCATGCCTTCTTCCACGCTGCCCACGCCTAAATAGTCAGCGCCGCTTTCTTCCAACACCTTGCCGCAGGCGATGATGCCGTGACCATAGGCATTGACCTTGATGGCCGGCATGATCTTCACATCCGGGCCCACCATAGCCTTATAAGCCAAAAAGTTATTTTGCAGATTGTCCAGGTTGATTTCCAGCCAGTTATCTCTCAAGGTTCTCGTATCCATCCTAATGCCTCCTGCTAGTATTCTGATGCTTATATTTAATCACTATTACGTTCAATAATCCAATACATATGTAAATAAGTCGTCATAACATGTACGTTATGACGACTTGTCTTGTCCACTCGCCTGGCGGCCTCATCTTACGATGAGGCCCTACGAATCAGAGCAGACAGCAAATGATTTGCAAATCCATATACTGCTATGCTTTTATTCCCGGATGCCCAGGACGGTCTTCCAATAGCCGGAATAAATGGCTCCCAGAGGATTATGAGCCAGCACCCGGTCCTTTACGACCAATGTGGTGACCGGTCCATCGCAGTTCTTGTTGAAGATGGTGTCATGGCCCACGCACAGCCCTGCGGAAATGAACATTTCACAGCCTTTGGAATTCAGGTACAGGGCCTGGTTCTTCGGGTTGCACATGGATTCCTTGGGATTATCAGGATTGTTTTGGGTCAGCCCCAATTTGTTTTTGGGAATGGCGCAGTTCTTGCAGCAGATGGATTCGACCTCGAAGCCCTCCTGCACAAAATACCTGGCAATGAGGGCCAGCTCCTCCCGCAGCCCGTTGCAGAACGCCAGGCCCAGTTTTTTACAGCCCATTTCATGAGCAAAAGCCGCCGTTTCCTGGATGCGGGTGTACTTCATATAGTACGTGGCTTCCACATAGGCTGCCGCCTTCATGATTTTCTTTTCTTCCTCAGTATACTCTGCTAAAACCTGTTCTTTGTCCACCGGTACACAGCTTACCCCTTTTTTCGCACAGATCCGGTTGCAGTCGCAAAACGCGCATTGTCCTAACATATTGATTTCTCCCCTTAA
This sequence comes from uncultured Acidaminococcus sp., assembly GCA_900314165.1. The sequence goes on from OMUE01000104.1 coordinate 2,364, forward strand.
ATCTTACAGTTTTGCGATTTCAAACAGGCATTGGGCTACTCTGTCCATCTGTTCCGGAGTATTGTAGAAGTCCAGGGTCATGCGGATGTAGTCGAAGCGGACTTTGGCACGGATACGATTTTGCCACAGGATTTCTTCCACTTTGGCAGGATCTGCGGTCTTCGGATAGAACGTGAACAGCATACCGGACTGATTCTTCACAGGAGGAGTCAGGAGCTTCATGGGCAGGCCTTTCAGTTTGTCTCTCAGGATGGCTTCCATGTTCCGGATTTCCTTGTCGATATTTTCAATGCCCAATTCGTTGATGAAGCTGACGCCGTTGCCCAGCGCTTCCACCAGAGCAAACGGGTAGTTGCCGGATTCCAGCTTCAGAGCCCCTTCAGCCCATTGGATATCGTCATAATCTTCCAGCTGGAACGGCCGGCCGCCGTTGACCACGTTCTGCAGGGAACCTGTATAGGGCTTCAGTTTAGCTGCCAGCTCCTTGCTGCAGTACATGATGCCCATGCTCTTTGTGCCCAACAGGCCTTTGTGGCTGCCGCTGCCCATAAAATCAATGTGCAGTTCCCGGGGGAAGATAGCCAGGCGGCCCAGGCATTGGGTGCCGTCCACAGCCAGCGTAATATGGCGTTCCAGGCAGGCTTCGCCCAGAGCTTTCAGATCAATGGCGTACCCGCTGCAAAAGAACGTACCGGAAATGGCGATGACGCGGGTCCGGTCATCTACAAGGGCCAGCACATCTTCTACGGTCACAGCACCGTCCTTGCTCTTAGCCATCTTCACATTGACGCCCAACCGTTTCAGGCCCAGCCAGGGCACGGCGTTGGACGCATGTTCTTCCGAGGAGATGATTACATTGTCCCCAGCCTGGAACGGGAAAGAATTGGCCAACAGCGTCATGCTGTCGGCGGTACTGTGGGTAAAGCCCACTTCTTCCGTATCCACTTTCAGCAGTTTTGCCAGTTCTTTTCTGGCCTTCACCAATTTTTCTTCAAAATACGTACCGTAGTTCAGGGCATATACATCCACATACCCATCGATATATTTTTTCCAGGCTTCCTGTACCCGTTTCGGGGGCATGGACACCAAGGATGTATTTAAATACACAACATCGTTTAAATAATCATATTCCTTCGCAATAAGCTCTCTATTCAGCATATGTATCCACCTTTCTTTACCTGAAGCTGAAATCTTTTTCCTGGTTATAGGGTACTAGTTTTGGTGTGATTAGTAAATGACTTATTTATATAATTTGACTTAACAAAAATGTTAACATATACTGATGGCAGGATTTCTTGTGAATTTTAAAACACTCTAGTATAGAAATCCGTAATTTACTTTTATGAATACCCCAAATCAATCTTAATGTTCGATAGAATCCGTAGGGGCTTATCGTTAGATAAGCCCACAAAGCATATTTTTGTCGCGAATCCTTGGTGGGCGCATCTTACGATGCGCCCCTACGGGATAGTGCAAGCAAAAAATTATTTGCGATTTTCTATATCAGGGGCTAAAAGGAGACTGCCATGTTCAAAAATAAAGAATATGTGTACAGCGTGTACCAGGAAAAAAGCTTCAGCAAAGCGGCGGAGAAGCTGCACATCTCTTCCCCGGCTCTAAGCGCCATGATCAAACGGATAGAAGCAGAAGCCGGCATGCCTATCTTCAACCGGAAAACCAACCCGATCTCCCTAACAGCCTTCGGGGCTGAATACATCAAGGGCATCGAAACTATCAACGGCCTGGAAGAACACCTGGAAAGCGTAAAAGACAAGCTGCAGACCCTGCAGACCGGTTATTTGACCTTATGTGTCAACAACACCAGCACAGATTACGAAACGGCGGAAAAGATTGCTGAGTTCAAGAAGAAATACCCGCAGATCACCCTAAACCTGATCAACATCAACACCACAATGACAAAGCAGCTGCTGGATACCAGGGAGGCGGATCTCATTATCTCCACCCGGCCCCTGCCCCAGCAGGAATACAGGCAGTATCCGATCTATAAAGAGGCCCTGCTCCTGGTGGTCCCCAAAGCATTCCCCATAAACGACCGGTATAAACCGTATCAGCTGACCCGGGAAGACATGGCTCACATCCTTGAACCTTCTATGAAAGGGATCTATCTGGCCTGGTTCAAGGACATTCCTTTCATCCTATCCCGCCCTCAGAACTACCTGCGCACTTGCACGGACACGCTGTTCCAGGAAGCCGGCGTGACGCCCCATGCCACCATGGAAGTAGAAGAAGCTATGACTGCCTGCAATTTTGCGAGATATGGCGTGGGCGCCGCCATCCTCAGCCATCAATTGCTGGAACGCTTCCCCTTTGAAAACTACTTCTGCCTCTATAAATTGAACAGCTCCTTCTCCCAAAGAACCGCTTACATCTATTACCGCCTGGGCACCTACGTGACCCCTGCCATGACGAAATTTCTGGAATTCGTTACGCAAAATTAAGCACTACAAAAAGGCTGCTGCAGTTACAACTGCAACAGCCTTTCGTTCTTCACTTTCTTTATTTCTTCCTTGCCCGCCGCAGGCGCCTCTTCGCTCTTTCCTCTTCGCTCTTCGCTTTACTTAGTCAGCTTGCTGACCACCTTGCCCCGCGCAGCGGCCTTTTCACTTTTCACTTTTCTCTTTACTTCAGTCCTTCCACTCCACGCACACCGGGGACCCTTCCTTCACCTGGGTCTCTTCCCGGGTCAGCTTGCCATCGGTGCCGATGGCGAACACATTCACCACATGGGTCAGTTCGCAGGCAGCCAGGAGCTTCGTGCCATCAGGATTCAGGCCGATGAAACGGGGTTGGACACCGCCAGCGGAGATGTTTTGCAGATAAGTCAGGCGTCCGGTTGCCTGATCCACCGCATAGACCGTCAGGGTATCGTGGGTCCGGTTGGACACGTACACGTACTTGCCACCGTTGCCCATGACCAGGCCACTGGCCCAGCCGGCGCCGAAATAGTCGTCCGGCAGCGTGGTCATAACCTGCTGAGGTTCCAGCTTGCCGGTCTCTTCATCAAAATGGAAGTAGATGGCCGTGCTGTCTTTTTCGTTCACGAGATAAGCCCATTTGCCATTGGGATGGAAGCCCATGTGCCGGGGTTCTGCGCCGGCTTTGGCCGTCCAGGTATACGCGGGCGTCAGGGTGTTGTCTTCAGGGCTGATGGCGTACACCTTCACCTGGCCCACGCCGTTGATGCGGCCCTGGCAGGGAACCAGCAGCCACTTGCCGTCCGGATGCAGGAATAACTGGTGAGGATGGGAGATATAACCGTGGCCATCTTTGCCGGGTACGAAGTACACGCCTTCCACAGCGCCCAGGCTGCCGTCCTCGTTCACAGCCAGCTGGCCAATACTGCCCGTTTCCAGGTTCGCAATGTACAGGGATTTTTCATCAGGGCTCAGTACCAGGTGCACAGGATTCGTGCCATAGGTAGGAGCCGTGTTCATTTCCGTCAGGGTGCCGTCTTCTGCCACTTTCAGAGCGGTTACCGTGCAGCCATCCCCGTGGATGGCGTACAGGCGGTCCTGTTTCTTATTCAGGCACAGGTAGGAGGGATTTTCCCCACAGGGCAGGGACTGGATTTTTTCCCAGCTGTCCCCTACTTTATATACGGTGATGCCTTCGCCCAGGGCTTTCCGGGCTTTCGTAGTTCTGGATCCGATATAGGCAAACATAGCAGTTCTCCTTTCTTAGTGCAGGAAGCTCAGGCCGCCAACCAGGGTGAACAGGAACACCACGGCCACGCACAGGGCAGAGCAGCCAAACAGCCGGGCAAACAGTTTTGCTTCATTGAGATTGCCTTCTTTATCTTCCTGGCTGCAGCTGGCCATGACCAGGGAGCCGCCGGTGGACATGGGGCTGATGCCGGCTACGGTTGCAGAGCACACGATGGCTGCCACCATCTGGATCAGGGACGCGCCGCCCACGTTTTCAGCTACCTTAGGTACAGCCGGGATCAGTGTAGGGAACACCACGCCGTTAGCGCTGGAGAACCAGCTCATGATACCACCCGTGAGGCCCATGAGAGCCGGTGCTGTACCCTGGCTCATGAAGGAGGCCAGGCCTTTGGCCAGCAGGTCGATACCTTTCAGCTGTTTTACTTCGTTCATCAATACGCAGATTCCGCAGATGAGGATCAGGGTATTCCAGGGCAGATTCTTTACAGCCTTCTTGGCGTCCACCTTACCCGTCAGCAACAAAATCAGGGACAGGGTAAAGCACACGAAACCTACGTCCTGGGAGAAGCCTACCACGAACACGAACATAGCAATAATGAGCAGTACACTGAGTTTCTGCAGGCCGTTGAAGGGTTCCGGTTTCTCTTCTTCTACAGTTTCTTTGCCTCTCAAGGTCCAGCCTTTGAACACGATGTAAATGACTACGGCACAGATAAAGTTAGCCGCCGTCACGCCCATAAAGATATCCCGGCCCGGCATGGCGATATTCATCTGGCCCAACAGGTTGCCTACGATGATACCGGTCAGGGCTACTGGGGAAGCCGTGCCGCCTACCGCACCCAGGATGGCCATGATGCCCATGAGGATGGGGCTGGCACCCAGATGGAAGGCCAGAGGCACGGCGAACAGCACCATAACGGTCTGGACGCTAATGGCCCCCGGTCCGATAGCGGACAGGATGTAGCTGACGATATAGACAACCCAGGGCACCAGGAATACCTTGGTCCCGCACAGACGGGTCAGTTTCTTGGAAGCCTTATCCAGGGTACCGTTTTCCTGCAGCAGCCCGAAGAAGAACATGGTTCCCAACAGGGTCAGGAACAGGCTGCCGGGGAAGCCGGCATAGATTTTCTTAGCGGGCATATTGCCTAATTTTCCTAGAATCAGGGCCAGCCCCAGGCTGATAAAGCCTACATTAATTTTTTTCACAAACCCGACGACGATAGCGCCTACCAGAAATAATAGCGCGATGAATGACATGGACATACGATTTTCCTCCCTTAAACCCTTTTGTTTCGTTCCTAATTTTCCGAAATCTCTTATGGCTTAATTATAAAAGGAAAATACCATCATGAAAAATGAAGGAATATGTGTGGAATGCATTCCTAAAAGGAATGTATTCCATGAAGTCATGATTTTGCGGGCGGGCCGCCGCTACGCTCTGGCACGCCCCTACGGGTTAACGCGGATAGATATTTGTGTTTTGGCGTGTTAAAGACTTGTACCCTTTAAAATTTCTGTCTATTCGTGCTACAATTAAATAAATAGCTCGTCCTTCCGTCCACCACCTCTACTCTATCTAAAGGAGCTCTTACTATGGATTTTCGTCAATTGCAATACATCGTCGCCGTAGCCGACTGCCATTCCATTACTGCAGCCGCCAGACAGCTGTTTATCTCCCAGCCCTCCCTGAGCTTTGCCATCAGCCAGATTGAGAAAGAAATGGGGGCTGTCCTGTTTGACCGGAACCAGCACCCCATTGCCCTGACGGACGCAGGACGCATCTACGTAGAAGGTGCCCGGCAGATCCTGCAGAAGAGCCTGGAAATCAAGAATCGGATTGCAGACCTGCAGATGGGGCTGGGTGGCGGCATCAGCATGGGCATCCCCTCCGAGCGGGCCGGCTATATGCTGCCGCCCATCATCAACAAATTCCGGGAAAGCTACCCGGATTCTGCCTTTACCATCCGGGAAGCCGGTACCACCCAGCTGCTGGAGCTGCTGAAGAATAACAAGGTGGACTTCATCATCTGTCCCCGGGCGGACGAAAAGATTCCCGTGGACATGGTCACGGAGCTGATCTATAAGGAATCCGTCCAGCTCATCGCCTCTCCTACAGCCTTTTCTGACGACATGTTCCTGGATAAGGGCAAGCGCCTGGTAGACTTGAAGGCGATTATGACCGTCCCCTTTATCGGCGTGAAGAATTCCCACTCCATCCACTACAAAGCGGAGGATATCTTCCAGTCTTATGGAGTAGAGCCCCACGTGCTCATGGAAGTAGAGAGCAGCAGCACTGCCGCCCAGCTAGCCGCCTGCGGCCTGGGGTTCACCATCGTCCCTCGCAGGGCGAAAAAGATCCTGGGTGCCGACTGGGCCCAATACTGCTATGAGTATAACGACCACCCGGTCCAATGGGACATCAACGCCATCTACAAGAAGGACACCTACCTGAACCAGGCCGAGCGCTATTTCATCGCTCTGCTGCAGCAGGAATTCAGCACCCATGAATAAGGCAGCAAAGAGCTAAGAGGGGCGAGTGACAACAGGGGCTGTGATTTTTTCACAGCCCCTGTTTTATTTACTTCCCATGTTTCTCTATGGCTTCTTTTAACCGATTGAAGGCTTCAACCACCGTAGCTCTTGGGCAGGCCATGTTGAACCGTTCGAATTGGGCAGTAGCCTTGCCGAAAATCTTGCCGGAATCCAGCCACAGCTTGGCTTCGTCCGTCACAATATGTTCCAGCTCTTCATCGCTGAAGCCGTACCCGGAGAAGTCGATCCATACCAAGTACGTACCCTGAGGTTCTGCCATAACTGCCTTGGGCAGCTGGTTCTTCACAAATTCCTGCACATAGGCGATGTTGCCGGCAATGTATTCCACCAGCTCCTTCACCCATTCGTCGCCCTTGGTATAGCAGCTCTTTACTGCAATCTGGGCCATAATATTGCCCTGGCTGTAGCCGGCGGCGGCGTTGGCCTTCTTGTATTTCGCCCGCAGCTCCGGATTAGGAATCAGGATATTGGCAGGCTGGAAACCGGCCACATTGAACGTCTTGCTGGGAGAGTTGTACACGACCATATTCTCCCGGTATTTTTCATCCAGGCACAGCAGGCTGGTGAAGTGATATCCTTCGTACACGAAATCGCAGTGGATTTCGTCATCCAGGATGAGCACATGGTGTTTCAGGCAGATGTCACACAGGCGGGTCAGTTCCTCCACAGTCCACACCCGGCCAGCCGGATTGTGGGGATTGCACAGCATGTAGACTTTTACGTGGTTATCCACAATCTTCTTTTCGAAGTCATCAAAATCGATGGTGTATCTGCCGGCCTCGTAATGTAATTGGTTATTGATGAAGGTCCGGCCGTTGTCTTCAATGACCTCCCGGAACGGATAATACACGGGCTGCTGGATCAGGATAGCATCTCCCGGTTCCGTAAAGGCTTTGACGCTGGTAGCCAGGCCGTAGACTACGCCGCAGCCCAGGGTCACCCATTCCGGCTTGATGTGGTAGCCGTGATGTACGCTGAACCAGCGGTCCAGCGCAGCGTAATATTCCGCATCAGGATCCGTATAGCCAAAGATGCCGTGGTCGATCCGCTTATGGAAATCCGCCAGGATTTCATCCGGCAGCGGGAAATCCATATCCGCCACCCACATGGGCAGCAGGTCCGTGCGGCCTTTCCTCTGCATGCCGAAATCATACTTCAGGCAGCTGGTCCCTGTACGGTCAACGATTCTATCAAAGTCATATTTCTTTGCCATGATAACTCCTTCTTTTCGGTCATTTGTTGGAATTGAATACAAGCACAACTATATAATACTCTTTAGCTATGATATTTGTCACTAGTAAAGAAAACCGTAATTAACTTTCACTTATAACTTAAAACATACACCAAATTACGATACGACTCCGTAGGGGCGCCCCAGAGCGTAGCGGCGGTGCGCCCGTTAAAAATGTTGAATAGCCTGGATGCGGGTTTGCCGCCGGGGCCTGCAGCCCCTCTGGAAAACCCCTACGGTGTGGAATGTGAAAGTTAATTGCGATTTTCTATACGAGTTAGTGCAATATGAAAGTTATTTGTGGTTTGTCGTACTATAGTAAACGTCAGAAATAATTTTACTTAAAACTACATAATGAAGAAAGTT
>OMUE01000105.1 GCA_900314165.1 uncultured Acidaminococcus sp.
TGAGGTGGGTCATTTTTTTCCGGCCCTTTGGGTCAATTATAGTCCGGCCTTAACACCATGTTGCAAGAGTAGTAAAATACACCTGTCATCTCAGATGACAGGTGTATTTTACTCTTTATAATTAATTGCTCCCTTTTTTAATTTTAAATACCCAGAATTTGAAACTACAGGGCTTTTTCTACCTTATAAAGCTTTCATCACATTGGCTATAAAATCATCCAATACGTAAGCACCGTCTTGGTTCAATGCCCGTTTCTCAAAGACCATAAAGTACCGATATTGAGGTCCTGCAGCTGATTGCCACTGTCTGCCTAATTTCAGTTTGGCTTTGCTATCATCGCCATCCAGGTAGTCTCCCTTGGCTTCTAGCATAACAATATGGCCGCGAGTCGTTTTGATGAGAAAATCAGGATAATGCTTGATAAATCCATTGATACAAAAATCTTTTCTATCTATGATTCTATGCCACCATTCTACATTGTCCAGTGCAATAACAGCATCTAATAATTTTTGCTCAAATTGATTCATATCATTGCGTTCTTTACTATATAAAGATTTCGGACGGGATGAGCTAGCTTCTCGTGGAGAAATTACCTCTTTTAGCTTATATTCCGGTCGGCAGATAATTTTCCCACTATCCAGCCACTTATAAAATTGTGTTTCACGGTATGTATCTTCAAGTGACCGGATTTTTTCTTGAATCTTACTTGCATAGGTAGGGATGGCAGTCTTCATGGTCTCAAGATCGTCACTGCTCATTCTTTCTATAACTTCTTTAACGTAGGCTTTAATATCGCTGGCACTGTACTGATTATTTTTATTAAGCTGGGCACATAAAAGTTGTGTGCATCCTTCAATCTGCTTTCCATCAGGTAAAAATTCAATATGCTCACGCAAGAACTTTGCTTCCTGGTTTTGCAGAATTTTATATTGAGGAACAGCTTCACCATTGTCACTAAGATCGACTTGGTATACGTCACCTGCAGGAATTGAGAAATCAATATCTGTATTTTGATACTTCAGTTCAAAGCCTTCAGATAATGCCATAGGATCCAGCAGGGCATATTGTCCGCCAAACATATCCGGAACTTTAACCAAATCGAATTGAGGCAGCAATAAGTTTTCAATGCTTTCTTTCCAAGCATCTTTTACCTTATATTGGTTAAGCATCTTTCCCAGCTCCCCTTTCTGTTCCCCGCTTTGTTCTTCCTTTTCTGCATTTTGCGTATACTGGGCGGCTTGCTGTTCTGCTTGATGAGTCATAGTTTGGATGTTGGGTGTTGTTTCTTGATTTTGCGTATTCTGCAGATTTACTTTTACAGTATCAATATCGATATCGGCGAATGAATCGACTTCTCCACTAACTGTAGAAGTTTCAGATGTATTTTCATCAGAAGGTTGGTCCTGAGGTACAAGCTGCAGAGGCTGAGGCTCATATTGAACATTTGGAACTGCAACTTGATCCCATTCGCTTCCTATACGATAGTCCTTATCAGTAAAACCTGCCCCGTTGAGGCCTTTGACTACACTTTCCAAGGTTTCGTGAAAATCATTGGAACAGGTAAGTACGTAAGACAAATTGAGCAGTGGTCTTGAATTCTTCCTGGCAAAAGGCTGCCGAAGGATTCTTCCAACGATTTGTTCCACATCTACTTTGGAAGTTTTATTGGCAAGAGAAGCCAGGATGTAAGCAAACGGACAATCCCACCCTTCCTTCAGGGCATTGACGGTAATGATATAGCGGATCTGGCAATCCGGTGACAACAAATCCGTACTTCCCAGTTCATCTACATCAGCTGTCTTAATGGCGATTTCTTCTTGGGGAATACCAGCATCAACCAGTTTATTCTTTAATTTATCAAAGGTAGCACTGGTGTCATTGATGTTAGGCTGAGCCTGAAACAGAACAATAGGTCTGATATAAGCCCCGCCTGCTTTCTGTTCTTCTTTTGCCATTAGTTCCAAACTGCCACGTAATTGAATGGCGTCCTGCAGGACATTCTGCCGATTTGCCCGGTTATAGACAATGACAGGCAGCTTCACCATATTTTCTTTCTTCAATTCGTACGCATCCACATAAGCAATAATATTGCTGTTGCTTCTGGGAGTCGCTGTCAAATCTAATACAAAAGAAGGGTTCAGATTGTTCAACATCTGGATACTGAGATTGCTCTTTGCATTATGGCTCTCATCCACAATGGTAACCGGTGTCAGTTGCCGAAGGACCTGGATGAGGGCAGAATCCGGTGTATTTTCCAACAAATCTTGTTTGTAGGGGAATTCCTCAACGAACCTATACAGATTCCCATTTTCCTGGTAAACCTTGCGAATATCTTTCTTCGAGCTATTAATCCGTAAAGTATCATAGCCCAAGACACAAATGGTTAATACATCCCTGACGGTATCCGGAGAGAAATTCTGACCATTTAGCAAGGCTTCCTTAGTATAGACTTCTACTCGTCCTTGAAAATCCCGATCCAGTCTCTGTCTGTAAGGATGTCTTGGATTTGACAAATTTGCAATCGTCTGGGTTAGAATGGAATTTGATGGGACCAGCCAGACAACGACCTTTGGCATACCTGCAGGAAACTTCTCAAAAATATAGCGGAGGGCAGCACAAGCC
>OMUE01000111.1 GCA_900314165.1 uncultured Acidaminococcus sp.
ATGATAGATGACAGATGACAGAACCTGTTGTCGGGGGTTAGAAGTGTGCTTGTCGGGGAATGGTCTGCTGGACGGCCCCACCACCATCGCAAGCGATGGTTCCCCTCCCCTGCGGGGATGACAGGGCTCTGCCCGTCCTACGGACCTGTCGCCCCCGTAGGGGGAGAGGGCCAGCGAAGCTGGCGAGGGGGCAGTCCGGAGGACTTTCGCACTAACGTCTATCCCAGAAAACAAAAGCAGCCGTTGTGAAAGGTGTTTTCACAACGGCTGCTTTTTGAGTATAATAGGGAAAATAGACCAGCTCTCATTTTCTCTTATCCTATCGGCTCGGAGGTACCCATATGATCAAGAAACTGGACAAAAAAACAGTACTGAGGGAATTAGTGATGGACGTGCTCAGCGGGGTATTGCTGGCTATCGGCATCCAGGGGTTCACGCTGAACGCCCATTTCGCGCCCGGCGGCATCAATGGCGCGGCCATCATCCTGAACTACCTGTTCCACCTGCCCATCGGTACCCTTATCATTTTATTGAATATCCCCATTGTCCTGGTCAGCTTCCGGCTCATCGGTAAAAATTTCCTGCTGCGCTCTTTGAAAAGCATGGTCATCGGGGCCTACATCATGGACTGGCTGGGGTTGTATTTGCCTTCCTATAGCGGCAGTCCCATGCTGGCAGCCATCTTTGCGGGCATTTTTTCCGGCCTGGGCTTCGGCCTCCTGTTCAAAGAAGGTACGTCTACCGGAGGCACGGATTTTCTGATTTATTCCGCGAAGAAACTGCGGCCGGACTGGTCCCTGGGCCAGATTGCCCAGATTATCGACGATAGCATCCTGATTATCGGTGCCTTTGTGTTTGGCAACATAGATGCCGTCCTGTACGGCCTTATCTATACATTCGTGTCCAGCGTGGTCATGGACCGGTTCATCGGCCGTTTTGACTCCGGTAAAATGGCCCTCATCATTACGAAGTACGGCCAGGAGATGTGCACGGCCATCGACGACGTGTGCCAGCGGGGCTCTACCCGCCTGACGGCCTTCGGCGGCTATCAGGGCGAACCGAAGGAAGTGGTCCTGTGCGTGTGCTCCCGCCGCCAGCTTTTCATGGTCCAGCAGGCCGTAAAGGACGTGGACGAAGATGCCTTCATGATAGTAGGCGAATTCGAGCAGGTATATGGCAATGGGTTTAGGGAGCTGATGAAGAAATAGACGTCAGACGTTAGAGGCTAGTGGCCTGCTGCGCCTAGCGGGCTAGTGTGCTAGTTTGCTAGTGTGCTAGCAGTCCGCAGGACCTCTGTCAGTCCGCCCTCGCACGTTGCGGGGGCGGGGGACCATCCGTAGGATGGTGGTGGGGGTGTCCGTGCGGAGCACCCCTAGCCCTCTAGCCCACTAGCAACTAGCCCACTGAAATAAAAACGAGGCTGTGAGAAAACTCACAGCCTCGTTTTTTATTTCACTCAGAACTTAAACACACCGATGATCCCACCAATGAAGATGGTGATGACACTCAACAGCCACAGGTAACCGGTGCTGAACTTCAGCTGGTCTTTGATGGATACGCCAGCCATGCCGCACAGCAGGAACGTGGTGGCATTGTGGGGAGTGACCATGATGCAGAAGTCTTTACCGATCAGCATGCTCATGGCGATATCGTGAGCAGCAACACCGAACTTTTCAGCTACGCCGATGCACAGAGGCATGAAGCCGAAGAAGAAGGAGTCAGTACCCAGCATCATACCGAAAGGTACGGACAGGCAGCCCATAACGGTGGCCAGTCTGGGTCCAAGAGCAGCGGGCATGATGTTGACCATGATGTTGGCCATAGCGCCCATCATCTTCGTACCATTCAGGATGCCCAGGAAGATACCGGTGGTCAACAGGATCATAGGAGTCAGCAGGGCAGCGGCAGCATGACGCTTTACTGCATCAGCCTGTTCTTTAGCGCTGCGGAAGTTGATAATCAGGGCAGCAGCCAGGCCGATCATGAAAGCACCGTACAGAGGAATCTTCGTGAAGCACATGAGCAGGATAACGCCCAGAGTAATCAGCCAGTTTACGATAACCAGTTTCGGACGCTTCAGGCTCAGGTCTACTTCCTGGCCTTCTACATCGCCCATTTCTTCGCTCAGCTCAGCAGCTTTGCCCGTAGGAACGAGACCGGCGCCACGTTTCTTTTCCAGCAGGCCCAGGTATACAGCGAACACAATGACCAGTACCAGGCCAACACCCTGCAGAGGAATCAGTTCGTGCCACAGGTCAGCGGCATCAGCCTTCAGGATCACAGCGGTACGAGCCACAGGGCCGCCCCAGGGAACCAGGTTCATAATGGAGATAGCTGCAGAAATGATGGCGCAGATGACGACCGGACGCATATGCAGTTTCTTGTACAGAGGCAGCATAGCGGGCACGGTGATCAGCACAGTGGAAGCAGTGGTACCATCCAGGTGAGCCAGGGTAGCGATGATAGCGGTTACGACCGTGACCATGACAATGTTGTTGCCGGCTTTCTTTACCAGGAAGTCCATCAGAGGGTCGAACATACCCACATCGTCCATAACGGCGAAGTATACGATGGAGAACAGGAACAGCACAGCCGTGGACATGGTGGTGGTGACACCCTTTTTGATGAATCCGAAGATGGATACAGGGTCAAAACCACAGGCCAGAGCCACGATAATGGGGAATGCTACGAAAATAGGGATAGCATTCAGCTTAGAAGAAATAAGACAGTACACAATGACGCCGATCATAATGAAACCGGCAATACCTAACATCATTTTGCGTCTCCTCCTTTAAAAAGAATTTGTTCCGATGTTGGTTTCTTGACGGATACATCATAAAATTCTATGCGAAATAGCACAAATACGGGTTTATTTCGCTCTGATATCAGAAAAATCTATGGCTTATGGTATAATAACCCTAGGAAATCCCTTGAAATCAGGAAATTTAGACTGCTGCATTATCTCACCAAAAATTAATATTCTCAAAAACAGTAAAATTGTAACATTTTTGTGAGGAGTACGACAAACCACAAATACCTTTTATATTGCACTACCTCGTAGGGACGCATCGTAAGATGAGGCCGACTGACAAGCGGACGCATCTCACGATGCGTCCCTACGGAGTTGAATGTGAAAGTTAACTACGGTTTTCTATAGGAGGAATCATGGACAGCAAAGATGTCATGCTCTTAAAAACTTTGTATGAGGAAAAGAACATCACCCACACAGCGAAGCGGCTGTTCCTTTCCCAGCCGGCCCTTAGCGACAGGCTGCGGCGGCTGGAAGCAGAATTCGGCTGTTCTTTGTTTCTGCGGCAGCCCCGGGGCATCACGTTCACCAGCCAGGGGGAAATGCTGTACAAATATTTCTGCCAACTGGATCAGGAATATACTGATGTCCGCAACGCCTTGTCGTCTCTTACCAGCCATCCCAGCGGCACGCTGAAAATCGCCTGTTCCAACGTATTTTCCAAATACCACATGCCCCGCATCCTGTCCCGGTTCAAGAAAAAGTACCCTCAGATCGAAATTCACCTGAAAAGCGGCTTCAGCCATTACCGGTACCGGGAATTCCTGGAAGGCAAGTTCCATATGTGCATCATCCGGGGCAACCACAACTGGACGGAAAACAAAAGGCTGCTGCTGACGGAACCTCTGTGCGTGTTCAGCCGGTATCCTATCAATCTGGACCTGCTGCCCAGCTACCCTTACATCCGTTATATCACGGATCCGACCCTGCAGGGGGTGCTGGACGACTGGTGGTACGCCCATTTCAATCAGCCGCCTATGACCACCATAGAGACGGACGCCATGGATACGGCGTTGAAGATGGTCCAGGAAGACCTGGGCTTCACTCTGTTATCCGAAAGCTGCGGCCAGGATTTCCCGGAGCTCCACTGCGAACCCATGCGTACCCTGGATGGCAAGCCTCTGAACCGAAATACGTGGATGTATTACCGGAATAACTACGAATATCTCACCAGCGTAAAGGCATTTGTGGACTTTATGAATGGGGAGTTTTGATGCTTGGGTAAGCGAAGAGCAAAGAGTGAAGAGCGAAGAGGCACCTGCGGCGGGCAAGGAAGAAATGAAAAAGCGAA
>OMUE01000114.1 GCA_900314165.1 uncultured Acidaminococcus sp.
CGAAGGAAGAAATCAACGAAGCTATGCGCGTAGCTTCCGAAACCACCATGAAGGGGATTCTGGGCTACAACGAACTGCCTCTGGTCTCCAAGGATTATAGCGGCTGCCCGCTGAGCTCCATCGTCGATGGCCTGTCCACCATGATGGTTGGCCCAAGAGTTGCCAAAGTTGTGTCCTGGTACGATAACGAATGGGGCTATTCCAACCGTCTGGTAGAGCTGGCTGTATTCGTTGCCAAGAAGGGTCTGTAAGAGAAAGGCTGGCAAGACTGACTCATGGACAAGAAAACGATTAAAGATATTCCTCTCTCCGGGAAAAAAGTCCTGGTCCGTGTGGATTATAACGTACCCATGAACGATGCAGGGGAAATCACCGATACCACCCGTATTGATGCATCCCTGCCTACGCTGAACTACCTGCTGGATCAGGGCGCTGCCCTGATCCTCATGGCTCACCTGGGCCGGCCGAAAGGCAAAGTGAACCCCAAGTACAGCCTGGCTCCCGTAGCCCAGAAACTCAGCGAAATCCTGAAGAAACCTGTCCAATTTGCTCCTGACTGCATCGGCAAGGAAGCTGAAGAAGCTGCCTCCAAGCTGGCAAACGGGGACATCCTTATGCTGGAAAACCTGCGGTTCCATCCGGAAGAAGAAAAGAACGATATGGAATTCGCCCGTCAGCTGGCTTCCCTGGCTGACATCTATGTGAACGACGGTTTCGGTGTGTCCCACCGGGCCCACGCTTCCGTAGAAGGCGTAACCCATTATCTGCCCGCTGTTGCCGGTTTCCTGATGGAAAAGGAAATCGCCTTCCTGGGTAATGCCGTAGATGATCCTGTCCGTCCTTTCGCTGCTGTCATCGGCGGCGCCAAGGTCAAAGATAAGATCGCCGTGATCCGCAGCCTGATTAAGAAGGCTGACGTGATCCTTATTGGCGGCGGCATGGCCAATACGTTCCTGGTCGCACAGGGCTACAACCTGGGTAAATCCCTGGTAGAAGAAGAAAGTATCTCCATCGCCAAAGACCTGATCGCCGAAGCAGCTGCCAACAACACGAAGATGCTGCTGCCTGTGGATCTGGTTATGGCAGAGAAATTTGATAAGGATGCAGCCCACGTTGCTGAAGATGTGGACAAGCTGAACCCTGAATACATGGCACTGGATATTGGTCCCAAGACCGCAGACCTGTATGCTAAGACTCTGGCCGGCATGAAGACCATGGTCTGGAATGGACCTATGGGCGTATTTGAAATGCCTGCTTTTGCCGAAGGTACCCGCAAGGTAGCTGAAGCTATGGCTGCTGCCGATGGCATCTCCATCGTAGGCGGCGGCGACAGCGCAGCGGCTGTGAAGCAAATGGGTCTGGGCGACAAGGTAACCCACGTGTCCACCGGTGGCGGTGCTTCCCTGGAATATCTGGAAGGCAAGGTCCTGCCGGGCCTGGCTGCTCTGGATGACCTGCGGACTCCCATCGTGGCAGCCAACTGGAAATGCAATATGACCGTGGAAGAAGCTCTGGACCTGGCTCATGAAGTCATGCACTCCACGGAAATGGCCAACTGCGAAGTGGTGCTGTTCCCGCCGTTCACAGCTCTGGAATCCGTAGCTGCCCTCGTAGATGAGGAAGGTATCGGCTATGGTGCCCAGGACCTGTTCTACGAAGATAAAGGCGCTTACACGGGCGCTGTATCCGGTCCTATGATTGCAGAAATCGGTTCCCAATACGTCATCGTCGGCCACTCCGAACGGAGACGGTATTTTGGGGATACGGACGAAATCGTAGGCAAAAAGGTACAGGCTGCGTTCCGCAATGACCTGGAACCTATTGTCTGCATTGGCGAAGATGCTACGGTCCGCAACGAAGGCGGCACAAAGGGCAAGATCGCAGCTCAGCTGAGACCAATCCTGGAAGGTGTCACGGAAGAGCAGGTACGCCATATGTGCATTGCCTATGAACCCATCTGGGCTATCGGCAGCGGCAATCCTGCTAAACCGGAAGATGCTCAGGAAGTGGCTCAGCTCATCCGGGAAGCTATTGCTGAAAAATTCGGCAAGGAAGCCTCCCGCTATACCCGGATCCTGTACGGCGGCAGCGTAACCAGCGCCAACGCCCACAGCTTCCATGTGGATGGCATCGACGGTGTATTGGTCGGTGGTGCCAGCCTGGACGCCAAGGAATTTGCAGCTTTGGCCAATACGTTCTAAGTGAGATTCCGAGGCGCTTATATGAGTAAGAAACCTGTTATGTTGATGATCCTGGACGGGTGGGGCATTGCCCCGCCCAGTCCTACCAATGCGGCCACCACGGCCCGCACGCCGAATCTGGACTTTTATTTCAACCGGTATCCTCACGCCCAGCTGCTGTGCAGCGGTGAGGCGGTGGGCCTGCCGGACGGCCAGATGGGGAACTCTGAAGTAGGACACCTGTCCATCGGCTCCGGCCGGATCATCTATCAAAGTCTCACCCGCATTACCCGTGCCGTGAGAGATGGCAGCCTGGAAAAGAATCCTGAGCTGCTGAAGGCTATGGAACAGGCCAAAGCTGGCCACACCCTGCATCTGCTGGGCCTTCTGAGCGATGGGGGCGTCCACAGCCATATTGACCATCTGCTGGGCCTTCTGCAGATGGCTAAGCATCAGGGCGTACAGGATGTGTGCATCCATGCGTTCCTGGATGGCCGGGATACTCCACCGAAAAGCGCCGCACCGTTCCTGCAGCAGATAGAAGACGCCTGCAAGGAATTGGGCCTTGGCCGCATTGCCACGGTGTCCGGGCGGTATTACGCCATGGACCGGGACAAACGGTGGGATCGGGTACAAAAAGTATATGATATCATGACGTCTGCTGACGGGCCTGTGTACGGCACCGCCCTGGAAGGGCTGGAAGCTGCGTATGGAGCTGGTCAGTCGGACGAATTTGTGGTGCCTTTCAAAGTAGGTGAAAATACTGCCAGCGTCAAGGCCGGCGATGCCCTTATCTGCTTTAACTTCCGTCCGGACCGGGCCAGAGAAATCTCCCATGTGTTTGCGGATAGGGAGTTCGCACCGTTTCAGCGCAGGCTGGAAGCGTCTCCCGTGTACTACGTGTGCATGACGGAATACGCAGCCGATATTCCTGCTGCTGTAGCCTTCCCTCCGGAAGAAATCCGGGATACTTTGGCAGAAACCGTGTGCAAGGCTGGTCTGCACCAGCTGCACATTGCGGAGACGGAAAAGTACGCCCATGTGACGTTCTTCTTCAACGGGGGCAAAGAAACGCCCTTTGAAAATGAAGAGCGGATCCTGGTGCCTTCTCCCAAAGTGGCTACCTATGATCTGCAGCCGGAGATGAGTGCTTACATCGTGACGGAAAAGCTTCAGGAAGCACTGGCCACGGACAAATTCGACCTGGTGATCCTGAACTTCGCTAATCCGGACATGGTAGGCCATACGGGTTCCATGCCCGCTGCTGTGGCAGCTATGGAAGCGGTGGACGAATGTGCCGGCGGCATCATCAATACGGTCCTGAAGAAGGGCGGCGCCGTCTGCGTAACGGCGGATCACGGCAACCTGGAAGAAATGGAAGATCCTGTAACCCATGCACCTATGACGGCTCACACCACGAATCCCGTGCCGTTCCTGGTCATTGGGGCAGAAGAGGGTACAACGGTAGAAAATGGCGGGCTGGCAGATATTTCGCCCACCCTGCTTGATTTGTTAGGTCTTGCGAAACCGGCAGCCATGACCGGTCATAGCTTATTAGTTCATAGAGGTGAAGAACATGCCAATGATTGAAAATGTGTGTGCAAGAGAAATTCTGGACTCCCGGGGCAATCCTACTGTTGAAGTAGATGTACTGCTGGATGACGGTACCATCGGCCGTGCTGCCGTTCCTTCCGGCGCTTCCACCGGTGTTCACGAAGCCGTAGAACTGCGTGACGGTGACAAATCCCGTTACCTGGGCAAAGGCGTTTCCAAAGCTGTAGAAAACGTCAACGATGCTATTGCTGATGCCCTCATTGGCCTGGATCCTACCCGTCAGGTAGAAATCGACGAAATGCTTATCCGTCTGGATGGCACGCCTAATAAAGGCAAACTGGGCGCTAACGCCATCCTGGGCGTTTCCCTGGCTGTAGCTAAGGCTGCTGCTGAATCCGTGGGTCTGCCTCTGTACCAATATCTGGGCGGCGTCAACGCAAAAGAACTGCCTGTTCCTATGATGAACATCCTGAACGGCGGTGCTCATGCGGACAACAACGTAGATATCCAGGAATTCATGGTTATGCCCGTTGGTGCCACCAGCTTTGCTGAAGCTCTGCGGATGAATGCAGAAATCTACCATGCTCTGAAGGCTGTTCTGAAGGGCAAAGGCCTGGGCACTGCTGTAGGCGATGAAGGCGGTTTCGCTCCGAACCTGGAATCTAACGAAGAAGCTCTGCAGGTCATTGTAGAAGCTATTGAAAAAGCCGGCTACAAGCCCGGTGAACAAGTTCGCCTGGCTCTGGATGTAGCTGCCAGCGAAATCTTTGAAGACGGCGTTTACAACCTGGCCGGCGAAGGCGTGAAGAAAACCGCTGCCGAAATGGTTGACTGGTACGCTGCTCTGTGCGAAAAGTATCCTGTTATTTCCATCGAAGATGGTCTGGCAGAAGATGACTGGGATGGCTGGAAGCTGCTGACGGACAAACTGGGCAAGAAAATCCAGCTGGTTGGCGACGATCTGTTCGTAACCAACGTAGAACGGTTGGCTCAGGGTATTGAAAAGGGTGTAGGCAACGCTATCCTGATCAAACTGAACCAGATCGGTACTCTGACGGAAACCCTGGCTGCCATTGAAATGGCTAAACGGGCTGGCTATACTGCCATCGTATCCCATAGATCCGGTGAAACGGAAGACACTACCATTGCTGACGTAGTTGTGGGTACTAACGCCGGCCAGATCAAATCCGGTGCTCCCTGCCGTACGGACCGTGTAGCTAAGTACAACCAGCTGCTGCGCATCGAAGAAGACCTGGGCGCTGCTGCTCAATACAATGGCCTGAAAGTGTTCTACAATATTAAATAATCCTTAGTAGCGAAGAGCGAAGAGGAAAGAGCGAAGAGGCGCCGCTGGTGTTTCGCGACTCATGTTAGAAGGAGCTGTTGCAGATTTCTGCAATCGCTCCTTCTTTTTT
Organism: uncultured Acidaminococcus sp.; assembly: GCA_900314165.1. The sequence goes on from OMUE01000114.1 coordinate 5,150, forward strand.
CTAACTACTATCCTGTATTCCTACCTTACGAATCCATGCTTCCTGTGGTATCCTATACCTAAAAAGGAAAGGGGTGCTTTGCATCTCTCTTCCCTCTTTTCTCTTCCCCCTTCCCTAATAAAGAAAGGAACCTATCATGCTTCAGCATACCTGGTTTTTGTATCTGACAGAATTCATAGCGGGCATTTCGGTCATGGCCGTAGAACTGGGGGCCAGCCGGCTGCTGTCTCCCTATTTCAGTTCCTCCCAGATCGTTTGGACCCTGGTCATCGGTACGATCATGATTGCCATGGCTCTGGGCAATATTTACGGAGGACGCAGTGCGGACAAGGATCCTAATCCGGATAAATTGTACCGGCGGCTGCTCATTGCCAGCATCTGGATTGCTTTGATTCCCGTCCTGGGCAAATACGTCATTGCCGGCATTTCCGGTCTCATCATCGTGACGGTGAACGAGTCCTATCTGGTCTGGTGTGCCTTGGCCAGCTGCCTGGTACTGTTCATCTTTCCCTTGTTCCTGCTGGGTACGGTGACACCGTCCCTGGTAAAATACACGGTCCAAAGCCTGGACGACAGCGGCAAGACCGTAGGGTATCTGGGAGCCTTCAATACGATCGGCAGCATCATCGGCACGTTCCTGCCAACGTTTGTGACCATCCCCACTGTAGGGACGGCCATTACGTTCCTGCTTTTTGCCGGGCTGCTGCTCGTGATTTCCCTGGCTTATTTCCTGGCCGTACGGCGGGGGTTCCGAAAAATGGAGGCTGCCGTCCTGGTGTTTGTGGTCAGCTGCCTTTTCGGCCATAACAGCAGTTTTGCATTCTGGAACAGCAATCTGGCTTACGAAGGGGAGTCCATTTACAATTACCTGCAGGTGCAGGATACGCCGGAAGAGGCCATCCTGTCCACGAACGTGCTGTTCGGTGTCCAATCCATGTGGCGAAAGGACGGCCACCTGACGGGCATGTATTACGACTATGCTATGGCGGCACCCCTCATGGCGGACGTGCCGGCAGGGGAGCCCCTGAAGCTGCTGGTACTGGGCAATGGCTCCGGGACCTATGCGTCCCAGTGCAGCCGCTTTTTCGCACCGGCAAATATCGAAGGGGTGGAAATCGACCAGAAGATTACGGATCTGGCCTATAAATATTTTGCCATGCCGAAGGACGTGAAAGTGACTACGTACGATGGCCGGGCCTATCTCCATGGCACGAAGGGCAAGTACAATGTGATCATGGTAGATGCCTATCAGGATATTTCTGTACCTTTCCAGATGTCCTCTGTGGAATTCTTCCGGGAAGTGAAGGAGCATCTGGCTCCCGGCGGCGTCATGGTCATCAATATGAACATGCGGGGCCAGGGCGAGGGCAGCATCAATGCCTATCTGTCCGATACAATCGGCAGCGTGTTCCCCCATGTCTATACGGTGGACGTGGATAATGGGACGAACCGGGAGCTGTTTGCCTCAGAGGTACCGGACATGGTCAATCGGCTGGCGAAAAACACAGAAGCCCTGGCCAAGCGGCCGTCTTTGGGCACTGTGACGCCGGACCAGCAGAAAGAATTTGTAGCGTTCCAACGACTGAATGCCTTCCGCCTGAAACCTTATAAAAAGGGAAACCATATCCTGACGGATGACCGGGCTCCGGTGGAGGTCCTGAGCATGCAGGCTCTGGATGGCATCATCCAGGAGGAAGTAGCGGGGTATAAGAAGGTCATTAAAGAGAAGGGGATAAAGGGATTGCTGGAATGATAGAAAAAGACTCCGTGTACCCGATTCCAGAGTATACGGAGTCTTCCTTTTCCAGCCACTAGCCCACTAATCCTTAATCCCTAATCCTTAATCCCTATTCCATCGCTTTTCTCAACCGTTCGATGGCTTCCTTCAGGTCCTCGGTGGCGGCGGCGTAGGAGAAACGGACGCAGGGGAACGCATCCTCGCCGTAGGCAATGCCGGGCATGGCAATGATGTGGGCCTTATCCAATACGAATTCTTCCAGATCTACGGAATCCTTTATGCCTTCTTTTGTAATGCGAACCCAGGCATAAAAGGCTCCTTCCGGTTTTTTGCATTCTACACCGGGAATGGAATTCAGGCCGGCTACAAACAGATCCCGGCGCTGTTCAAAGACTTGCCGCATTTTTTCTGTTTCTGCCTGGCAATCCAGGGCATAGAGGGCTCCTTTTTGCAGAAAACAGCTGACACAAGTCATGGTGCTGTCGTACAGCCGTCTGACCAGCTCTACCACTTCTGCAGGAGCGGCCATGTACCCCAGGCGCCAGCCCGTCATGGCAAAAGCCTTCGAGAAGCCATTGATGACGATGACCCGGTTTGCCAGGTCCGGGTCCGCTGCCAGAGACCTGACATTGCATCCATCGTAAACAATCCGTTCATAAATTTCGTCGCTTAGCAGGTAGATGTCCGGATGGCGTAGCAGGAAGGTCTTAATGGCTTCGTACTCCGGTTCCGTCAAAACTTTTCCTGTGGGGTTATTCGGATTGTTGACCATCAGGCATCTGGTTTTGTCAGAGACTTTGGCTTCAAGAATCTCCAGGGTGACCGTATAATCGTCTTCATAATTCAGATGTACAGGGACCGGGATCCCGTTGGAAATTTGGATAATCGTGGAGTAACTGAGCCATACCGGTGTCAGGAACATGACTTCATCACCGGGGTTCACCAAGGCACGGATGGCCGCGTATACAGCAAACTTGGCGCCAGGGCAGACAACAATCTGATCCGCCGAGTAGGAGCAGTTGTTTTCTTCTTTTAGCTTTTGGGCAATCCGGGCGCGCAGTTCCGGCAGGCCCAGGCCTTCCGTATAGTGGGTGTAGCCCTGGGAGGCCCACTTATACATTTCATCTACAATCTGTTTCGGAGTAGCAAAATCCGGCTCCCCGATGGAAAGATTGATGTAGGCAGAATCATTTTTTTTGGCCTTGGCTTTAGCGATGACCGATTGGGAACGGTCAGGAGCCATAGCCAGGATCTGTGTATTCAGTTTACCCATGGACATTCATCCTTTCTGTGAAACAAAATGAATATACTCGTTTATTCTACACTAAAAATACAGAAGTTAGAGAAAATTTGCGTAAAATCCTGTGAATTGCTTTGAAAAACATACTATATTAGAACATATATTACAATAAATAAGAAAACGTTCAGAAATAAAAGGATATGGCAGGCAATTTTTGGGAAAATGAAAGAAATATAGTACAATAACTATATAGACGTGCGCACCGTCCCTCTAATCAGGCATGCTCATAGAATTTGCGGGCGGGCCGTCGCTACGCTCTGGCACGCCCCTACGGGTTAAGCCAACAGCATGTTATTTGCAAATTCCTATACTAGGGGTGCGCAGCGCGCCCTCTTTACTTTTCACTAACCCAAGCTTTTCCATAAAGGAGACCTTATCATGACGGTACTGAAATCTGTGATTCGGAAATGTGCGGTTTGCGGTCGCTATTCGGAACAGACCATCGTGCAGGGACCCAGAGCTTTCGGCTCCAGAGATCTGGATACCAGGCCTCCGGAATCCATCCGCAGTACCATGGAGTTCTGGGCACAGGAATGCCCGTACTGCGGCTACGTGGCTGATGACCTGACGGAAACGACTACAGTGGACGAAGGTTGGCTTCATTCCGACGAATTTATTGCCAGAGCCAATGTGGATTTCATTGCGCCTCTGGCGGCCCGGTTCTACCGGTTCCACCTGATCAACCTGGCGGATAATAATCCTGGGGATGCGTATCTGGCAGCCCTCCATGCAGCCTGGGCTTGTGACGACTGTGATGATACGGAATATGCAGATTTCTGCCGGCAGCGGGTGCTGGAAGTGCTGCCCTGGTACCGGAAATTGTACCCCGGCGATGAAACGGCGCTGGCTATCGAGGCGGATGTGCTGCGTCGGACAGGACAGTTCGGGCAGCTGCTGGATACGTTTGGGGACTGGAAAGCTTCCAGGCCTTTGCTGAATATCCTGATGGATTTCCAACGAGAAAAAGCTCGTTCCCAGGACATTCGGTGTTATACTGTAGCTGATGCCATACGGTTCAGGAAGATGAACTGAAAAAAAGCGAAGAGCAAAGAGGTAAGAGCGAAAAGGAGTGCGCTGCACTGCCCCCTCGTCATCTTAGTAAGGGCTCTGCCCAGCCCCACCACCGTGCTAAGCACGGTGGTGGGGCCGTCCAGCGGACCATTAACGCCTCATACGGAAAGGACTATACTACATGCTATTTCACAAAATCGAACAAGAGTACGCAGTATTTTATGAACACATAACAAAAGGCTTCCGGGGACGTCCTGGTTTGATTCGGGGGCTGTGGTGGGCCAACGCATTGCTGGTCATCCTCATGTACATTGCTTATCCTGTGCTGCTCTATCTGGTGTATAAACAAACCGGCAGCGTCAGGACGCCACTGTTTTTACGGGTGCTGGGGGTACCGGCCGTGTCCTTTGCCCTGGTGACCGTGGTACGCAGCAGTATTAACAGGCCGCGGCCCTATGAAAGTCATAAGATTGAGCCTCTCATTCCCCGGAACAAGCAGGGGGAATCCCTGCCCAGCCGCCACGTTTTTTCCTCTACCATCATCGCCATGACGTACCTGTACCTGTATCCGGCCTGGGGCATGGCTTTCCTCATGGTCAGTGTCCTCAGCGCTCTGGTCCGCGTCCTGGCAGGGGTCCACTATCCTTCTGATGTAATGGCAGGATTTGTGATCGGAGTGGGAGCGGGGATGGCGTATTGGTTATAATACAGATATAACGATGAACGACATACGACGGATGACGGACGAAAGAGGAACCACGCTTTGCGTGGAATATATTCAAACCGGTGTAAAACGGTTTGTTCCTATTTCGGCCGTCGGCTGTCGGTCGTCGTTCGTCCAGCAAGAGAGACTGTTTTCGAATTGTTTAAAGAAAACAGCCTCTCTTTTGTTGTATACTACTCTCAGATTCTTATGAAAGGCGGCTTTTTTATGTGTGATAATTATTTCCAACCGGACCAAATCCTTTCGTATTTCCGCTTGGAATGGCCCTGGCTTGCCGGGGTGACCATTACGGGCATTATCTATAACGTGGGCATGGGGGCAGGTCCCTATTTCGAAGGCCTGTTAGCCCAAAGGCTTTACGAAATTCTTGGCGGCACTAAGGCAGCGGTGGACATGATCGGTCTGGCCCTGTTGTACGTGGCCGTCATCTTTGTGGTCCAGGCCAGCCGGGCCGGCAAACGCTATACCGTCCGGGTCTTTGCCAACCAGGTAAGCCGCCTCATGCGCCATACCCTGTACCACGGCATGGTGCACCGGCCGGTGGAAGCCGGAGAACAGGAAAATCTGGGCTCTTATATGACGAAGGCCATCGGAGACGTGGATGCCTGTTCAGAGGGCATGCGGAAATTTACTACGGAAATCTTTGACACGGGCGTCGTCATGGTAGTGTATATCGTCATGCTGCTGGTATTCGACTGGCGGCTGACGATTTTGGCGTGCCTGTTTACGCCCATTGCCTATATCCTGGCAGACAAACTGAAAAAACAGGTGGCCCGGGCTAACGGTCATTACAAAGAATGCGAAGCCCAACTGAACGAAAAAACTATGGACCGCATCGGCCGGGCCCTGACCTATCGCATGTTCGGGCGGGAACAGGATCGGAACGAGGCCTACGAAAAACAGCTGACGGCCTACGAGAAAGCCAGCAGCCGGGCAAATATCTTTGAAGGCAGTATGGGGCCTTTGTATGATGCTGTCTCCATGATCGGCACGGTCCTCATTTTTTATTTCGGTTCCCGGAATGTGCAGGGCACAGGCTGGACCCAGTGGAATATTGCCAGCTTCACCACGTTTTTGGCCTGCTTCATCAAACTGGCGGTAAAGACCAGCCATGCGGCCAAACTGTTTAACGCGGTCCAAAAGGCCCAGGTGTCCTGGCAGCGCATCAAGCCGCTGCTGACCTATGCGGCGTCCGTGCCGGACAGCGAGGCAAAGGAACCGGAAACTCATGTCTCTCTCTGTGTAAAGCAGCTAAGCTGCCAGTATCCGGGCCAGACCAAAGGCCTGGAAGAAATTTCTTTCCAGGCCGAACCGGGAGAAATCATCGGCATAACGGGTAAAGTAGCCTGCGGCAAGAGCCTGTTGGGCAAGGCCTTTCTGGATGAAGTGCCCTGTCAGGGCACGATCCAGCTGAACGGCCGGAATCTGCTGGAATTGACGGAAGCAGAACGGCGCTCCATGATTTCCTACATGGGCCATAATCCGGAACTCATTACAGGTTCAATCAGGGAAAATATAGCCTTAGGGGATCCTATCGATGTGGAAAAATGGCTGGAAGCTGTGTGTATCGATCAGGAAGTGGCGGCGCTGCCCCAAGGCGCTGAGACCCCTGTGGGCACAGGAGGTGCCCAGTTGTCCGGGGGTCAGAAGGCCCGAGTGGCTTTGGCCAGGACCCTGAGCCATAGCAAAGGCCTGGTCATCCTGGATGATCCCTTTGCCGGGGTGGACGGAGATATGGAGCAGACTATCCTGCAGCATATGCACCAGCTGCTGCCGGGCAGGACCATCCTCCTGATTTCCCACAGGCTCGTCCATTTCCCGGCATTTGATCATGTGCTGTTCCTGCAGGATGGCAGAGGTATCTTTGCCACCCACGAGGCGCTCATGAGCCGGGAACCGGTATACCGGCAGTTGTTTGAAAGCCAGCAGAAGGGGGTGGACCTGGATGCAAAGAAATAACGAAAGCGTAAGAGGTCCTGTGACTCAGTCTCTGCAGGACACCCTGCACCAATATCCAAAACAGGCCGCTGTTGTGCTGCTGCTGGTGATTTTAGCCGTAGGTACGTCCCTGTGTCCTCCTCTGGTGCTGGGACGGGCCGTGGATACCCTGACAGAAGGAAAAGGGGTGTCTCTGGGGCTGGCAGCTCTGTATCTGCTGCTGACAATCATCAGTGACCTGTTCCAGTCCATGCAGAACAGCGCTATTACCCTATTTGGACAGAAGCTGACCCATGGCCTCCGTTCGGCCCTGTGCGCAAAATTGTCACGGCTTCCTGCCGGGTATTTTACAACCCATCCCAGCGGCCGTATTACGTCTATCTTTGTAAATGATGGAGACACCATTGACGCCCTGTATTCCAATGGCGTTGTGGGCATGGCGGCAGACTGTGTGAAAATTATCGGCATCCTAGCCATCCTGTTTACGAAAAGCCGGGGCCTGTTCCTGCTGCTGGTGGCCATTATGCCCATCCTGTTCTATCTGACCCGGCACTTCCAGAAAAAGAGCCTGGCTGCGCAGCGTGACAACCGGGCCGCTATCGCCCGGGTGAACAACCATGTACCGGAGACCCTGCAGAACCTGCGGATGATCCATACTCTCAGCAAGGAAGGGTATATGGAAAAACGGTACGATGGCTTTATTATGGAAAGCTATCGGGCTATTGACAAGGCAAACCTGTTTGATTCCTGCTATTCTCCTGTGATCCTGGTGTTGCAGGCTGCAGTGGTGGCTATCGTTATGACGGGGGCAGCTCAGGGCCGGGCCATGCAGGAATTCTTCGGCATGACCGTAGGCTCTGCCGTAGCTATCATCTCCTATGTAGGCAAGGTTTTCGGGCCTTTGGAATCCATGGGGATGGAGATCCAGAACATCCAGTCTGCCGTGGCCGGGATCCAGCATATCAGCAGCTTCCTGCAGGAAGAAGAAATGGTGTCCGTTGAAGCGCCGGCCAGCCTGGCTCCGGAAGCGGATGGCCGTATCGATGTAGAGAATGTGTGGTTCCGCTATAACGAGGACCGATGGGTCTTGCAGGATATCCACCTGCATATTGCCTCCGGAGAACACGTACTGCTGCTGGGTCCTAGCGGCAGCGGCAAGAGCACGCTGTTTGCCCTGCTCATGGGGCTGTACAGGCCCGGTAAGGGAAGGATCAGCCTGTGCGGCCAGAATCCGGCGGATTTGGCAGACCATGCCCGGCGGCAGGCCTATGGTTGCGTGGAACAGTCCTTCCAGCCTGTGATAGGTACCATCCGGAACCAGGTAACGCTGTATGACGACGCTATCCGGGACCGGGAAGTGTGGAAGGCCCTGGATCTGGCTGATTTGAAAGATACAGTGGCCCGGCTGCCGAAGGGACTGGATACTCTTATGCAGGAAGGCTTGTTTTCCCAGGGCCAGCTGCAGCTGCTCAGCATTGCCCGGGCTGTGGTGGCTGATCCCAAAGTACTCCTGCTGGACGAGATGGCAGCCAACCTGGACAGCGGCACGGAACAACAGGTGCTGGAAGCCCTGAAACGGGCTGGTGCCGGCCGTACTGTGGTCAGCATCTCCCATAGATATGGCAAGTTCATGGAAGGAGAGAGGAAAGTGATGCTGCGGCAGGGGAGGCTGGAATAAGAAAATAGATGATAGATGATAGATGATAGATGATAGAACCTGTTGTCGGGGGTTAGAAACCTGCTTGTCGGATGGTTCGCTGTTTTAAGTCCGCCCTTTTCAAGGGCGGGGGACCGTTGCTTGCAACGGTGGTGGGTTTTACCTATGCATCTGACTTCTATCATCTAACATCTATCATCTTGTTTTTTTGCCAAAGTATGCTACACTATCCCACATAATGATTAATTAACTTTTGGAGGCGTATTATGAATTGGATGACCCGGCTGGCGGGGGAACTGGAGCATGGGGGACCCCATGTGCATTTTGCGGCATTTATTTTATTCAATATTTTAGGCGTTGTGCTGCTGCACTTTTTGTTCAGAATCGCCATTGCCCTGTTAAGCCGCTATACCCGCTATAAGGAAGACACATGGCGGAATGCGTTCCGTTTCATGCCCACCCTTATGGGCCTGCAGCTGGGCAGCAAGTTTACTCAGAATTTCCTGAGCCTGCCCTGGTTTATCAACGAGATCCTGAACAAGCATTTTCACAGCCTGACCATTATTACGACTACCTGGTTTTTGGCCCACCTGACATCGTCTTTCATCAAATCTCGGATCAACAAACGGGACGACAGCGAATCGTCCATGTCCATCCTGGCTACCGTGGTGGACCTGGCCGTGTACATGGCAGGGTTCCTCATTATCCTGAGTTCCTATGGCATTTCCATTTCTCCACTGCTGACAGCTCTGGGCGCCGGCGGTTTAGCATCCGCCCTGGCCTTGCAGGACACCCTGTCCAACCTGTTTTCCGGCATTACCACCATCGTATCCAAACAGGTTCATATGGGGGATTATATCCGCCTGTCCAGTGGGGAATCCGGACGGGTGGTGGACATGAACTGGCGTAATACTACCATCCGCACGGACACCAGCAACACGGTTATCGTGCCCAATAAGAATATTGCCAATTCCATCCTGACGAACTACGAACAGCCCTATGCAGAGTGCACCATTACGATTCCTATTACCATTACGTACGGCAACGACCTGCAAAAGGTAGAGACCGTGACTTTGGACGTAGCCCGGCGGATCCTGGAAAAGAGTGAATACGGGGTTACGGGATTCAAACCCCTGGTGCTGTACAATAAACTGGGGGATTATGGTATCAGCTTCAACGTGGTTCTGAGAATCCGGAATATCGTGGATGAAGGGGTCCTGAAGCACCAGTTCATCAAAGCCATCTACGAAGAATACAAACAGCAGGGAATTGAACTGCTGATCAGGAAGGATGTTACTTATAAAGAGTGAAGAGCGAAGAGAGAAGAGCGAAGAGGCCTGCGGAAAACCTGTCCAGCGGACACCTTTTCACTCTTCACTTTTCGCTTTTTCAGGCTGGTTAAATCCCATTGACATCCTTCCGTTTCTCCTGCTACAATCCAAACAATATACTTTGGATTGGGGTGGGAGTATGATCCTTGATACCTTGACGGCGATTTCCGATGCCCTTTGGGGGACACCTATGACGGTGCTGCTGGTAGGGACGGGGCTGTATCTCAGCATCCGTTTTGGTTTCCGGTACAATTTTCGTTGTATGAAGTTCAATTATCAAAACACGTTCGGCAAGATGTTCAAAAGCGGAGACGGCAATGGAACGGTTTCCGGCTTTGCAGCTGCCTGTACGGCCATGGCCAATACCATCGGCGTAGGCAATATCGGAGGGGTGGCTACGGCCATTGTGTCCGGCGGGCCTGGCGCCGTATTCTGGATGTGGGTCAGCGGCCTGTTGGGCATGTCCACCAAGGCTTGCGAAATCATTCTGGGCCAGCGCTACCGGGTGAAATATTCCCAGTCCATGGATGAATACATGTGTGACCGGAGCTTCGTCATGAAGAACGCCCTGGGCTGGAAACGGGGGGGCCTGCTGCTGGCTTTGGCCTGCTTTACCCTGGGCCCCTGGACCTGCAGTGTCCAAACAGAATCTGTAGTGGGAGCTCTCCAGGAAGGTTTCGGCATAGACCCTCTGGTATCTGTGGCAGTCCTGGGCATTACCTGCTTTGTAACCATCTTCGGAGGCTTGCGGCGCATTGCCTGGGTCATGGAAAAAGTAGTACCGTTTATGGCCTTATTGTATATTTTAGGTGGCATCGGTATCCTGCTGCAGCATCTGCCCCAGGTGCCGGGCGCTATATCCCTGATTGTCCGCAGTGCCTTTACGCCCATGGCACCGGTGGGCGGCTTTGCAGGAGCCGCGGTGAAGGACGCTCTGCGCTATGGGATCGCCCGTGGATTGTATTCCAATGATGCGGGCACGGGCTACGGCATGATTGCCCACGCTTCAGCCAAGACGGATCATCCTGTACGGCAGGCTTCCTGGGGCTGGGGCGAAGTATTCCTGGACACCATCATCGTGTGCTCTGTTACGGCTCTGTCCCTGATCCTGACCAACGCCTACATCGATTATCCCGGGGTCAACAGCGCCCGGCTGACCACCGTAGCCTTCAAGGTCAGCTATGGGACTTTGGGAGCCATGTTCATGGGTGTGGCAATTACGATCTTTGCCTGGACTACTATCATCGGCATGTACTACAGCTGCGAAAAGTCCGTGAACTATGCCTTTGGCGACACGGCTCGGAATAAGCTGGCTACGAAGCTGTACATGGTGTATTACATGATGCCCTGTGTGGTGCTGTACGACATGAAAGCGGACGCTCTGTGGGCTATGACGGATATCCTGTCCGCCATCTACGTATTCATCACGCTGTTCTACATTTATACGAAGCAGGGAGAAATCATGGGCCTGTTCCGGGACTTTTGGTTCCGCTACCTGCCGGCAAAACAACGGGGTGAAAATCCGCCCATGGTCTCCTATGGTTTGAGCGAAGATGGAAAGGATGAAAATTGATATGGAGAATAAACTGCAGGATATGTTGAAACAGGAAAAAGTCCTGATCATGGACGGCTCCATGGGCACGGCCCTGGAGAATCTGGGAGCAAACCTGAATAACAAGCTTTGGACGGCCCGGGTCTTAGCGGATCGGCCGGACCTGGTTAAGCAAGTCCATCTGGACTATTTCCGGGCCGGGGCGGACATGGGCATTACATGCAGCTATCAGGCGTCCATACCGGGTCTTTTGGCGGCAGGATTTACGGAAGCTCAGGCAGAGGAACTGATCCAGAGAGCGATAACCGTATTTAAGGAAGCCCGGCAGGAGTGGTGGGACGCAGAAGGCCAAGCCCAGGGACGGTTGTGGCCTCTGTGCCTGGCAGCCGTTGGTCCCTACGGAGCCTATCTGGCCAATGGGGCGGAATATAAAGGCCATTACGGGCTGACGGATGAAGAACTGCGCGGGTTCCACAAACGGCGCATGGAGCTGTTGTGGGCAGCAGGGCCCGATGTACTGCTGATGGAGACCCAGCCTTCCCTGCAGGAAGTGTTGGTGGAAACGGCTCTTGCTGAGGAATTGGGGGCACCCTATTGGGTCACCTTCTCCTGCCAGGATGGCAGACGCAACTGTGAAGGAGATTTACTGAGCCATTGCGCCGAAGTGCTGGTAAAGAACCATCCTCATCTGCAAGCCATCGGTGTGAACTGCACGAAGCCGGAATATATCGAAAGCCTCATTGGGGAATTGAAGGCCGTTACGGAGTTGCCCATTGTCGTCTATCCTAACAGCGGGGAAGAGTATGATCCTGTGACGAAGACCTGGCGCGGCACCGGAGGCCGCAAACGGTTCGGTTCCTATGCTGCGGACTACATGCGGGCCGGGGCTGCCGTCGTAGGCGGCTGCTGCACCACGGTGGCTGAGCACATAGAACAAGTGGTAGAGGCGAGGGAGAAGCAAAATTCCCCTTGCTAAACGTCAAAAAGTCAAATATAATAAGGGGGTAAGGAGGTAATACTATGCGGAATGTAGCTGATTTGATAGAACAGTTTATTATCAGCGAATTGTTTGCCAACGAACAAGATGCTGTGAATGTAAAAAGAAGCCAGCTGGCAGAGAAGCTTTCCTGTGCCCCGTCCCAGATTACCTATACCTTGACGACACGGTTTACCCCGGAACGGGGATATGAAGTAGAATCCAAGCGGGGGAACGGAGGCTTTATCCGCATTATCCGCCTGCCCCAGCCTGAACAGCAGGAAAAGCTGCCGGCAGCAGAAGACATCAAGACACCGTCGGACCTGGTAGAAGCTCTGACGGCTCATAAGCTGATTACGCTGCGGGAAGCCCGGCTGCTCCACTATTTCCTGGCTGTCCTGGGTGATCATGTGACGGAAAAAGACAAGCTGCGGATGATCAAGACAGCCTATCAGCTTATGGGCGAAGGAGAAGAGTAACTGTGGCAAAACACCAGACCCATTATGTATGTCAGAATTGTGGGTACACGGCTGTAAAATGGCTGGGGAAGTGTCCGGAATGCGGTGCCTGGGATTCTCTTGTGGAAGAGGTCCAGGCTCCGGCACCGGCACGGCCCCGGCCTTCGTATTTAAGCGGCCTGGAAAAAGCGGTACCCAAGACCTTGAACCAGATTGCCAAAGTGCCTGTCCAACGCATGCACACGGGCATCCATGAATTCGACAGAGTGCTGGGGGGCGGCATTGTGCCCGGCTCCTTGATTCTTTTAGGCGGCGCTCCGGGCATCGGCAAATCCACCATTGTGCTGGATGTATCCATGAAGGCCGCTGCCCACACTACGAGAGTGCTGTACGTGTCCGGAGAAGAATCGGAAGCCCAGACTGCTATGCGGGCAGAACGGCTGGGACACGCTGGCGATGCACTGAAAATCATGACGGCTACGGAGCTGGGCGGCATCCTGACCCAGGCCCGGCAGGAAAAACCGGCTCTTTTAGTCATTGACTCCATCCAGACCATGTACAACCAGGAGCTGGAGACGGCGGCCGGCAGCGTAGGCCAGGTCCGGGAATGCACGGCCAAGCTGTTGAATTTTGCCAAGGAAACGGGCATCGCGGTCATCATCATCGGCCACGTGACCAAGGAAGGCAATATTGCCGGACCGAGACTGTTGGAACACATGGTGGATGTGGTGCTGCAGTTCGAAGGAGACCGTTCCTACACGTATCGGGTGTTGCGGGCTTTGAAAAACCGCTTCGGCTCCACCAGTGAGTGTGGGATATTCTCTATGGAAGAAGACGGCCTGGTAGAAGTGGCTAACCCTTCCGGACTGTTTTTGGAAACGAAGGAAGAAGCGGTGCCCGGTTCCGTCATTACGGCAGCTATAGAGGGCAACAGGCCCATCCTGGCGGAGATCCAGGCCCTGGTGTCCCATACACCCTTCGGCCTGCCCCGGCGGACAGCCGTAGGGGTGGATTTCAACCGGGTCAATATGCTGCTGGCTGTATTAGAAAAACGCTGCCGCATGAATTTCGGGGATCAGGATGCCTACGTGTGCGCTGTAGGGGGCATGAGCATCCGGGAACCGGCGGCGGATCTGGCCATCGTAGGTGCTCTGGTCTCCAGCTACCGGAATAAGCCCGTACCCATGGGCACGCTGGCCCTGGGAGAAGTGGGCCTGACGGGGGAACTGCGGCGTGTCGGCCTGGTGGACCGGCGCATCAAAGAAGCAGCCCAGCTGGGTTTCAAGAAGTTTATCGTTCCCAAAGGCAGCCTGCCGGCTAACAAAATCCCTGCTGGCCTGACCATCGTACAGGTTAGGACCATAGAACAGGCGCTACAAGGGTTCTTTGAGTAACGAAGAAAAAGTGAAGAGCGAAGGGAAAAGAGCAAAGAGGGGCGGACGCCCAACTCTTCGCTCTTCGCTCTTCGCTTTTTTGTCCAAGTATTCTCCCTAAAAAGTAGTATATATTACAATTTTTTGGTTGACATATATTCTTAAATACGATAAAATAATAAAATTTGACTTCCTAACAAAAGTTGTGCTAAACTAATTATAGTTGTTAATTGGCCGCACTGTAGGTTAGGAGGTAGCACAATGTTTGCAGTGGGTGATAAAGTGTTGTACCCCATGCATGGGGCGGCCGTGATTAAAGACGTGGAACAGCGTCAGGTCGGCGGCCAAGATGTCAGTTATTTTGTACTGGATATGCTTCTCAGTGACATGAAAGTCATGATTCCCATTGCCAATGTAGAAAAAATCGGATTGCGCCCTATTGTGAATAAGTCTGTGCTGCCTGAAGTAGAGAACGTGCTGAAAGCACGGCCGGAAAACGTGATGAAGAAGATTACGTGGAACCGGCGGTACAACCTGTATGTGGAAAAAATGAAGACAGGGGACATCTTCCAGGTGGCGGACGTGGTACGGACGCTGGCAGTGCAGGAAGTGGAGAAGAAATTGTCCACGGGGGAAAAGCGGCTTCTGACCACAGCAAAACAGATCCTGCTCAGCGAAGTGATGCTGGTAGAATCTGTGGACGAAAAGAAGTCGGAAGATTGGCTGGGTCAGTTCGTATGAAAACCACAGCCCCACAAGAAGTTTGTCACAAGTTTAAGGAATTGTTTGACAAACTTCTTTTTTTCGTTTCAATTCCGAGCAGAATATAGTATTATAATGTGATGAACAATTAAAAGGAGGTGAGACTATGTTTGAAAAAATCGCCAGATGCGTCGTTGTTTTGATTTTCGCTATCATTGGCATCCTGCTGATGGAAGTGGCAGAGCCTTTGTTATCCGGCTTTATCGGCAGAGAATACCTGACCACTACGTTCCTAGGGGTCTCTCCTTTGAACCTGCTGCTGGGCATCATCGGAGCTTTAGTATTCGGGTACATAGGGAACCTGCTGGCTCCGACTATTGACCGCGGCATCCTGCGGTTCAGTGAGAGCGTGGCCGGCTACCTGGCTGACCTGCCTACGGGGGATATCTTCGTGCTGGCTATCGGGGTCATTACGGGCCTGGTAGTAGCAGCCCTGCTGGGAACGTCCTTTTCCCGGCTGCCCATTGTGGGACCGTATATCTCTCTGGCATTCAGTATCATCGGAGCCATTGTAGGTGCTAAAGTCGCTCTGAACAAACGCGCTGATATCGTTTCATTTTTTAACCGGTTGTGGTTTTCCAAGAATAAGGAAAATTCCAGGAAAAACACCACCCGGCATGCTTCCCGCACTTATAAATTATTAGATACCAGCGTATTGATCGATGGGCGGATCCTGGATGTAATCCGGCTGGGCTTTTTGGAAGGCGTCATCGTCATTCCCAAATTCGTCCTGGAGGAACTGCAGAAGGTGGCAGACTCCGGTGACAGCCTGAAGCGCAACCGGGGCCGGCGGGGTCTGGACATTGTCCGGGCTATCCAGGCTAACAAAGAGGTAGAAGTGGAAATCGCCGATGACGATTACGACGACATTACAGAGGTGGATACGAAGCTGGTGCGGCTGGCCAAGAAAAGAAGCGGCATTGTGGCTACCAATGATTTCAACCTGAGCAAAGTGGCTGAAATCCAGGGCGTGAAGGTACTGAATATCAATGATCTGGCCAACGCCTTGAAGCAGACCGTACTGCCCGGGGAAGAATTGCAGATTTTCCTGGCCAAAGAAGGCAAGGAACCGGGCCAGGCCATCGGCTATCTGGATGATGGCACCATGGTGGTCGTAGAAAGCGGCAAGCGGGCAGTGAATTTTACTGTGCCCGTCATCGTTACGTCCGTGCTCCAGACCTCTGCAGGACGGATGATTTTCGCCAGATTGAAGTAAGGATGTAAGGTATGGAAGGTCTTTTTGTCATCATTGCAGCCGCAGGTATGGGAAAACGGCTGGGTTTGGGGTATAATAAAAATTACGCATGTATCGGTGGTCTGCCCATCCTGGTCCGGAATCTGGACCAGGTGGCCAGAGTGCCCGGTGTGCAGCAGGCTCTTGTGGTGGTAGCTCCCGGTGAGGAGCCCCAGGCACAGAACCTGCTGAACCACTATGGCCCGAAAATTTTCCCAGCCTTGCACTGGGAAATCGTTACGGGCGGCAAGGAACGGCAGGACTCTGTGGAACATGCTATGGAGAAACTGCCCACTGATGCCCAATGGGTGGCTGTCCACGATGGAGCCCGTCCTTTTGCCATGCCCGAGCTGTTTACCCGCGTCTGGGCTGCAGCGCAGACTTCCGGAGGGGCCATTGCAGCCGTGCCCTGCAAGGATACCATCAAAGTGGATAATGGAGAGGGGAGTGTGCGATGTACGCCCGACAGGAAGCATCTGTGGGCCGTGCAGACACCCCAGATCTTTTCTGTCCCCTTATTGCGGCAAGCCTTTGCCTATGTAGCAGAGCATGACCTGGCCGTGACGGACGATGCCAGTATGGTGGAAGCCCTGGGACATCCTGTAACGCTGGTCCAGGGATCCTATGACAACCGCAAGATTACTACGCCGGAAGACCTGCGCTGGGCTAAAGGCCTGCTGGCGGACAAGGAGGATCACCCTATGAAGTTTCGTGTTGGTTCCGGCTACGATGTACACTGTCTCGTACCGGATCGTCCCCTGATCCTGTGCGGCGTGACGGTGCCCTATGACAAGGGCCTGCTGGGCCATTCAGACGCCGATGTGGCGCTCCATGCCCTGATGGATGCCCTGCTGGGGGCTGCCGGTATGGGAGATATCGGCCACCTGTTCCCGGACAACGATCCTGCTTATGCAGGAGCGGACAGCCGCAAGCTGCTGGCAGCGGTAGTAGAACGACTCCACAAGGCCGGCTGGCACGTGAACAACGTGGATGTGACCATCATTGCCCAGAAACCGAAGCTGGCCCCCTTTGAACCAGCTATGAAAGCCAATGTGATGGCAGACTTCAATCTGCCGGAAGATGCTGTGAATATCAAAGCTACGACCACGGAAAAATTAGGCTTTACAGGCAGAGGTGAAGGCATCGCTGCGGAAGCCGTGGCCAGTTTGATAAAATAATCATTAATTTTTTGAGAGGAAGAGATACACAATGGATAGTTCTTTGAAAGTACGTTTTGCTCCCAGCCCTACGGGGCCGTTCCATATTGGCGGTGCCCGCAGTGCCCTGTTCAACTATTTGCTGGCTAAGAAATACAACGGCACGTTCCTGCTGCGTATCGAAGATACGGACCGGGATCGTTCCAAACCCGAATGGGAAGAGAACATCAAGAACGCCCTGAAATGGCTGGGCCTGGATTGGAATGAAGGCATTGACGTAGGCGGTCCTAATGGCCCTTATCGCCAGATGGAACGGCTGGATATCTATAAAAAATATACGGACAAACTGCTGGCTGAAGGCAAAGCGTATTACTGCTACTGTACGCCGGAAGAACTGGAAGCAGAACGGGAACAGCTGCAGGCTGAAGGTAAGATGCCCCGGTACATGGGCAAATGCCGGAACCTGACTCCGGAACAACGGGCTGCCTATGAAGCCGAAGGCCGCAAACCGACCATCCGGTTCCGGGTCCCTGAAGGCCAGGATATCGTGGTCCACGACAAGGTCCGTGGGGATGTGCATTTTGACTCCGACGGCATCGGCGACTTTATCATCGTGAAAGCCGATGGGATTCCCACCTATAACTACGCCGTGGTCATCGATGACTCCCTCATGGGCGTCAACTGTGTCATCCGTGCCGAAGAACATCTGTCCAACACCCCTCGTCAGCTGCTGCTGTACGATGCCCTGGGCTTCCCGAAACCGGAATTCGGCCATATTTCCCTGATCCTGGGCAAGGATAA
>OMUE01000004.1 GCA_900314165.1 uncultured Acidaminococcus sp.
AAGAGTGAAGAGCGAAGAGAATCGCGAAACGTGGAGGTAGGGCGTGCAGAGTCACTTGCGATGATGGTCGGCGTGCAGAAAGGAATTTTTATCATGAAACGAAGAACTGCAGAAGAGAAAAAGCTGGATGCCGGTCTACCTTATGACTTTACAGATCCGGGAGTGGACGGACGCAAGATGCATGCAGTGGCTTTCTGTCGGAAACTGCGACAGCTGCAGGATAGTGATGCTTCCAAAGAGCAGCAGGATGCCTTGATCCGGTCTTCTCTGGGAAAAGTAGGAAAGGTGGTAAATATCCTGCCGGGCTTTACCTGCGATAATGGTCGGAATATTTTTTTAGGAGAGGATTTCCTGGCCAATTATAACGTAACGATCCTGGACATCATGCCCGTCCGTATAGGAGACCACGTGATGATTGGTCCCAATACCCTGATTTCTACGGTGAACCATCCTATGACTCCTATGGGACGGAGAAAACATTTGGGCATCGGCAGTGCTGTCACCATCGGTAACGACGTTTGGATAGGCGGCAACGCGACCATCCTTCCCGGTGTTACCATTGGCAATAACGTCATTGTAGCGGCCGGCGCAGTAGTGACAAAGGATATCCCGGATAACACCCTGGTAGGCGGTGTACCCGCCAGGAAAATTGATTCCTTGGAAAATGACGTGGAGTAGAGTTTTAAAAATTGGTTAATACTGTTTTAACTAATTGCGAATTCCCATTAGGAAATTTTCTTTTTATACTACAAAGTGTGATAAAATAATTCTACACTACTTTAGTAAAGTATATCAGGAGGGGAATCACTATGAATAAGGTTATAAAAGCTCTGAGCTGTGCAGGTCTGGCAGCCCTGCTGCTGACCGGCTGCGGATCCCAGGCTAAGACGGGAGCCACAAAGAAAGCTGCAGCAAAACCGGCAGCCCAGACGGCTCAGGCTGCAGCTTCTGCACCTAAAGGCAATGGCAAATTTACCGTCACCATGACCTATGACTATAACGGTGAAAGAATCATGGCCTCCAATCAGCTGGCTGCCTGGGTGGAAGACGCTCAGGGGAAAGTGGTAAAGAATTTGTTTGTAACGTACTTTACCGGTAAAGGCGGCTATACGAAACGGAAAGAATCCCTGCCTCTGTGGGTCAGCAAAGCCAATCCGGCTAAGATGGATGCGGCAAAACTGGATGCCATCACAAAATCCACTCCATCCACCGGCAAGCAGACTGTGGTCTGGGACGGCACGGATGACGCAGGCAAGCCTGTAGCTGAGGGGAAATATACTATGTATCTGGAAGGCACTTTGTACTGGAGCAGCGATTTCCAGGCCCATGCGGTCATCGATACGACGGCAAAAGGCGAACAGAATCTGAAAGTGGACCAGAAGTTCACAGAGGACAAGAAAGAACACAGAAATATGATCCAGAATGTGGCGGTGAGCTATAAATCAGTGAAAAGCGAAAAGTGAAAAGCGAAAAGTGGCCGCATAGCGGCAGAATAAAGAGACTGTGAAGAAATGAACACCTCATTTTTCACAGTCTCCTTTTGGTTATTTGTTTTCCAGCATCAGCTTGCCAAAACCGGCGTCCTTCAGGAACGGCCGGGCGGCGCCGATGAGGTCGGCTTGGCCGGCGGCTAACAACTGCTCAGCAGCCTCACGGGTCCAGATACCACCGGTCAGGAGGACGGGGATATGGACGGATTTCTTGATGGCTTCCGAGGCATCCCGGAAATAACCGGCGTCCGTACGGCCGGGCAGCGTATAGAAGCACAGGCCCCCGGTGACGCTGATGTAATCCGCACCAGCAACTTCAATGAGTTTAGCTGCTGCAGCCCCGTCCTCAATGGTGCTGCCTCCGGGTGTATAGTCACAGGCACCCAGTCGCAAGCCTACGATAAAGTCGTCTCCTGCTGCTTTGCGGACAGTCTGCAGGACCTGCCGCTGCAGCAGCGTCCGGCCTTCGATTGTGCCGCCCGTATAGGCGTCACTCCGATGGTTCGTCAGGGGAGAATAGAATTGGTTCAGCAGATAGCCGTGAGCAGAATGGATTTCCACGCCGTCAAAACCGGCTTTTTTAGCCCTCAGAGCGGCTGCCACAAAGGCGTCGATGAGCTCACGGATCTCCTCCAGGCTCATAGCATGGGTGTTCTGCAGCTTATCTTTAGGGGTGCGGTCCAGTGGACTTACCAACCCGCTGGGACTGATGCCCTCTAAAGGAACCACGTCCTTGCGCAGGCTGGCTCCCGCATGGGAAATCTGTAACACAGCTTTGCTGCCGTTTTTGTGGATGGTCTCCGCCAGCTGTGTGAGGCCGGGAATATACTTGTCATCGCAGCTGCCCAGCTGGGGCGCCGAAGCCTGGCCATTGGGCAGTACAAACGTGTGCTCTACAACGACCAGGCCCACATAACCGCCCTGAGTGCGGCTGTCGTAATAGGCCAGATGGTTTTCGTTTACAAAGCCTTTTTCGGCAAACCGCAGGTTCGTGGGCGCCATGACCAGGCGGTTGGAGAATTCCGTATTTCTAATTGTAAGAGTCTGTTCAAGCATGATAGCCCTCCTAGTTTTGAGATTATGCTGATTCTATTGTATCATAAATAGGGATTAGGGTTTAAGGAGTTAGGGATTAGGAAGTTGTCGCCCCCGAAGGGGGAGAGGGCCATCGTAGATGGCGAGGGGGCAGGCAGCGCGGAGGTTTTGATTATGGACATAGTCTTATTGCAAAATAGATTTTCTTTCTATGTTAAAAATTTTTATCTTACTGATCCTGCCGTCCAACTGAAATACGACCATTCTCTTCGTGTCAGCGTAAACTGTAGAGTGATTGCCGAAAGTCTGGGCCTCAGCCAGGATGATGTGGACCTGGCCTATGCTATGGGTCTCTTGCACGATATCGGCCGCTTTGAACAGCTGCGGCAGTACCATACGTTTTCCGATGGACGCAGCATGAATCATGCGGAGTACGGTGCCCGGTATCTGTTTGACAAGGGCCATATCCGGGAGTTCCTGGAGGATAGCAGCCAGGATGACATTCTGAAGGAAGCCATTCGGCAGCATAGTGCCTATGAGCTGACGGGCTCTCTCACGGACCGCCAGCGCCTATTTTGTCAGCTCTTACGGGATGCTGATAAAGTGGATATCTTCCGGGTCTATGCCCAATATGCCCACAAGCTGCCCATTATCTGGAATGCTGACTGGAGGGAACTTCTGCAGGCTTCTGTGACACCGGCAGTCATGGCAGCCGCTCGACAGAAGCATTCCATCAAAACCGCATTAAAAAAGACCCCCATGGATTACTTCATTGGAGGTCTGTGTATGTATTTTGATTTAGTCTACCCGAAATCCCGTCAGCTTGTCAGGGAGCAGGGATTTTATACAAAGCTGCTGGAAGTGCACTCTTGCAATGACGATGCGGAACGGTGCTTGGAGGAAGTGAGAGGCTTGATTAGCGAAGAGTGAAGAGCAAAGAGCGAAGAGAAATGCTCCGCACAATGTTGTTATACTGCTTTAAAAATTCCGCAGAGCGGCCTCTTCGCTCTTATCTCTTCGCTTTTCGCTTTACATAAGCTTTCCAAGCCCCCTATTAATCACCCCCGCCATGATTTCCTTCATATTGGCATCGCCGTGGAGGCCGTCCAGGGCCATGCTGGTGGGAAGCACGCTGCCCATGCGTTCGAAAGGAGCAGCAGTATCAATGTGGGGCTGGGTGCGAATCCAAGAGTTGACAGCAGCAAAGGCTTGCTGCCAGCCGCTGGCGGTAGGTTCATCAAAAGCTTTTTGGATGTTATCCGGATTTACCGGTGCCAGGGTCAGCAGGATGGGGGTCATGCCATTGGCACGGGCCTTTTGCTGGATCTCTCGCAGGTCGCTGATGACGGATTCCGCAGAAACCCCGCCACGGAGGCTGTTGGTGCCGCCCATAATCAGCAGATATTTCACATGGAAAGGCAGTACATCCTTTTCAAACCGGTCCACCATCATTTCGCTGGTGTCGCCGCTTTCGGACAGGTTGATGGTGGGAATGTTCAAATAGTGAGCATAGCTATAGGAAAAATCCACAGGGGAGAAGGACATATGGCCACCGCCATGGGAGATGCTGTCTCCAAAAATAGCCACGTTATATTTGGCGGAGGGTTCCGTGGTGAATTTTTCCGGCAGGCTCCACTGGCCAACGGCATTGCCAGCCTTGTCCATGCCCCGGACCCGCCAGTAATACGTGCCGATACGGGCTTCTTTATCATACAGGTCTGTCAGGGGAGTGACTTCGGAGAATACGCGATACTTGGAAGGAGCAATGCCGTCCGGATTTTCCGGATAACGGTTTATGACTTCTACTTCATACTGGCTGGCTCCGGGATTGCCCGTATAGGCATAGACCGGGTACAGCAGGGTGCTGCCCTTGCCGTCTTCGTAGGTAGGTCTGGGCACAGGAGCATTACGAGTCACGGTCTTCAGGTGGCTCTGAAGCAGCTGGGGAGCTGTAAACGGGGAAGAGGGATTGCCATCCAGGTCATAGGAACGGACCCGGAAGTACATGGGCTGGCCCCCTTCATAGGAATCCAGGACAGCTTTTGCCAGCAGCAGACTGTTTACGTATACATGCTTGTTTCTATATTCGGCATTTTCTACCGGTTTATTGGAATCAATATTTTGAGGAACTTTTGAGAAAAGTTCCACTTCGTACCGGACGGCCTGCAGGTCTGCGGGCCATTGCAGGAATTCCAATGCTTTATCCCCGTCTGTCACTTGAACCTGTTGAGTGATCTGAGCAGCCGCAGCTTTCCTGAGATGATGTTTCCTGTGGCCCAGAAGCAGGGCAGGTACCAGGGACAGCAAAACCAGACCGATAGAACCGTATTTTAAAACCTGTTGTTGTAACATATAGATAACTCCTTTCCAACACAATCCTTAGGGTTGTTATGTTTTCCTTTCGTTATCTGTATGATATAGCAGTTCTCAAGAAATGCCAAATACTTATAATAAATGCATAAAACAGCCTAAAAAGCATTTTAATAGTAGACTCTAAATAATTCTTTCTGGTATAGGAATTTGCAAATACCTTTCTGTTTATACTAACCCGTAGGGGCGCATCGTGAGATGCGCCCACTAAGAAATCTTCTAAATTAATGGCTTTAGCGGGCTTATCTTACGATAAGCCCCTACGGAGTCGTCCAGAACTTGGTATATGTTTTGAGTTATAAGTGAAAATTAATAACGATTTTCCATACTACTTTATGCCGCTCATTATGCTGGTAAAAAATGAAGGACAGATGAACAAATTGGGAAGAAAATAGGAACTATAGGTTAGTACGTTATTTATACCTGCTGTAAAAGGCATAATTTAAGCGTTATATGATATAATAAGAATATCTTGATAAAATGATTAGTGGGCTAGTGGTGCTCTGCAAGGCCCCACCACCGTGCCATTCGGCACGGTTCCCCTCCCCTGCGGGGATGACAGGGCTTTGCCCAGCGGGTTGTCGCCCCCGCAGGGGGAGAGGGCCAGATGCTTGCATCTGGCGAGGGGGCAGGCCAGCGGGCTGCTCTTCGCTCTTCACTCTTCGCTCTTCACTATCCAAGTAACCAAAGGAGGCCCCATCATGGAACTTCGCGTCTTAAAATATTTCCTAGTCGTGGCTCGGGAAAAGAACATTACACGAGCTTCAAAAATGCTTCATATTACACAGCCGACTCTGTCCCGGCAGCTGCATCAGCTGGAGCAGGAATTCGGTACGGCCCTGTTCCGCCGGGGTAAGCATAATATTTCCCTGACTACAGCAGGCCTGCTGCTGTACCGCCGGGCCCAGGAATTTGCGGAACTGGAAGAGAAGACCTCTCAGGAAATGCAGAACAGCGGGGAATCCATTGCCGGGCCCGTGGCTATCGGCATAGGGGAAACGGTATCCCTGAATGATGTGGCTGAAGTCATCAAAGCCTTCCAGGAGGAGTATCCCGACAGCTATTTCGATATCTATACGGGCGTTGCAGATGACGTAAAGGAGCGGATGGAAAATGGCTTGCTGGACTTTGGTGTCCTGTTAGATCCTGTAGATATCAGTGAATATAATTTCATCCATCTGCCCAATACGGACTTCTGGTCCGTCATTATGCCGGAAGATCATCCTTTAGCCGAAAAAAAGGAAATCACAGCAAAAGATCTGGCAGGTGTTCCTTTGCTTATGGCCAGACGGGAAGCCGTACGGAATATGGTGGAAAACTGGTTTGGCAAATACAAGGATGACCTTGTCATTCCTGTTTTTATGAACCTGTCTGCTTATAATAAGAGCATCCTGGTCCGCAAAGGCCTTGGTGTAGCATTGGGTCTGGACTTTGGCTTTGCCGGTAAAGGTCTCGTATCCCGGCCTCTCAGCCCCAGACTCATCAACCATTGCTCCATTGCCTGGAAAAAGAACCGCTTCCAGTCGCCTGTAGTGAACCGGTTTGCAGAGTATATGGAGGACTGGTTCGCACAGGAACCTGAGTCAGCGAAAAGCGAAGAGTAAAGAGCGAAGAGGCGGCCGCTGGCCAATCTTGTAATGAAAAAAATCCGCATACTACTGAAAAATCAGTGGTATGCGGATTTTTTATACGAATAACTAACATAAGGAGATTACTTTCAAGCGCTAGAACTTTTCTAACCCCCGACAACAGGTTCTATCATCTGTCATCTATCATCTTTTCCTAGCTCCGCGCAGCGGCCTCTTCGCTCTGCACTTTTCGCTCTTCGCTTTTACCAAGCCAGTTTCCTCAAATCCACCTGCTGATCCACAGGATACACATTGATTGCCTTAGGGTCAGCCGGGCAGACAGCGTGGCAGGCGCCGCAGCCCAGGCATTTCTCGAAGTTGACCTGGGGACGGACCCGTTTGTCCTTGCCGGTGACCAGATCGATGGCTCGGGCAGGGCACTTCATGGCACAGCGGCCGCAGTGGGCGCCACGGATGTCTACAAGGCATTTGCTGCGGTCTACGGAGGCCACGCCAATCTGGGTATGGCGCTTTTCTTCCAAGGTTATGGGACGGATAGCGCCTGTAGGGCAGGCTTCACTGCAGGCATGGCAGTCGTACAGGCAATGGCCCAGGCTATGGTCCATATAGGGCTGTCCCATGCGGTCCAAGCCTTGTGTCCAGGTAAAGGGCCGTAATACATGGCCCGGGCAGCGGGAGATGCAAAGATGGCAGGCCGTGCAGTTCTGGGACAGGTGAGTCTGGCTGAGAGCACCGGGCGGCAGGATGAAAGGCTTCGTGGATTGGGCCAGCACAGGCTTTAAGGCCATAGGACCTTTGGCCAAGGCTACAGCAGCAGAACCGGCGGCAATCGCCGTTCCTGCCAGGAACTGGCGGCGGCTGATTGCGCTGCCCTGTGGCACTGATTCTGCAGGCTGTACATTCTTTACGCCTTTACGGGCAAAGGTAATAGCTCTCTTGGGGCAATGGCTCACGCACTGCAGGCAATCCACACAGCGGCTGGTATCTACAGTCTTATTTTTTACATCGATACAGTTGGACGGGCACAGACGTTCGCACAGGCCACAGCTGATGCATTTTTCTTCGTTAAAGCGAGGCTGATAAAGCGCAAAGCGGCTGATAGAACCGAGAAGCGTCCCTGCAGGACAGATGGTGTTGCAGTACAGTCTTCCGCCTTTGATAGCAAAAGCGGAGATGATGACCCAGTACAGCAGCGCACCGGCTAGTGCAATCGTACTGCCCACAGACAGCAGGCCTCTGGCCGTACGCCAAGGGGTAAGCCATAAATCTGAGGCCAAGCGGCCGTAAATGCTGTAGGGATCCAGCAGCAGGAACAGGCTGGTGCTGCCCAGCAGCAGGGAGGCTGCAGCCAGGAGCAGGAAACCATAGCGAAGCTTTGCATGTTCGGCTTTGTAGGTTCCTTTTTTCTTCTTCCAGAGTTTACGAGCCAGGAAATGGACCCCATCCTGATAAATCCCCAGGGGACAAATCAGGCTGCAGTAGATTCGGCCTATGAATAAAGTAACCAGAAATAAGAAACCCAGGACTACAACATTGCCTGCCAGCAGGGCTGGAATCAGCTGGGCTTTGGGCAGCAGGGGAACTGCTATGCCCATAAACGCTGCCGTACAGAATAAAATGCTGGCAAAAGCCGCGATAGTCTTTATATGAGAAAGAGTTTTTAACCGCATTGTCGTTTCCTCCTTTTGAAGATAGTTTCATTATACGGGAAGGAAAAAGCAATTGCTAATACTTAATTTATGAGGGGGAAGAATACGTGAAAAGCATGACTAGAATCCCCATTACCAGCTACGCAGCATACCACCACCCTTCGGATGATCCCCTTGGAGCTGCTCATCCCTGCCGGGACTGCGAGGCCTGTGGCAAGAATGGTCCCTGAATCTTCAAGGATGGAAGCTATGAAATAAAATTGAAAAGAGTATATGACAATTAAAACTAAAAGATAGCTTTGTCAG
>OMUE01000115.1 GCA_900314165.1 uncultured Acidaminococcus sp.
GTCTATTTCCCGGATGGCAAAATCTATCAGGACGGCTATTTTGCGGAGAAAGGGCTGGTGGAAGGAAAGGAATATTATAAGGATGGGGGTCTGAAAGTCGAAGCTAAATTCTGCTGTAACTCCTCCTATGGTCCTAACTATCCTACAGAGGGAGATTTTTATAACAGGGAAGGAGTCAAGGTTTATTCCGGTAAATTTTCTATCGTTGATGGCACGGTAGGCCGGGGCTGGGTTAGAAAGCCGGAAGGCTATGAAAATCTGGAAACGAAGTACTGGCCGGTAGAATACTTTGATGCCGGAGACGTCTTTGAAATGGAACATCCTTACCTGGATGAATCCTTTACCTGCCCTGTCTGTGGCCATATTACCCGTAAGCGAAAAGGGAGACCGGAACGGTGCGAAAACTGCCGTTGGGTGCGAGATGCAAAAGCGGAAAAGGATCCTGCCCAGGCTGGCGGGCCTAACGTCTTTTCTCTTGCTGAATATAAAGCTATCTGGTTTAATGACCATCTGACCCTGCAGGAGTACAGAGCTATCGTTAAAACGTTATTTGCCGCCTTTGTCGATGGCAAAGAAGAACCTGCTAAAGTAGAACGTTTTTTTGCGGATCCAAAGATTATGGACTATGTAGATTCAGATTATGAGGAACACCGTGATGGATCCGGATACCGCCATCTGCTTTTTGCGGCTTATAATCTTGTCAGCTTGCTATTCTTTTGGGAATGGTGACGTCTGACGTCTCACTCAAGCTGTGCAACGCACGTCGGGCTCAAGCTGCCTCGACACAAGAATAATCGGGGCCAAGACACCTCGGTTCAAGATCACTCGTACTTGGGCAAAAATTCTTTCGTAAAAAAGAAGGACTTCCTTGCAGGTATGGCGAATTTTAATAATCCGGGCCAATTTTAAAGCGGCAAGGGCGTAGTGAAATCGAGAGAGAGCTGTCTGAGGGGAGGCAGTTCTCTTTTTTGTCCGCTGATTGGCTTGGGATGATGGATGAGACGATAGAGATTATCAAGGTAATGACCACAAAATAAAAAAATCTAAAAAAGTACTTGCAAAATAGGCTAAAATATATTATTATAACACATTCAAGGCAAAATTGATATTTAGCTTTTTCTGTTGATTTAAGGGGACGTCAGGTCCTCGTCGCTTAGATAGTAAACCAGGGAACATTCGATTTTAGACGCTACTTGTAGACAGAGAGGGTTACGGTTAACGTACTTGAGCTGTCTGCTGACAGCTCTTTTTTTGTCGCTAAATCACAACCTGGGAGTGATGCTGCTCCGGATGAAGAGGCGATAAGCAATGACATGAGCTGCCGGAAGGAGGACATGGCAAATCTTCGGTAAATTATTCGTCAGACGTTAGTTGGCTTGCGAAATTCAATCTTTTATTGGTTTTCCCAGAGGAGGTAATTGCCTGTGAGCAACTTTAAGGCTATCATTGACGAACTCGCTGCTTGTGACCTGAAAAACTGCAAACATGTTGGTGAATTGCTGTACGGCCTGCATCAGTTTATTAAAATGAATGCGCTGAACGAGCAGGAAAAGGCAGAGGCGCTGGCTGTGCTGGAACAGCTGGCCCGGAAGCTGGAGGCCACGGGACTGAAGCCGTCCCCCTCATGCTGTGATTATTGGGACCCTATAGAAAAGCTAATTGTTGAAAGGCAGTCGGATATCGATTATACGGGCGAGATTGTCACCCCCGAGTATCCCTTTTCCTTTCTGTATGCGGTCTATGGAACACTGCTAATGGATTGCCACCAGGATACGAAGGCTATGGAAGTACTGGACAAAGGCCTGGAATGGAATCCTGTCAACACGTATATGCTTCAATTGTGCGCTATAGCAGCCATGAGACTGAATGATATGGATGCATTATATGATGCAGCCATGGATGAATTGACCTTTTCGTATACCTTGGAGAATGCTGCCTTAGCCTATTGGCATCTGGGTTCCTATTACTTCGTCCGAAACGATTTTAAAGCGGCTTATTGTTGTTTCTATATGTGCAGAGCCTATAATCCGGTTGAGTGGAAAATGAAAGGAAACGATAAGGTGTTTGATATACTCCGGCCGTATTGCCCGGAATTTGAGAAACTGCGTACGGACGATGCGATGGAAGTGTTTGCGGACCGGGAGATTCCCTTCAATAGGATCTTCGATATGGCTGACCTGCTGGCTGACGTGGGCACCAAGATGGCGGAAGAGGGCAGCCTGGACCTGGCCTGGCATTATCTTTCCCACTCCTATGACATAAATCATAATGAGGCCGTCGGTCAGCTGCTGCTCAAAATTCAGAGCGGTGCAGAGAAGATGAGTTGAGAAAAAGGAGAATAGGATGAAAAAGAAACAGTATACCGTAGAGGAACTGCGGAAGATTGTCCGCCTGGAGGATCTGGGGTCTGACATCTGGCATCCGGCGAAAAAAGGAAAAATCAAGTTTGAAGGAATCTATACGATTACGCTGGATGACCTTGAAACGGCGCTGAAGACGATTCTGGAGAAGGAACTGCCCGTTCCCGATGTAGAGAACTGGTATTCGTGCCTGTTTTCCAAACTGGTGGATGGCCTCGGTCCAAAGGATATCGTAGACTTTACCTATGAAAGCCCCACTTCTTTGTATGAATCGGATAATGAACGGGATGCCCTTGCCGGAGTATGGGGGCTGCTCGCAGGTTTTAAATGGGATTTTGAAGAGTTTCATAGGAATGGGTACTGCGCTCTGATGGTACATGTTGCCTGGGCTGTAGAGGATATTTCCTACTTTCGGAAGAACCGGGACCTGCCGAAGGAGCAAAAGGATTATCCGGATGCTGTAAAAGCATGCTTTATCAGGGACAATTATCAATACCTGGATGGCCTCAAGAAAGAAGAATTGAAGAGGTTCGTCACCTGGGTGGATGACCTGGCTGCTCAAGGTAACGGAACAGCCCTCTATGTCAGATGCTACGGTAAATATACAGGGAATGAAGCTTACCAGCAGGACTTTCTGGGAGCCCGGGATGATGCGGAAAAGCTCTTTCCCCCGACGCAGGATCCCGAACTTGCGAATATATTGGGGAATATCTACTACTACGGCCGGTGTACCGACGGGAAACCGGACTATGATAAAGCCCTGACCTATTTCACGTTCGGAGCGGCCAATGGCATGGAAGAGTCTATTTATAAGCTGGCCGACATGTACAAGAATGGCTATGGGGTCATAAAGAGTCCGGAGACGGCCTTCCGCCTTATAACAAAGCTTTATAAGGAATTGGTTGCTAAAGATCAGGAGAATCCCAATACTCTGAATAAGCTTGCCGACGTGGCACTCCGGCTGGGCAGCATGCGTCTGCATGGGGAGGGAACCTGGCAGGATATACCCGGTGGCGTTTCCAACTTCCTTATAGCACAATACGCCATCAAAAAACGCCTGAGAGAACGGTATTACCATGAAGAAAAGAATGTTTATGAGGACAACGTAGTGGCTGCCAACATCTGGAATTGCCTGGAAGAGGCCAGGGAGATACTCCCTCAGGAAGAAAATACCGGCAAAGTCCGGGACGATGAATTTCAGGCAGTTCGAGGCCTGCTGGAAGAGAGTTACTATATTTCCTGGGAAGCCAAGCCTCTGAAGCATGGGGACTGGGCCATTACCTTTAAACGGATAAAGAAAAATGAATACCGGACGAAGAAGCGGTTCTTTACCGTTCCGGAGACCTATTTCTGTATGTATACGGATGAAATCAAAGGCCGGGTGACACCTGTTTCTAAAAAGATGCCTTTGAAAGGCAAGGCTAGTTGTCTGGATATCGACAAGAAAGAAAATATCACGGTCTTTTCCTATGAGGGTAAGCCGGTGCTGGGACTGAAAGGGACAGTGTTTGATTGGCGCATACCCAAGCCGGAAAAGCAAAGCGGCGTCTTCTACTGCATGGCGGGCGTCACGTTCATACCGGGAGGCCGGCAGTATGATTATTTCTGCCCTAAGGATGAGGATATCCGGCCTGGTGACAAAGTGATTGTGAAGGATGATCGCGAAGAAGAGAAAGAGGCCGTCGTCCAGAACGTGATACCGGTCGCCAAGGAAGATCTGGGGCTGTTTATGGATAGCGTTAGGATAATCGAACGGAAGGCGTAGGCTTGGGATGAAGCGTGTGAGGACTTGGGAAGAAATGGAAAAGCTGAAAGGAGACTGCTGCCTGTGAATCAAAACGAACGTCTCATTAGATACTTTCTTGATATGCTGAAACATGCTGACCTGGGGACTCAGGTGAGCGGCTTGGGCTATATGGCAGATCAGCTTGAGAGATTAAAAGTCGTACCTATACCGGGGCCGTACCGCTATGATTTCCAAGATAACATGGAAAAGCTGCTATTCGAGCATAAATGCCAGCAGGATTCCACAGTCATGGACCATACGCCGCCTGCATTTCCCTTCTGGTTTCTCTATGAGACGTATGGAAGACTCCTGTTGAAGAACCGGCAGTATGCCGAGGCCAGAAAAATATTGAGAATAGCTTTGCGCTGGGACCCTTTCAACGCCTATACCTACTTCCTGTACAGCTGTGCGGCCTGGGAGGAAAAGGACAGGGAAGCTGCCCGGCAGGCAGCCGTGCAGATTTTATCCGTGGCTTATTGGTCACATCATTTGGCCAAGGCCTATCTGATGTTGGGGAATTATTACCTGTACCGGCAGGATTACAAGGCTGCTTATGCCTGCTTCTATATGAGACGGCAATATTATCGAAAGAATAAGGATCTGGCTGCACGGATGGCAGCTTTCCCTAAAAAGCATCCGGAATGTGCAGTACTGGATTCCAAAGAAAAGGTCTCACAGGTGCTGGCCGAGCATGAGATTCCTTATACCAAAGTCCTTGAGAATGCCCAGTTAGCCCTTCAGAAGGCGGAAGCTTGTTATAAGGAAGGCAAGCTCATGGAAGCTCAATATTTCTATTTCGTCGTCTACTGTTTGACCCATGACAAGAAATACTGGAAGCTGCGGAATGAGATCCAGGCCAAACGGAGAAATCCGTTTGGGTGAGGGGGTAGAGGCCGTATTGGCAATAAAAAATGATCCCGTCAGACGCTTGATCACGTCCTGACGGGATTTGACAAATATGTTATTTTTCTTGGCTGTTATTCTTGTTTTCGGCCGAAAATTCTTTTATGAACCGGTAAAGAACGGGGATGCTCACATGACATCTAAGAGCCAATTCCATTTTTGTAGATATTTTTTTCTCTTCATATAATCTATATAGCGCAATAAAGTTTTCAGGCCTTTTCAAGCGGGTGCGACCTTTGTATCTGCCCTTGGCACGGGCAATCGCGATGCCTTCTTTTTGCTTTTCCAAATATAGATCCTGTTGGAAAGAAGCAACTGCTGCAATAGCACTGATTTTGGATTTACCTTCCGGAGATGCTGTATCGAAATTCTCTTTTAAGCTAACGAGTCTGACATTTTTTGCTTGCAAGCAGGCCATCAGGCGTGAGAGATCAATGGTATTGTGGGCAATTTGGGCCAATGATTCGATGTAGATTTCGTCTCCATTACCAACAAAATTTAATAAGGCCTGAAGTGCCGGACGATTAGAATCCTTGACAGAAGCGTCTTCTTTATAAAATTTTTCAATGCCATATTTCGCTAAAGCGTCTTTCCGACTCTGCAGGTCTTTGCTGATGATTGATGTGCGGATGTAGCCGATTTTCATTGCTATCCCTCCCAATTGTGAAAGACGCACCTGCTAAAGCAAATACCGCCTTCAGCAGATGCGTCTTTTCGACAGGGTGCCAGGTTGGTTGGCACTTATGCTTTCAGATATTTCTTGTTTCTGCTTTGCAGAAATTCCAGGAAATCCCTACTCCGGATCAGATGAAGCCGCTGGTTCAAGTCAAGGATAGAATTTTTGAATTTGGGGTTTGTTCGCATTTCGTTAAGAAGTCTCCAGACTGTGACGCGGTTTATAGAATACTGCTTCGCTAATTGATACGGTTGTAGCCATTTCTCGCCGTAATCGTCTAGATAAATTTGTTCAGTTTTCAATTTTTTCCCTCCTTAACAGAATATGATAGATAGGGGTGACAACATGTTATGGGATATCATAAATCGATCCTATATTGTGGTGATCATAGCACATTTCGAAAATCTTAGCAATATCAATTTTAGATCTTCTGATTTACTTAGGTTTTGAAATTTGATATTATAGTAGCGAGGAGGAGTGTGCTATGGCGTTCCAAGAAAACCTGAAATATTACCGAGAAAGAGCTGGATATAAGTCCGCAAAGGACTTCGCGAAGGAACTGGGAATCGTATATCAGACGTACATGGGATACGAAAATAAAAATGCTGAACCTAAATATGATTTGTTGATTCGAATTGCCGACAAGCTGGGCGTAACAACGGACGAGCTTTTAGGCATCCCGCCACAAATCAATCTGGGTTACTTCTTATTAATGACGGCACAATTCAAAATCCGTATCCTTTCCAAGAAAGCTGTTTCGAAGTTAGTAGAAAACAAGGAACAAGATGAAAAAGAAAGAAAACTGGACTTAGTTCATGTGAAATATCCCGGTGCTATGGGAGGATTTTACGTAAAACGGGAAAATTTGGCTTCTCATGAAGATGAAACCGTGGCTGTTCTTGTTTATAACAGACACACGCGTAATACTCTGTTATTCAGTGTGGACGATTTCCTTAGATTCCCGGATTACGTGAATCAATATGACAAAAAGGAAAAAGAGATGGTACTTTTTAGCAGTGCCATTGAAATGCTGCTGAACCATTTCTTCTTCAAATGTACGGACAAAGAGGAGCTATCTCCCAGTATTCATAGATAAATTTAGTTTTTCTCTCCATTTTTTTATATCGGATAGGGGTGACATAAAGAAACGGAGGAAAGAACATGTGGGTTTCAACGAAAAAGAATTCTAAGGGTGACCGCTTCGTCTACCGGGAACGGTTTACCGACGACACAGGTAAGACTATTGTTTTAAGCGTGACGTTGAACAGCAATACGAGACGCAGCCAGAAGGCGGCGGCTGGCATGCTGCAGGAAAAGTTCGCAGAACTGAAGGAAAAAAGGAAGGATGGTGGGAAACGCCGGAAAAAAGATCCGACCATGGCAGAAGTTTGTCAGGAATGGCTTTTGGCGTCTGATATTAAGGTAAAATTGGATACCCAGCGAAATCACAGAAACTATGTACAGAATATATTGAAGGGTATTCCGAGCAACCTCAGGCTGGCAGACTTTTCTCCGGCTATGGCAGAGGACATTGTTTCCAAGATGTACTATGAGCGGAAATTGTCTTATTCTTACTCATCCAGTACCTTAGTCGTCATCAAAACAATAATGCGGTACGCCAAAAAAGCCGGATATATCGACAATATTTATGATTTTGAAGAAATCAAGCTGAAGCGCCGTCCGGCAACCCCGCAGGAGCTGGAGAAGATACAAAACAAGTTCTTGAATAGAGATGAACTGCGGGAATGCCTGGATCAGCTGAAGAAAATCAATCAGCGGATTGCACTGGCCATGGAATTCATGAGCCTGACCGGTCTGCGGTGCGGTGAAATGCTCGCACTGCGGAAGCAGGATGTTGACCTGGAGAAGAAAGTCATCAATGTGAATGGCACCATTATCAAGTCTTTAGCTAATGGTGACGAGGCTCAGCGTGGGACGCCGAAGAACATCTACTCCTACCGCGATGTCGATCTGAACCAGAGAGCTGTAGATATTCTGCGATGGTTCATATTGGACAACAAGCGATTAGAACGCTGGGAATTCACGCGGAACAGCAACAGCCGTTCTTACAAGGATCGGGGCTACATCTTTACGACAAAGACGGGCATGCCGCTGAACATACAGTACATCAATCATAAGCTGCGTCTGCTGAACATCCCGGGAAAAAAAATAAGCACACATATCTTCCGGCATACGCACATCAGTTTGCTGGCAGAGATGAATGTGCCCCTAAAAGCTATAATGACCAGGGTAGGTCATAATGATCCCAACACGACATTGAGCATCTATACTCATGTAACAAATTCCATGCGGCAGGAAATGATACAGAAACTTGAAAATTTATGCATCTAAAACCTGCCAAAAACGGACAAAAAGTGTGCAAAAAGTGTGCAGAAGTGCGCAAAAAAAAGAGATAACAGGAAACGTTTCCGATGCCCTCAAAACCGCCGAAACCCGCATGGCGCAACGGTTTTCAACATTGCGAAACGTTTTCCATTATCTCGAAAATGCAGTGGCGGAGAGGGTGGGATTCGAACCCACGGTCCCTCGCAGGATCGCCAGTTTTCAAGACTGGTGCCTTAAACCGCTCGGCCACCTCTCCGTGCAATAGAATTAGTATACCTTAGCAGGCGAGGGAATGTCAAGGAAGAGAAAAGCGAAGTTCCTTGAGCAGAAGCGTGCCTGAATCGAAGATGCATGGGCCGAAGAGGCTTGTGTCGAGGTCCGCTGGACGTGCAGGGATAGGCGCATCTGCGCGCCCCCACCACCATCGCAAGCGATGGTTCCCCGCCCCCCAAAGTGGGCCGGATTCCGCCAGCGGCGCCTCTTCGCTCTTCCCTCTTCGCTCTTCGCTAACCCAGGCATCCTGAACCCTGGGTATCTATGCTATAATATTCCTATCACTACAACAAGGACGGTGCACTATGGGAGAGAATTTCCTGCTGATCGATGGCAGCAGCCTGATTCATCGGGCGTTTTTTGCGCTGCCGGCGTTTACCAATAAAGACGGAGTGAATACGGGGGCAGTGTTCGGGCTGTGCAACATGCTGCTGAAGCTGTTGGACGAGGTGAAGCCCAAATACATGCTGGTGGCCTTTGACAAGAGCCGCCACACGTTCCGGACGGAAAAGTTTGCGGACTACAAGGGCCAGCGAAAGGCCACGCCACCGGAGCTGAAGGAACAGTTCCCCCTGTCCATAAAGCTGCTGACGGCCATGGGCATCCCTACCCTGAAAGTGGACAACTACGAGGCGGACGACATCATCGGCACTCTGAGCGCTGCGGCACCGGAGGACGTGCAGGTGAAGATCGTCACCGGAGACCGGGACGAATTCCAGCTCATTAAGAGCAACGTGCAGGTGTATTTTACGAAAAAGGGCATTACGAACATCGCCGTGTACGACGAGCAGGCCTTTGCCGAGGAATACAACGGCCTGGTGCCCCGGCAGATCATCGACCTGAAGGGGCTCATGGGGGATACCAGCGACAACATTCCCGGGGTGCC
>OMUE01000248.1 GCA_900314165.1 uncultured Acidaminococcus sp.
GCTGCGGCAGCGCATCGACCGGAAATGGAGCCATTGTGAAACGTGATAATGGCAGTGGCTCGCTCCATCCGGGATAGGGATTGTTGAATTCCTGCGGAGGCACATACCCTTCACTGCCTTCAATCTTGTCCCTGTAAAATTTCAGGGCACTTTTCCAGATGGTTTCCAGCTCCTTCTCCGGAAGAAGCGGCTCACAATTCGCGGCCCTCTGCAGGTAGGCTTCATAGGCTTTGTCCGTATCCCCATACCGTTTCAGCACCCGGCCGGCAAAGTGGGACATGGCATTGTTGCGGCTGCCTTCCGGGATGGAGCTTCCTGTATAGAAGGGAGCTTCCGTCCGGCTGGGTTCCGCAGGTTCCAGTCCGGCCAGGAATTCCATAATGGTGCGCTCCCCTTCCTGCCATAAGATAGCTTCCGGCACCACTTCCGTGCCATACAGGAACCGGGCTGCATCCAGAGCCTGGGCGTCGAAGAAGGGAAACTCTTCCCGGATCCCCTGCTTCAGGGCCGTATAGGCTTTTTCGTCCTGCACTTCGGTGATGGGAAAATACGCATGGAACCGGGGCCGGGCTTTCCGGCCTTCCTTGGCTTTCCCACTATTCCGGGACGGGACGATGGCCACAGCCACGTTTGGCAGCATGGCAAGGAGCTTTTCTCCCGTTACCCACTCCTGGGGATCTTCCGTGTGATCGTTATCACAATCCATCACCGCCACATTGGACCAGAGGAAATTGTCCCGGCTCCGGTAGCTGTTCTTGTAGGCCGCGCAGACATGGTCAAAGGCTGCCGCTTCTTTCAGTTCTTTGGCATCCTGGATCTCCCGTTTCTGGGGATACCGGCAGTTGGCTTCTCGGCCGGTGCAGGATGCGGTAAACAAAGTAAATTTCAACTAAATCACCTCATAGATGTACTTGATGGGCTTTCCCTTTTTCCGGGCCTGCCGGATCTCCAGTTCCATTCCCGGGGAGATATCTTCTCCGAAAATCCAGAGTTCCGCACACTTGGATAAGAGCACAATCCCCATGAAAAGGGCCAAGTCCCGTTCGGTCTTTTCGTCCAGGAACTGGGGCAGGAGCAGATGGGGAGCCAGGGGGATGCACCCCTGGTCTGCGGCATACCGGCAGCAGCACCTGGCCCGCAGGATGTTCCGTTCCACGTCCCCTGCGTAAGGTGAACAGATGTACACAATCGGTCGGAACGGGAACCGGGGTGGTTCTGTATTCCGGATGGCCTGGTACGCCGTGGGATCCAGGTAGTGCTCCCCGTTACGCTTCAGGTCTGTCTCCACGCTGCACCTCCATCATTTCCCGGGAGCATGCTTCGCACAGTACCGATGTGCCAAACAGGTCACCCCGTCCATCTCCCAGCACGTCTTCCAGGTTCACGGCCACTTCTTTCCCGCAGACCGGGCAGTGGCAGAACACATTCTCGTCGTTGATTTCCACCTTCACTTCCATCGAATCATTGATGGTTTCCTTCACATAAAACATGGCTCACCCCTCCAGTTCTGTCTTGTAATAGGCCATGAGCATCTGTTTGCGCTGCTGGAAATCCGGGCAGGAATACAGCAGGCCGTAATCCAGGTGCTGCAGCCGGTCCAGGGCATGGATCTGCCGTGCCGTAAGATATGGCCGGATGCTCTGCCCTTTTTCGATGCCGTTCGCCAGCCGGAACTGTCTGGCAGACATCCCGAGAACGATGCGGTTCAGCATGTCGCATTCATTGCTGAAATGGTAAGGTTTCGGGCTTTCATGCAGACGGCAGATCATGTCCGTCAGCATCGGGAATTCCTGCCGGGCAGACAGGAGCGACCGGACACATTGTTCCATCTCATTGAAACGCTGGATGTAGAGTTCCTTGAAGTGCATTGCCTTCGGGCCTGTATAGCCCATGACCAGCATTGTGAAGCCATCGCGGGTCAGCAGGTATCGCGGCAGTTTCCGGCCCGTGACATCCCTGTATGTGCTGGGCTCAAAGTTGGATGCAATGAACGTTTCACTCAATCCAGATTTGGATTCAGTGATTTTTGCGATATCACGCAGCACATGGAAATGCTGTTTATCAAAAACATCAGCGACAAACAGGCTGTCGACCCTTGGCACACCTCCCTGATCAGCAAACACACCAATCTCATCTTCCGGAATCAAATTTTTCATAGCGGATTCCACCTTTCGTTAAAAGTTTCGAGGATTTTTACCTCTCACCAGTAACAGGACAGAACCCGCCGGTTTAAGTACCCGAAAAGAGAAAAATTTTTGACCCGGTTCTCCGGTTGCCATTCCAGGCTGGCTTCGCTATGATAGAGAAGGGTACTTTTTTACTTAAATAACTGAAATGGGTATGCGATTCGCTCGCATACCCATTTGTTTTTCAATCCTTTTGATAAAACTCACATTCATACCCATCCGCCCGGAGAATCAGCCCCTCCGCCCATGGCGGGGTCCTTCCCATCTGCTGGCAAATGGCATCCACGCTCACTTCCTTGCTGCATTCGATGATCAGTTCATCATGGACGTGGCCCACAATGGCACAGTGCCGCAGTGTCTGCATGGCGTAGCAGAGGATATCCCGGGCTGTGCCCTGGACGATGTTTTCCACGAACTTGGGCCCGTAGCTTTCCAGCCGCTCCCACTTCTTGGTGGCCCCGATACCTTCGTAGGTTACGGACTCCCCGCCGAATCGGTTCTCCCCGATCCGGGGCTTCACGTAGGAAAGCCGCCGTCCGCTCGGGAGTTCGATGAACAGCATGCCGCTTTTGCAGAAGAAACGGAGATTATTGACCTGGACGGGGATCCGCTTTTTGATAGCCGTCTTTACGGCCCCATCCACCTGCCACCAGAAATCCACAATGTGGGGATTGGCGTCCCTCCAGGATTGGACCAGAGGCCCCAGTTCCTCTTCCGGGATTCCCATGTCCATAGCCCCCATGGCCTTCAAGGCGCCGACCGATCCACCATAGCCGCAATTATGCACTAGGCAGTTCGATACGGTAAAACGGTGATATGGTCCGGCATTGAGGATATCGTAGACCCTGGCCCGGGCAGGCGGATTTCCATGCCACAACACAGTCGTCGAGCACAATCTTCGAAGGTGATACCCATTCTCCGCCGCTACCCGAAACGGGATGGGGGTTTCCTTTTCCTCTACATAGACCAGGTGATCCGGGGTAGCCAGGAGACCTGCATACCGCATCACCTCTCTTTCACCTCTGTAGACCACCCCGTCATGGTGGACCCAGTTTTCACCATCCCAGACCCGTTCTTCCGTGGTCACCTTCTCAATGGGGATAAGGCCGTGATCTGTAAGGACAAGCTGGCCTTCTGCGATACACGCCAATTCCGCAATCTTCCCCTTCTGGCGCAAATCTCCGTTCACCCCATGTTTCACCACGGGCACTCCAAACATCTGGCTGGCCGTTGAGCAGTAGATGTCCTTTCCGGCGGCAAAGGCTGCAGATTTCCACTTTTCCCCCGCCATCCAGGAAATGACCCTTGCCTCAATGGCCGAAAAGTCCGAGACCACAAACTTCATCCCCTCACGGGGCACAAAGGCTGTCCGGATCAGCTGAGACAGCACATCCGGCACAGAATCGTAGAGCAGTTCCAGGGCCTCGTAGTTCCCCTGCCGTACCAGCTCCCGGGCTTCGGAAAGGTCCGGTATTGTGTTTCTCACGAGATTTTGCAATTGTATGAGCCTGCCACTATACCGTCCAGTCCTATTGGCTCCATAGAACTGGAACATTCCTCTCGCTCGCCCGTCTTCGCAGACTGCATTCTCCATGGCCTGGTATTT
Organism: uncultured Acidaminococcus sp.; assembly: GCA_900314165.1. The sequence goes on from OMUE01000248.1 coordinate 3,793, forward strand.
CTTCACAGAAGACTTGGCCAGCTTCTGCCGGAGCTGCAGCACACTTTTTAACGGTTCCTGGGCCGTTTTTAACAGTTCCTTCACCTGCTTCTTCCCCAGGGAATCCGTCTTCAATCCATGGGCTTCCAGCCATCCTAGCATCTGGAGGACGGAATTGGGATTCTCCAGGCTGGTCTTTTCCTTCAGGGCTGCCATCAGGCTCTCCCGGCTTTTGGCATCCATGGCCACCGCCTGCCGGGCCAGCTCCAAATCAATGGCGATCCCCCGGTCGTTGATTTCCTGGTCCTGGTGATACTCCTCCCACACCGAGTCCGGCACCGGGTACTTCTGCAGCCGCTGCTGGATGGCCATTTCCACTTCCACATCCCGCTTGTTGTAGCTCTTGAAGAGCTTCCACTTGTCCGGGGCATGTCGGGGAAGGTTCCGGATCCGGCCGCCGTTGGCCTTGGTTTCCTTACAGGGAACACAGAAATAGCGGATCAGGTCCCGGCCCTCCTTCAGCTTCTGGTTGTCCAGATTCAGCACCGCCCCCACTCCTTCCAGGGAAAGGGGCAGCCCCATATAGGCGGACCAGACCATGGAACACTTCCAGCCAGCCGGGTTCAGGAACCGGGCACACTCCTGGGACAGAGGATGCTGGTCATGGAAGGGATCAAGACTTCTCCCCAGGTCCATGAGATACCGGGACAAACACACTCGTTCGAAATTGGCATTGAAGGCCCATTTGGTGACGGTTTCATCAGTGAGAGCATCCAGTAACTCTTCCGGGACAGTTTCCCCCTGGGCTAAATCGATGACCTGCACGGGACCTCCATCCACCGCATAACCAAAAAGGAGGATTTCAAAGGCGGGAGATTCTGCATATTTATACACCCCGCACTTGGCCAGGTTTACATCGCTGTAGGTTTCAATATCGATACTGATGGTTTTCATAGGTTTCTCCTTAGAAAAAAGGTGGCGGAGATTGATCCCGCCACCTTGCGCTTTAAGAAAGGAAATCGTCATCGTCCGCCGTAGCAAAGTCATCTTCTGCCCGGGGCTTGCCCCCCAGAGGCTCCCCGTTCCGGATCTTCTGCAGGTTGTTCAGGCTGCAGGCGATGCCTTTGTTCCCGTTGCTGTTGAAGGCATAGAAACTGATGGAGGCCCGGCCATAGACCCCGGAATAGACTTCCGACCGTTCCAGGATGTGCTGGCATTTGGCATCCACGATCCCCGGCTGGGTAGCGGAGTTGGCGTTGATGAAGAAGCTGTCTTTGTAGGCCTCATCTCCCGGCCGTTCCAGATCCCCGTCCCGCAGCGGGTTCTTGATGGCTTCCAGGGCCGGCACCACCCGGCTGTTGCCCTTCAGTTTTCCTTCCCCTTCCTGGTAGGCCGCTTTGATGGCCGCCCGGATCTTTTCCACGGTTTTGGCATCGGATTTGGGGATGATCAGACTCACGCTGTACTTGGGTGTGCCCCCGTTGATGGATTTGGGTTCCCACACATTGGCATAACTCCAGCGGGTGTTGACCCCGGTAATCACTTTGCACGGATTCACATAATTCTTAGACATTCTCTTTTCCTCCTTCATTTTCAAAATCTTCGGCTGCCGTATGCAGGGCCGGCCGTTTGTCCGTTTCCGGCACCAGCACTGGCTTGCCCTGGGGCTTTTCGATCAGGTCCGTCAGCAGTTCATCGAACCGGCGTTTCCCCAGCAGCTTGGTCAGGGCCGTGATCCCCATGAGCTTCTTCTCATAGGGGGAATACCCGGCCTCTTCCACTTTGGCTGCCACCGCTTCGTCGCTGACATACCGGCGGTTGGACCGACCTTCCACCAGTTTCCACCCTGCCCATTTCTTGCCGGCAAGGGCCTGCTGCAGGGCATAGTCCTTCAGGTCCCCCACCCAGCTCACCAGTTCATCGGCTTTGGCCAGGACAGCTTCCACTTCCCGTTCTTCCAGGGTGGAAGGCATGGCAAAGTCATATTTGACCAGTTCCAGGTTGTATTCCGCCCGTTTCCGGCAGGTGGCCCTAATCTTGCAGAACCGGCAGTGGTCCCCGGCCTTGTACTCCCCTTTTCCCTGGGCCGCCAGTTCCGCCCTAGGCTTCAGCACCGTATCCGCCCAGTGGAGCAGCTCCTCCTTGGTCAGGGTGCAGGTACTCACGTTCTCCCGCCTGGGCTGGAAGATGG
>OMUE01000116.1 GCA_900314165.1 uncultured Acidaminococcus sp.
ATATCTATTTATTTTCGTCTATAGGGGTGCCGCTAGGCAGGTTGGTTTCGCTCTTTACTCTTCGCTCTTCACTTTTATTGCCTCTCAGTGCATCACCCCATGCAGCACCTTCAGCAGCACATACACCATACCGCTGGCAATCATAGGGCCAACGGGGACACCTTTCAGTAACACCACGCCAATGATGGTGCCTACGATGCTGGACACTACAATCTGGGGATCTGCTTGCATAAGCTCCGTTCCCCATCTCCCAAGCAGGGCCACTACGACCCCTATAGATATAGAAATAATTCCTTCCGGAGACTTAAACACTTCCAGGATTTCCTTTATCCCAATATTGCCCAAAGCCATAGGGGTCAGTACGGCTGCCGTCAGCAGGATCACACCCCAGTTCAACCCATGAGCTCCAAAATACATTAATTTCTCATGAGGCAAGACAATCTTTAACAGCAGCAATATACCGGAAGCTATAGACACAGAATTATTCCTTGTCACATACCCTAAAATAATCATTCCAACTAAAATCAGATACGCCTGCATATGATCCCCTCAATCTTTTCTTCTATTTTATTTTTCTTTTCACTATTCACTGTTCACTATTCACTTTTCCTATTCTACCCGTTTATCCTCTGCCTGTAAATTCCCCTGCCGGGCCTGGGCTATAGTGCGGAAGGCAGTCAGCACCTGCCAGGGATACGTCAGCTTCTTCCAGGCAAAGCGGATGGCCATTTTGGCCTTAGCTCCGAGAGGGAGCAATACGAAGGACTGTTCATAATCCGGCAATGTCGATGCCACAAGATTCCTTGGACAGAAACAGGCTCCTACCTGCTCTTTGCACAGCGTCAGCATGGTTTCTACATTATAAGAACGGGCCACAATCCAGGGCTTGAACCCAACCTGATCCAGCAGCTCCCGTCCCAGGCTGCCGGCAATATCTTCCTGGCTGCCTAAGATAAACGGCACAGCTGCAAGATCCTGCAGATTGCCCTCCTCCGTATGATATTTTACAGTTTCCAGAGGCAGGGATAGTTTGGCCCCCAAAGCCTTGGGCAGAGCCAGGACCACCTCTTCCTCATAGAACGGTCCATACTCCAATCGGGCATCTTCTTCCGGGAAGTACCCGATGGCCAGATCAGACCTGTCCCTCAGCAGATCTTCCTGCAATTCCCTATTCTGTTTTTCCAAAAGCTGCACTTCCACCCTTGGATATTGCTGCTGGAAAGCTGCTATCAGCGGAGGCAGGACTACCCGGCCTCTGGTAAAAGCTACACCGATGCGCAGGATGCCCTGCTGATTCCTGGTAATATCCCCGAATTCCCGCAGCATGTCCCCGTAGACCCGTTCCATGGTCTGGGCATATTTTAAAAATACCTGTCCGCCATAAGTAAGTTCCAAGGGAATGTGTCTGACCACAAGAGGGCAGCCCAGTTCCTTTTCCACAGCTGCCACATGAGCACTAAGGGATTGCTGGGTCACATGGAGCAGCTTTGCCGCTTTCGTAAAGCTTTTTTCCTGAGCCAGTACAGTAAAATAAAATAAAGAAGTCAGGTTCATAAGCTCCTCCAGTTACAATGAATAATTGTATTATATACATTAAATGACAGTTTTACAACGTATATTGGTTGTGCTATGGTTATAGTAAAGAAAATCCTGCAGAGAGGAGCCATAGATATGAACCTTCTAGATTTGTTCAGCCTTCAGGGCACCTTGTTCGCCATGATGCTGCTGGGTGCAATCCTAAAGAAAAGGGGCATTATAGACGCCCGGGGCAAGCAATGCCTGTCGGACCTGTGTATCCAGGTGGTCATTCCCGCTAACATCTTCAAATCCTGCCTCATTCCCTTTAACGAATCCATTCTCCATTCCAGCGCCCTGCTGCTGGTATCCGCTGTACTGCTGCAGATTTTAGCCCTGGTGCTGAACCAGTTTCTCTACAACCGGTATAACCCTCAACGGAAAAAAGTGCTGCAATACTGCACCATCGTGCCTATGAGTGGCTTTTTAGGTAATCCTATTGCAGAAGGGATCTACGACAAGGTAGGCGTGCTGTACACTTCTATCTTCCTGATTCCCATGCGCATCATCATGTGGTCCGTAGGAACCACGTATTTCGTGGCCAACGAGACTATGGACAAGAAGAAGGTCCTGAAGAACGTGCTGACCCACCCTTGCCTGGTGGCTATCTATCTGGGGCTGTTCTGTATGCTGACCCAGGTTCCCGTGCCTGCCGTCATCCGCAAGACAGTCATGTACGTAGGCAACTGCAACAGTGCCCTGACCATGTTCATCGTAGGAACCATCCTGGCCGATGTAAAGCTGTCCACCATCGTAAACCGGGATACACTACTGTACAGCCTGCTACGCCTGGTGCTGCTGCCTCTGGCCGCCTTAGCTGTAGGCCTGCTGCTGCACCTGGAAGGCGCTGCCTTAGGCGTCAGCGTCCTCATGACCGGTATGCCGGCCGGTGCTACTGCCGCCATCTTTGCCGCAAAATACCACAGCGACGAAGCCTTCGCCACCAAGTGCGTTGTCATGAGTACGCTGCTGTCCATGATTACGCTGCCGATCCTGAGTTACATGGCGGGGTAAGAGATGATAGATGTGGATGCTTAGAGGCCTCCGGATCCTCTAATTTTTCTTGCGGATTTCTCTTTCCTCTTTTACAATGAACATAACAAATGCATTAAGGAGGAGGGATTCCTATGAAATACGTAATTTTTGGTGCCGGTGGCACGGGGGGTGCCTTGGCTTTTTATCTTTCTAAGGCGGGCAAGGATGTAACCCTGATTGCCAGAGGGGCCCATCTGAAAGCTTTGCAGGAAAAAGGGCTGACCATCCGTCATCTGTATAACGGGACCGAAGAAACAGTCCCTGTAAAAGCTTGTACCTCCGAAGAATATACGGGTACCTGTGATGTGCTGTTCATCTGCGTAAAGGGCTATTCCGTAGACAGTACGCTGCCGTTTATCAAAAAAGCCGCCACAAAAGACACGGTGGTCCTGCCCATCCTGAACATCTACGGCACCGGTGGCAAGCTACAGGAAAAGTTGCCAGAATTGTACGTAGTGGACGGCTGTATTTACGTATCTGCCGGCCGGGAAGCTCCCGGCGTCCTCATGCAGCACGCTCCAATCATGCGGGTAGTCTTTGGCAACCGCCGTGGTCAGGAAGCAAGGCCTGTCCTGCAGGCTATTGCAGACGACCTGACGGATGCCGGTATAGAAGGCCTGTATTCCCACCACATTGAGGTAGCCGCCCTGAAGAAGTTTTCCTACGTATCCCCTGCAGGCGCTGCCGGACTGTATTTCAACTGCACAGCGGGAACCTTCCAGAAAGAAGGTAAAGAACGTTCCTTCCTGGAAGCCATGATGCGGGAAGTCCAGGACGTAGCAGAGGCCATGGGCTTCGGTTTCGGCAAAGATTTTGTGCCCATCAACATGAAGATTTTGGACAGCCTGTGTGAATGCTAATATAAAAGTGAGCCATTTAGGACTTAAACGCTCATGAAAAAGT
>OMUE01000231.1 GCA_900314165.1 uncultured Acidaminococcus sp.
ATGAACCAGCCTCCTCAGGAAAAGGGCAAACGGCTGAAAATCCTGTACACCACCCAGGTGAAGGTGAAACCGCCTACCTTTGTCATTTTCTGCAACGAACCGGAAATTATGCACTTCTCTTACCAACGGTATCTGGAGAACAAGCTGCGGGAAGCATTCGGATTCCAGGGCACGCCCATCAATCTGATTGTCCGTGGCAAGAACGAAGAAGATCAATAAGAAGGGGATAGCATGGCGTACATTCTTGGAGCGGTAATAGGGTATTTGCTGGGGTCCATTCCCACTGGCCTTGTGCTGGTAAAGCTGGTGTGCGGCATTGATATCCGTGAATATGGCAGCCACAATATCGGAGCTACGAACGTCTTCCGTACGGTAGGCGCCCGTATGGCTTCTTTTGTGCTGTTGGGAGATCTGGGTAAGGGCGTTCTGGCGCTGTACCTGGTGAACCATTTTGTGTCCCCGGATCTGGGGGTCCTGTTATTGACGGCGGCTGCTTCTCTGGCAGGGCACAGCTTTTCCTGCTTCCTCCATTTCAAGGGAGGCAAGGGTGTGGCCACGGGTCTGGGCATCATCCTGTATCTGATGCCGGAAGTGTCCGTCTTCGCCCTGACCGTATGGATGGCCATCGTGTTTGTGACCCGGTATGTGTCCCTGGGCTCCATTGTGGCGGCTTTCCTGGCACCCTTCTGTGCCTGGTATCTGGACTATGACTGGCGTCTGGTGGTGTTTATCGCCATTTGTGCCATTGTGGTCATCGTCCGCCATTATGACAATATCATCCGCCTGAAGAACGGGACGGAAAATAAAATTAAACAAGGTCATCTGTCGAAAAAAGCAAGTGGACCAAAGGAGTAGCCTATGAAAGTCTCTGTCATCGGTGCCGGCAGCTGGGGCACGGTGTTGTCCCGGATCCTGGCCGATAATGGGCATGAGGTATGGCTCTGGGCCCGCAGTGAGAAAAAAGCCGTTGAAATCCAGAAGACTCGTTGCAATAAGGATTATCTGCCTGGCCTGCAGCTGCCTGATTCTATCCAGGTCACGAATAATCTTCAGCAGGTTGTGGAAGGAGCACGGGTCCTGGTGTTTGTGGTGCCCTCCAAAGGGATGGCGGCTGTTGCAGCTCAGGCTGCCCAATGGACGGATGCACGGAAGCAGATCCTGTTATCCTGTACGAAGGGCTTTGATCCAAGTACCCACAAGTGGATGACCCGCATCCTGTCGGAAACATTTCCCAAGGCGGAAGCCGTGGCAGCTCTCAGCGGTCCCAATCTGGCAAAGGAAATCGCCCAAAGACAGCCTGCAGCCACAGTCATTGCCTGTGATAAGTTGGATAAGGCCCGTTTCCTGCAGAAATGTTTCATGAACAGGTATTTCCGTCCCTATGTGTCCCGGGATGTAACAGGGGTGGAATTATGCGGCTGTTGTAAAAACTGTATTGCCTTAGTAGGCGGCATGCTGAATGGCCTTGGTTATGGCGAAAACAGTCAGGCGGGGCTCATTACCCGTGGGTTGGCAGAAATGTCACGCCTAGGGGTGAAACTGGGCGCAAAACGGGCCACATTTTTCGGCCTGGCCGGAGTAGGCGACCTGATGGCCACCTGTACCAGCCCTTTGAGCCGCAACCGTACAGCGGGAAGGGCTCTGGCTCAGGGCAGGACGCTGGACGAAATTTGTAACAGTACATCCATGGTCATAGAAGGTATTCACGCAGCTCCCGTCATCCGGGAATTGGCGGAAGAGCATCAGGTGGAAATGCCCATTATTGAGCAGCTTTGCCAGGTTTTGTTTCAGAAGAAACAGGTCCAGGAGGCTATCCGGGATCTGATGAAAAGGTCGGGAAAGAAAGAGTAGCGTTCTATACAGTAGTATGCTATAATGTCTTTCTGGGAAGGATAAACATTCTTTTGAAAAGGATAGATGCAACATGACAAACGAGAAAAAATCGGAATTTTATTTGGTAAGAGAGGAAATTCTTCCGGAAGCTATCAAAAAGACTATTTTGGTCAAAGAAATCCTGAAACGGGGCAAATTGAAGACCGTCAATGAGGCTGTTGCTAAAGTAGGACTGAGCCGGAGCGCATACTATAAGTATAAGGATTATGTTTTCCCGTTCTACGATGCCAGCAAAGAAAAGGTCATTACGATTTCCCTGCTGCTGGAACACAAGCCCGGTGTGCTTTCCAGCGTGCTGAACACCATTGCTGCTGACGGCGGCAGCGTCATTACCATTAACCAGGGTGTTCCTCTGCAGGGTGTGGCCAATACGACCATTGCTGTAGAAACAAAGTATCTGAACATCGATATGGAAGCTCTTCTGGACAAATTGCGTCTCATTGATGGCGTAAAGCGTCTGGATGTATTAGGACAGGTGGATTAAGCGAGGTAGCTTATGAAAAAACAAATCTATGTAGGTCTGCTGGGGGCCGGCACGGTTGGTGGCGGCGTCATCCTGGACCTGAAGAACAAGGCGGATCTGATTACGAAGCGGGTCGGTATGCCCATCCGCATTAAGAAAGTATTGGCCCGGACGCCCCAAAAGGTAACGGCGCTGGATACGGGGTTGGAAGTCACCCAAAATATTGACGATATCATCAACGATCCGACCATCGATATCGTAGTAGAACTCATGGGGCGGGAACATCCTGCCCTGGAATATATGGAAGCCGCCCTGAAGGCCGGCAAGAACGTAGTGACGGCCAACAAGGACGTTGTGGCGAAATACGGCCAGATCCTGTTCGACCTGGCTGCGGAAAAACATGTGGACTTCATGTTCGAAGCAGCAGTGGCCGGCGGTATTCCCATTATCCATCCTTTGAAGGAATCCCTGGCGGCTAACGATATCCATCTGATCATGGGCATCATCAACGGCACTACGAACTATATGCTGACGAAGATGACCAATAACCATATGGACTTTGCGGAAGTGCTGAAGGAAGCTCAGGACAAGGGCTATGCGGAATCCGATCCTACGGCAGACGTAGGTGGTCTGGATGCAGCCCGGAAGATTGCCATCCTGGCCTCTATTGCTTTCAACTGCCGTGTGGCGCTGGATGATGTGTCCGTGGAGGGGATTGATAAGATTTCCCTGCGGGATATTGAATATGCGGATGAACTGGGATATGTGGTGAAGCTGCTGGGCGTGGCTAAACATCTGGGGGACAAAGGCGTCAGCGTCAGCGTCCATCCTACCATGCTGCCCAAGGATCATCCTCTGGCAACGGTAAACGATGTATTCAACGCTATCTACCTGGAAGGGGATCCCGTTGGCGAGGCCATGTTCTTTGGCCGCGGTGCAGGTCGGTTCCCGACCGCTAGCGCTGTGTGTGGGGATATCGTGACCACGACCCGTAATATCCTGAACAAGTGCACTGGTATGGTGGGCTGCACCTGCTTTAACGAGAAGAAGCTGTGCTCTGACAAGGACATCGTCAATCCCTGCTATATCCGTATGCTGGTAGAAGATCGTCCCGGTGTCTGGGCTGCTATTGCATCTGCCTTCGGTGAAAACCAGGTCAGTTTGAAGACCGTCGTACAGAAACGGTCCCTGGGCAACCTGGCTGAAATCGTAGTGATTACCTATGGCGTTTCCGAATATGCTATGAAGAAGGCTAAAGAAGCCCTGTCCAAACTGACAGTGGTAGCCCGGATTTGCAACATAATCCGCGTAGAAGACGATTCTTTGAAATAAAGGAGTTTTGATAGGCATGGCTGCGAACGGGAATTCTGTGACTATCCAGGTGCCGGCTACGTCCGCTAACTGCGGGCCTGGTTTTGACTGCCTAGGTCTGGCCTGCACATTGTATAATACGTTTACCTATACTTTGGTTCCAAAGGAACGGGGAATTCATGTGATTTCTCTGGGGCTGGATACTGGCTTTGTACCAACTGGCCGTACGAATCTGGCCGCTCAGTCTTTCTTCCATTTATGGAATAAGCTGGGCAAAGGCGACGTGGGACTGCAGGTTGTATCCCACATTGAAGTGCCTGTATCCAGAGGTCTGGGCAGCAGCTCCACTGCTGTCGTGGCTGGACTGATGGCAGCCAATGTGTTGGGTGGCGCCGGCCTCAATAAGCAGCAGCTGGTAACGGAAGCTACAGAAATGGAAGGTCATCCAGATAACGTGGCACCGGCCATTTTAGGCGGCATGACGGCCAGTGTCCAGGACAACGGCCAGGTGTACAGCCTGAAGCTGCCCATGGTGCCCCACTACAAACTGGTGGTACTGGTACCGGATCTGCAACTGCCTACGGCCAAAGCCAGAGCCGCTCTGCCAAAGACCATTGCCCATAAAGATGCTGTGTACTCGGTAAGCCGGGCAGCACTCCTCATCGGCTCCATGGTAACGGGCCATTATGAATATCTGCCTGCTGCCCTGCAGGACAAGCTGCATCAGCCTTATCGGCTGCCTCTTATTCCCGGTGCGGAAGAAGCCTTTGCGGCAGCCCGGGAAGCAGGCGCATATAACGCCGTCATCTCCGGCTCTGGTTCAACCCTCATGGCCTATGTGCCCATGGATGGAGACGTGGAAAAAGTAGGCCAGGCTATGCAGGAACCCTTTACGAAGCGGAACATCCATTCCGTTTACCACGTACTGAAGATCGATGACGAAGGGGCGAAGGTGCTGTAAATACCTGTATAAGCGAAGAGCGAAGAGGTAAGAGTGAAGAGGCGCCTGCGGCGGGCAAGGAAGAAATAGGCGTTAGACGTTAGTGTGCTCCGCACTAATTAGGACAAACCGCAGATAACTTTCATATAGCACTAACTCGTAGGGGCGTGCCAACCATAGGGCGGTGCGCCCGCTATAAAGGACATTTCTTTTCGAAGGAATGTCCTTTTTTTGTTGTCGTGACAACATACGGAATTTACGGAATCAAGTATACTTGACTTAAAGAAAGCGAAGAGAGAAGAGCAAAGAGTAAAGAGGTGATCCAGTATGAATGAAGTGATTGGCAGCGTCTTTTCCATTGCCAAGGACAACGAACCGGTGCCAGGATGCACCATTTCTAAAGAGGTATCCTCCGGTATCGTGTATTTTTCCCTGGCAAAGCATACGGATATTTCGGCGGAAATCCATCCCTATGGCAAGCTGCTGCTGGTCCTGCAGGGCAGCCTGGCAGTCTACGGCGATGGCCCGACCGTGCAGGCAGCAGCTGGAGAAGCCGTGTATGTGCCGGCAAATCGGCTTGTAGGCATGAAATCGGATGTAGATACTTTTTATACAGAAATACAGATCAAGGAGGAACACACGATGATGAACGAAGTAGTAAAGGCAGGGAAAGTATTCAAACTGGCAGAACTAGTTCCTTATCGGGACGGCAAGATTGTGAACATGGACGTGCTGCATAATGACAAGATGAAGTTTGTGGTCATGGCTTTTGGTGCCGGCACGGGCCTGTCCGAACACGCAGCTCCCGGGGATGCCCTGATTTTCGCTCTGGATGGCGAAGCTACCATAGGTTACGAAGGCAAAGACTATCCTATTAAAGCAGGGGAACAATTCCATTTTGCCAAAGGCGGCCTCCACGCTGTTAAGGCGGACAAAAATTTCAAGATGGCCCTGCTGTTGGTGCTGGAGTAGACTAGGTTAAGTGAAAAGTGAAGTGGCCGCCCGGCGGGCCCTAATCCCTAACCCTCAAGCCCCTAATCCCTAATTAATTAACAATCCGAACATTTCACCTCCTGTACAATTTATTTTTTGGAAAAATAGTATTGAATTTCCCATCAATTTGATTGTACAATAGGTATAGAAAAATGGAATATTCAAGGTTGGCAATTCCATTACAGGAGGATGATCTGCGATGATTGGTAAACAGAAAAAGTTCTTAGCATGTTTGTTAGTCGGGCTCATGGGTTTCGTGGGCGGTTGCGGGTTTGCCTGGAAGCCAGAGCTGAAAACAAAAGTTGAAGTCGCAAAATCTCCGGATATCACTTTGTCCTCCACCATGAAGGAAGTGACCCAGAGTCCTGCCTTCACAGGCTTTGGCCGTCTTTTGTTCCCTATCAACAAGGATGTGCCGGAGCTGCGGCTGCTGAAAGATATCGGGGCAGATATGCCGGACTGCACGGCGGTGAGTCTGGAGCGGACTGTCGGCGTCATCAATACCCTAAAGCACCAGGCAGAACACGGGGACAGAGTCTTCTATGATATCTATACGGAGGATGAAAAATCCAAGGATCCCAGCAAGAAGAATACAGGCCTTGTGTTCTTCAAAGGCCGGGAAGGCGGCAAGGTGGCCATTTGCAACGCTGGGGAAGGCTTTAAGTACGTAGCTGCTATGCACGAAAGCTTCCCTGTGGCTATGGAACTGGCCAACCGTGGCTATAATGCTTTTGCTCTGATTTATCGGCCCGGTGCTCAGACTGCCGGCGAAGATTTGGCAAAAGCCATTGCGTTCCTGCACGAAAATGCAGAGTCTCTGAAAATCAACATGAAGGGCTACTCCCTGTGGGGTGCTGATGCCGGCGGCAATATGGCAGCCTGGCTGGGCAGCTTGGGCACGGAGACCTTTGGGCAGAAAGAATATCCGAAAGCCGGGGCCGTCATTATGCAGTACAGCGACCTGGCTGACGTATACGGCAATGAACCGGCTACTTACGCAGTGGTCGGTATGGATGATAAGAAGGTTCCTTACCAGGCCGTCTCCGCCCGGATTTCCCAGGTGAAGGCAAGAGGCCGTGTGGCTGAGGTGCAGGTACTGTTTGGCGTAGACCATGGCTTTGGCCTGGGCGAAGGCACCGGTGCTGTAGGCTGGCTGGATAATGCGACCGCCTTCTGGGAAAAGAACACGAAATAAGATATAATAAAGTGGCTGTGAAAAATCACAGCCGCTTTTTTTATAAGTCCGCCCTCGCTTAGCGGGGGCGGGGGACCATCCGTAGGATGGTGGTGGGGGTGCTTCCTATTAAGAATATTTCTAACTTCATCCAACAGAATATCGTTTTTTGCCTTGCTACTGTAGGGGCAGTACTGTCTGCTTTTATTGTGCCACCATCGGCAGCGTATATTTCCTATCTTGATTTCCGGGTGCTGGGCCTATTGTTCGCCCTTATGGCCGTGGTCAAAGGCTTCGAACGGGCTGGCGTATTCGTGCTGCTTACCAGGCATTTGTTCCGGCTCCTGCATACGACAAGGCAGCTGGCGGGAGCTATGATTTTCGCCTGTTTTTTCGCCAGCATGTGGATTACGAATGACGTATCCCTCATTACCTTTGTACCCTTTGCCATGGTGGCTTTCCGGCAGGTAGGACAGGAAGCCCAGCTCATTAAGGTAGTGGTGCTGCAGACCGTAGCTGCCAACCTGGGCAGTATGTGTACCCCTGTGGGCAATCCTCAGAATCTGTACTTATTCATGGTGTCCGGCATGGGCGTCCGGGAATTCGTGCTGCTGCTTTTGCCCTATACGGTGTTGTCCTTCCTGCTGTTGGTCTTGTTTCTGGTATGGTTTCCCAAAACAGATCTTGGCAGCCTGCCAGAAAAACAGACACAAAAAAACAGCGGTAAAACGCTGCCGTTACCACTGCTCCTAGGTTTATTCCTGCTGTGCATGCTCACCGTGGGCAATGTGGTCGATTATCGGGTCACGTTTTTCGCTGTCCTGATTTTGTGCGGTCTGTATGACAGAGTCCTTTTGAAGCAGCTGGACTATGTGCTGCTCCTGACATTCATCGTCTTCTTCATCTTCATTGGAAATTTGAAACACATTCCTATAGTCTACGACTTTTTTACCAGGCAGACTGTGGGACATGAGTTCCTGGTCTCTCTTTTGGCCAGCCAGGTCATCAGCAACGTGCCCGCTGCCATCCTTTTGAGCGGCTTTACGAAAAATTACGCCGGCCTCATGCTGGGTACCGACATCGGCGGCCTGGGCACCCTCATTGCTTCCATGGCCAGCCTGATTTCCTATAAGCTGTACGTAGCCGAATATGGAAACCCAGGCAAATATCTCTGGACATTTACCTGGGTGAATGGAGTATTTTTAGTTGTGCTGGTCGGCGCGTGGGGAGCGCTGGGGTAAGAAGATAGATGATAGATGATAGATGATAGAACCTGTTGTCAGGGGTTAGAAGTCTGCTTGTCGATAGACAGATTCATTTAGAAGGATTGATGCAATTCTGATTTCTGTCCGCCCTTTTCAAGGGCGGGGGACCGTTGCTAGCAACGGTGGTGGGTTCCTTATGCATCTATCATCTAATTTCTATTATCTCTACTCCCCCAGCTTCTTCCTAAAATACATCGTATCCGGCATGGGGTTGTAATAATAGGGTTCGCAGGGTTCGAAGCCGAATTTTTCGTACAGATGGACAGCAGCTTTCAGATGGGGCAGGGTATCCAGTACCATTTCCTTGTAACCGGCGGCTCTGGCATGGTCGATGATGGCGGCCACCAACTTTTCTCCCAGCAGCTTGCCTCTGCCCTTGGGAGACACGTACAGCCGCTTCATTTCACAGCGTTCCTCAGAATGCTTGTGATAGGCCACGATACCCAGGACCACGCCGTCTTCTACAGCGGCCAGCAGTTCTCCTGCCGGAGCCGTGTATTTGGCTGCAGGATCCTTTAATTCTTCGTCCAAATGCTGAAAAGCCAGATTCCGGTTCAGCCGACCGGTATATTCCTTGATCAGGGCAGTGACCTGATCTATATAGGGTTTGCCATCCACAATTTCCATGATTTGAAACTCCTTTACAGTTGAAGATAGTGATATTATATAGCAAATAAGGAGGAAGTGCTATGACAACCATTCCTAATCATATAGAAGTACGGGGAGCACGGGTCCACAATCTGCGAAATATCGATGTGGACATCTCTTTGCATAAAATGACGGCTATTGCCGGTGTGTCCGGGTCAGGGAAATCTTCCCTGGCGTTAGGCGTATTGTATGCGGAGGGCTCCCGGCGCTATCTGGAAGCCTTGTCCACGTATACCCGCCGCCGCATGACCCAAGCCGCTGTAGCAGACGTAGAGAGCATCCGCTACGTGCCGGCTGCCCTGGCCCTGCGCCAACGGCCCGGCGTGCCAGGGATCCGCAGCACCTTCGGAACCAGTACGGAACTGCTCAACAGCCTCCGGCTTATGTTCTCCCGCCTGGCCAGCCACTGCTGTCCCAATGGCCACTACGTGCCGCCATCACTAAACGTGGCTGCAGAATTAGAGCTGGTTTGCCCTGTTTGCGGTGCCCGTTTTTATGGCCCCGGAGCAGAAGATTTGGCTTTCAATAGTACCGGCGCCTGCAAAACCTGTCAGGGTACGGGGATTTGCCGGACCGTGGACGAGTCTACTTTGGTGCCAGATGATTCCCTGACCATAGACGAGGGCGCTGTGGCTCCCTGGCAGAGCCTCATGTGGTCCCTCATGAAGGACATCGCCCGGGATAATCTGGGCATCCGTACCGATGTGCCCTTCCGGGATCTGACGGACAAGGAAAAAGATCTGGTCTTCCATGGTGCCCCCAACAAATACCATATGCTGTACCACGATAAGACCAAGAATCTGGCCGGAGAAATGGATTTTACGTATTTCAACGCCATCTATACCGTGGAAAATGCGTTAGCTCATGTAAAAGATGAAAAAGGCATGAAACGGGTGGCCAAATTCCTGAAGGAAGAGCCCTGCCCGGACTGCCATGGCACCAGGTTGTCGGACGCTGCCAGAGCTCCCAGGCTCAGAGGGATCAGCCTGGCAGAAGCTACGGCCATGACCCTGACCGACCTGATGGTGTGGGTAGCCGGTGTCCCTGCTTCTTTGCCGGATGAAATGGTTCCCATGGCCAAGGCTATCTGTGACGGCTTCCTCCATACAGGGAAGCGCCTGATGGACCTGGGATTGGGGTATCTGACCCTTGACCGGGCAGCGTCCACACTGTCCACGGGTGAGCGGCAGCGAACCCAACTGGCCCGCAGTGTCCGGAATAGAACCACGGGAGTTTTATACGTACTGGACGAGCCGTCCATAGGGCTCCATCCATCCAATATCGAAGGGCTTATGGGAGTCATGGAGGACCTGCTGGCTGATGGCAATACCATCGTCCTGGTGGACCACGATACGAACGTGCTGAAACGGGCGGACTATATGCTGGAGCTGGGCCCCGGGGCCGGCAGCGATGGTGGGCAGCTTCTGGCAAAGGGGACGATTCCAGAGATTATAGGTGACTCTCATTCTCTCATCGGTCCTTTTCTGAAGAGCGATACGAATCCTGTAGTAAGGAATGTCTGCAAGGCTTCGGATGTATTCGACTTTGGTACAATTACAATCAAAACAGATCAGCTGCACACTGTCCAGCCTTTGCAGGCGTCCATCCCTAAAGGCAGGCTCACCGTGGTCACGGGCGTATCCGGTTCCGGCAAGACTACGCTGATTCTGGAAAGCCTGATTCCGGCTCTTCAGGCAGTCATTACTGGTACAAAGCTGCCGGACCACGTAAAGGAAATTCAGGCAGAAGGGATCCGTCAGGTAAAGCTCATCGATGCCACGCCCATCGGGATCAACGTGCGCTCTACGGTGGCGACCTATGCTAATGTTCATGATGAATTGAGGAAGCTGTACGCGAAAACGGAAGAGGCAAAGCAGAAAAATCTCAAGGCCAGTGCTTTTTCCTATAATACAGGCAGCCTGCGCTGTCCTACTTGCGATGGAACGGGCTCCATCAGCCTGGACGTGCAGTTCCTGCCGGATGTGGATATCCCTTGTCCGGACTGCAAGGGCAGCCGCTACAGCAAGGACGCCTATGACGTAAAGAAAACGGCGGAAGATGGCAAGTCCTATTCGCTGCCGGAACTCATGAATAAAAGCATCAACGAAGTGCTGCCGCTATTTAAAGAAAAGACCGTCATCCATCGGCGCTTGCAGGTCTTGGCAGACCTGGGACTGGGCTATCTTACCCTGGGCGAAGAGACTCCGGGCTTGTCCGGCGGGGAAGCCCAGAGACTGAAGCTGGCCAGTGAAATGGGCAGAGGGCAGAGCGATTCCGTCTTTGTGTTCGATGAACCTACTATAGGCCTCCATCCTCTGGATGTGAGGACCCTGCTGGGTGTATTCCAAAGCCTGATAGACCAGGGAGCCACCGTCATCGTCATCGAGCATGACCTGGACGTGATCCATAACGCGGACTATATCATCGACATGGGCCCCGGAGGCGGTGTGGAAGGCGGCCGCATTATAGCTTCAGGTACCGTAGAGCAGATTAAGGCAAACAAGGACAGTATCACGGGGAGATATCTCTAAGTAACAGAAATCAGCTAACTTATGCTTTCTATGTATGCCATACTATGTTTAATAAGCAATTGCTATTCTTTTACCCATCCGCTAAGATAAATATATCATTGGATTGCGTTGGGAGGAGCTATGAATATGAGCAAAAATGTCGTCGTTATTTCCACAAGTCTGAGAAAGAATTCGAATTCTAACGCCTTGGCTGCAGCCTTTGCCAAAGGAGCACGGGATGCCGGAAATCAGGTAGAAGAAATTTCCCTGGCCGGCAAGAAGATTGCCTTCTGTATGGGCTGCCTGGCCTGCCAGAAGATCGGCCACTGCGTCATCAAAGATGATGCTGTGGAAATCGAACCTAAGGTCCTGAATGCGGACGTAGTGGTTTGGGCTACGCCCATCTATTATTACGAAATGTCCGGCCAGATGAAGACCCTCATCGACCGGCTAAACCCCATGTTTCCGAAAGACTACAAGTTCCGGGACATCTATTTCCTGGCCTCTGCGGCTGAGGATGAAACCTATACTCCGGAAAAAGCCATTAATGGCCTGCAAGGCTGGATTGACTGCTACGAAAAAGCGTCCCTGAAGGGCAGTGTCTTCTGCGGCGGCGTCAATGCTCCCGGAGATATTAAGGGGAATCCAAAACTGCAGGATGCTTACGAAATGGGGAAGCGGATTTAAAACCACTAAAGCCTTTGTGGGCGCATTTTACAATGCGCCCCTACGGAATTTGATGGGTATAAAGCAAAAGCTCTGTGAAAATTCGTTTCACAGAGCTTTTGTAATTTTATCCTTTATTTTCTTTTAACCAGTTATTGTACGCTTCTACAGGAGGCACGCCGTCGATATAGGACAATTGGGGAATATCTTTGCGCTTTTCCTGCAGGACCTTATAGGCGTCTTTGGAAACCACACCGGCACCGCAGTGCAGGATGACAGGTTTACCTTTGGGGATTTCATTATACCGCTTGGCCATCTGGTCATGAGGGATATGCAAAGCTCCGGTGAAACCCGTCTTTAGTTTCCAATAGTCCGTATTGACCTCCACAATGACCAGGCCATCTTTATGATGCTGTTTCATATAGTCCAGGGCTTTGTCCGGCTTCAGGCCTCCCAGCCAATTGGCCGTATGATCCTCCTGGGATTTTGCTTCTGTTGTCACGGTTTGTGCCTCCTTTACCGGTTTAGCAGCCTTGCTGTCCGCACTTTTTCCACAGCCTTGCAGCCCTAACATGAGTATCACGAGAAACAGGAATATAGCTGATTTTTTGATCATGGAATCCGACCTCCTTTGTTGTTATCTGAACTATATCATGACTACAGTTGCCAGACAGTAGTCTATCTAAAGAAAAATAGTGGTTTTTCTTTAGATATCAGTGGTATAATGAGTTGAATCAGAAAGGAGGTTCTCCTATGACACTCAATCTGCAGCAATCCCTGGACAAATTAGCAGAGGAGTTTCCTCAGCTTCCTTGGAATTTTCAGGAACAGGCTATCGGCCATCGTAAGGAACTGGTGTCCCAATGGCTGGGAGAGCCGCACGAAGATATCATGGTCTGCGTCTTTCGGGGCAAAGAAATCCACGAACGCTTTCATCGTCAGGACTTCTTCTTTATCAATTACGCCTATCAGGGCAATTACGGGGCTCAGAGCTACCATTTTGACACCCATATCACGATCCGCCAGGATGAATGCTATATCGGCCAGCCTTTTTCCGGGTATGCTCTCTATGGGGCAGAAGAAGAGGATATCCTTATTATAGGTGTGCTCATTAAAAAAGAAGTGTTCTACCGGAAATTCCTGCAAACCATATCGGAAGACCGTCATCTACTGCACTTTTTCCTGGAACCGAAGATCAATAAGCTGTCCGATGAATTCATCCACCTGAAACAGCTGCAGAATCCGTCCATCCGGTCCCTTATGGAACTAATGGTGGTAGAGTACGCCAATAGAAACCAATGTACCCAGAACCTGCTGAAACCCATGACCCTGGCCCTCATCATGATGCTGGCCCGGCAGTTCAAGCAGTCCCAGGCCGAGGCTCCGGATGAACCCGTGGTGGATAAAATCCTCCGTTTTATGGATGAACACGTGGACCAGGTAACCCTCTCCATGCTGGCTTCCCAGTTCGGCTACCATCCGGCTTATATCTCCAGCCAGTTGTCCAAACAGGCGGGTAAGACTTTTTCCCAGATTTTGCTGGGCCAGCGCATGGAACGTGCAGCACTCCTCATGCGCAATACGGACCTGCCTATAGAAGAGATTGCCCCTCTCATTGGTTATTCAGATAAAAGTAATTTCCATAAGGCCTTCCGGGAATATTATGGCCTGACGCCCCGGCAATGGCTGAAAGAGCATAGTTAAAGATTTACCACTATTATCGATAAGATTTGCCACTGTGAAAACGAAGATCCTCCTGTAGAATAAAGTCAAGCTCAAGGAACGAAACCTTGAAGAAAGACTTGGATTCTAAAGGAGGATTTTATTATGTATAACAACTTTACTTACTACATCCCTACGAAAGTTCTGTTTGGTGCTGGTCAGCTGAACAATCTGCGGAACGAAGTGCTGCCTGGGAAGAAGGCTCTGATTGTGACCTCTAACGGGCAATCTACGAAGAAGTATGGTTATCTGGCCAAAGTAGAAAAAGAACTGGAACTGGCCGGCGTGGATCACGTGCTGTTTGACGAAGTCCGTCCGAACCCCAGCCGGGACAACGTCATGGACGGCGCTAAGAAAGCCAAAGAAAATGGCTGTGATTTTGTCGTAGCCCTTGGCGGCGGCTCCGTGATGGACTGCAGCAAGTGCATCGCCCTCATGATGACGAATCCCGGAGACATTTGGGATTACTCCCTGAGTGCTAAAGGCGGCAAAAAGGATGCTCCCTATGCAGCTGCTCCTATCGTGTGCATTACCACCAGCGCCGGCACCGGCAGCGAAGTGGATATGGCTTCCGTCATTTCCTATGACGAAGTGAACGAAAAGACCGGTATCTTCTTCCAGTCCATGTTCCCCACCCTGTCCATTGTGGATCCGGACCTGATGATGAGCGTACCTCCGAAATTTACGGCTTACCAGGGCATGGATGCTTTCTACCATGCTGCCGAAAGCGTCATCAATACCAACGAGCATCCCATGGGCGAAATGTTTGCACTGAAGGCTATCGAACTCATTGCTGCCAACCTGCCGAAAGCCTATAAAGATGGCAGCGACAAGGATGCCCGGGCTAATATGGCACTGGCTAACTCTCTGGCAGGCTACTACATGCTGTGCACCAGCCAGCATACCATGGAACACGTTATGGGTTCCTTCCACGACAATCTGGTCCATGGCGCAGGCCTGATCATGATCTCCCATGCGTACTTTGACTTCTTTGCAGAACGGAAAGCTGCAGAAGAACCTATGATCAAGATGGCTAAGGCTATGGGTGTTGAGAATCCCACCAGCGGCAAAGACTTCATCAAGGCTTTGGATGACCTGATTGCTGCTGTAGGCTGCAGCGACCTGAAGATGAGTGATAACGGCATTACGAAGGAAGAACTGAAGAAGTATCCTGCCATGGTCCATCAGGTTCTGGGTGGCAACATCGACGCCGATCCCGTGAAGCTGTCCGATGAAGACTATCTGGAAATTTACGTGAAGTCCTTCAAGTAAAGTAAAGAGCGAA
>OMUE01000118.1 GCA_900314165.1 uncultured Acidaminococcus sp.
TCTCAGTCCCTGGGTATTGAGATTAGAAAAAAGAAAAAAGAAAAAAGAAAAAAGAGATAAGACATAAAAATAAAGTGACCGCAGGGTGCGAAAAATGTCATCCTGCGGTCACTTATTATGTAGATACGGAATTTTGAACCATAAAAAATTTCTTATACCCACGAATTTACGGGCAGAAAGTCCGCAACTCCAGTAGTAATGCGGCTTGCCACGCATCTTAAGTTATGAACATAATTTTACATAATATATATTATAGGACATAAAATTTTGAAGTCAGAAGGGCTGCGTAATCTGCGCTGTATTTTACGTTACCTCATACATCATGCGTCATACGTTGATGATTGTTTTGGGTTCTTTATCTGTCAACCAGATTGCGTTTTCATAAATTTTCAAAATGATCTTTTCGAGTCATTTATCGAGACACTCAGCGTATTTTGTATCACGTATTAGATATTATTGGATCTCAAAATTATCTTTATCTTTATCTTTCCAAACAAATGTTTGACAGTATGTTGTAAACTTGGTATACTCTATATATAGTATGAATCTATGTACGGTTAGTACTAAGTCTGCCTATCTACATAAAGGAGAACTCCTATGACAGAACATATCAATGTGGAAAAAGCTTCTATTAATGCCCGTCAACAATCTATTTTGGAATACATAAAAACCTATATTTTTTCCAACGGTTATCCCCCATCTGTCCGTGAAATCGGTAAAGCTGTTGGCTTATCTTCCAGCGCTTCTGTGCACAATAACCTGAAAAAACTGGCTGAAGCTGGATTCCTGAGCTGGGATCCGGAGAAACCCCGGACTTATGGCCTGACCCAGGAAGAAAACTGGCGTAAGAAGGATATGGTTGCTGTGCCTCTTGTAGGTGCTGTTCATGCCGGCCAGCCCATTCTGGCTGTAGAAAATATTGAAGACACCTACCCTATTCCTTTTGATCTGTTAGGCTGCCGGGAAGACATCTTCATGATGGTTGTCGAAGGAGACTCCATGAAGAATGCCGGCATCCTGGATCATGATTATGTGTTCGTCCGCAAACAAAATTATGCCAGCAACGGAGATATTGTAGTTGCCCTGATTAACGGCGAGGAAACGACCATCAAGAGATATTTCCGGGAATTGAAGCAGATCCGCCTGCAGCCGGAAAATGAAGCTTATCCTCCCATCGTCGGCACGGACAATATCCAGATTACCGGCAAAGTCATTGCCGTGTTCAGAGGATTATAATTCAAAAAGTCATCCATATAACACAAAACCCGTCAGACGCCTAAATTTCGTTTTTGACGGGTTTTTGCCATATTTACATATAGGTACTTATCCAAACCTAAAAAATCGCCTCTAAATTAAAATTTAGAGGCGATTTTTTGCGTAGGAATTTTATACTTCCAGATCCAACAGACTGACGTACTGTTGACCGCCATGCATATCCCGTTCATCCCGGGAACCCTCAATTGGGCGGCGAGGAAAGCTCAGTTTCACGACCATGATGTCCTGCAGATCAAATATTTTAATATCTTCAGCCTTCACTTGGAACAGGCCGGCAATTTTCTCTCTATTCCGCTCAAAGCAGGCAGCCACGGCATGAGTATCTTCCTGGCTGTTGCAGAACGCATCCATGGTCAGCCAGAACGGACCGGCGTTTTTACTTCTCAAATATTTGACGGTATTTTCAATTGTTGCCATTTTACTTTTCCTCCTCAGATTTCTTCTTCCGCAAAACGGACCAGTTCCAGCGGATCATCAATGGATACTACATGGAACAGTTTGAATTCGTAAATCTTGCCCCGTTCGATTTCAGCCGGAGAAAAGGCAAAACCGAAAGACGGCATCTGCTTGCCCGGGAAAATGTTCAGGTGCAGCAGCAGAGGGTTGAAGGATTTGGCCACCTGGGTAGCTAATTCCTGAGTTTTGGCCGTAACGGTGAGTACCAGGCCGATTTCTTGCGGTATGTAACCTTCTTTTACAGGCAGGCCGGATACGGCATTGTAGCCATAGGGCTTCAGGTTGAAATCATAGGTGTCCCGCGCTACGCCCATAGCAGTCAGTTTCTTGACGCCTTCGTCTGCTACAGCGTTCACAAAGGCCATGGGATCTTTCATGATTTCTCTATCCCGGATGCCTACAAGAGAAATTGTCTGATAACCAACGGGCCCGGAGCCTTCCAGCTTCATGGTATAGGGCAGGTGAGTCAGGACGGTGCCTTCAACCCGGACTGTGCTGGCATCAATAGCGGTATACTTGGTATTCGTGGTATCAATCTGGATACCCGGTTCTGTCAGATGGATAGGGTCGGAGTTCTCATACAGCAGATGGGCAGAAACAGAGTAGGGGGACACGGTAGCACCTGGAGCCACGGCTTTTACGGTAAAGCCTTTTTCGTCCAATTCCAGGAACGCGCAGCCCTGGAGACCGGCACTGGTGCACAAGCCGCCGCATTCTGCGATCTTGGCTGCATGCCAGCAGCTGGCTTCGTCACAGCCCTTCATAAGAGGATAGAAGGACATAATCGCTGTGTCCGTGCTGCGGCCGGCTACGATGATGTCGGCGCCCATTTCCAGAGCTTTTTGATAGGGTTCTGCGCCGGACAAAGCCACAATGTGGCTGCATTCGTCAAAGGTTTCTTCCGTAATGTCAGGAGCCCCGGTCAGAGCATGGATTTTGCCTTCGGCATATTTCTTCTTCAAGACTTCCGGAGTTTGTTCCGTGTAGATTTTGACGATTTTCTTATTCGTAATGCCTTCTTCCTGGCAGATTTCTTTAATGAGGCGCACATTCAGGTCCACACCTTCATTGGAGCCACAGGTGCCGGCAGAACCAATGGCCATAGGCACACCCAATTTATTGGCTCCCACAACCATTCTGCGCAGATCCCGTTTCAAGGCAGCTTCCATATATTTGCCATGGCCCGTACCCAGGTAATAGGGACCGGAGTCCGTAGAACCGGCATCGGAGCAGATAATATCCGGATTCAGAGCCAGCCCATTGGCAAAAGCCTCATCAGAGCAGCCCAGACCTACAGCACCATAGGGTACGAAAATTTTTACTCTAGTCATTTTACATAACCTCCTGCGATTGAAATTTAAGTTCGTCCAGAGGACTCACTGACGTCTCACGTCTAATATCTAATTTCTTGATGATTTAAGTATACATTTTTCGTTCTATGCAGTAAAATACTAATATAATCATATTTCCATAGCATAAATGTTATGGATTGAAGAATACATCCCCATCATTCGTAGGGGCGCCCCAACCGAAGGGCGGTGCGCCCGCCAAATCCCTAAAAGGAGTTTAACAGCATGTTTAATGATAAGCAATTGCAATACTTTCTCTGCGTGTACGAGGAAAGAAACATCACTATGGCAGCAAAAAAATTATTTATAAGCCAGCCTGCTCTAAGCCGGGTCATTCGGGATCTGGAGCGCACTGTGGGTACGGAACTGTTTCTACGGGATAAGGAAGGTGTCCAACCTACACAGGCCGGCACTGTTTACTATAAGTGCTGCCGCCAGCTTCTGAACATGCATCAGGATGCTTTGCGTAAAATCCAAGATTTACGGGATTCCAACAGTGGTTATATCCGTCTCGGTTTGTCCTCTCTATCCGGTGAGTTTCTTTTGCCAAAATTTTTAAAAGGCTTCCAGGCTGAATTTCCTGGGGTTGAACTTCGACTTACCGAAGCTCATATAAATCAGCTGAATAGTCTGTTGCTTCAGGGAACAATAGACATGGCATTAACGTATGATACTCAGGAACCTGAATTAGAATATGAAAAGATTTTAGAAGATCAGGTTTATGTAGACGCTCCGGAAAGCTTCTATACACACCAACCGGACTGGCACTACGGCTTTTCTAATCCTCCTCTCTCCCCTTCTCTTTTAAATGGGAAGCCAATGATTCTTTTAAAGCCCAACAGAGGCATGAGGAGCATTGCAGATCGGCTAATTGATTCGTATCAGTTAAAGCCAAAGATCATCCTGGAAACAGACAGCATGGTGCTGGCTCATAAACTGGTCCTCAATAATGAGGGATTCACACTGATTCCTAAGCTGATAAGCCGTGGTTTCTCAGACTCTGCTCAGGGAGTTTATTATGAGCTGGAGCAGTATCCTATGTGCCGGACCCTGTACCTGGCTACTCGCCGACACACCTACCATACAAAAGCTCAGGAAGCCCTGGCTCGATGGATCAGGAAAGCAGCAGAAGAATAAGGC
The DNA here is from genome assembly GCA_900314165.1 of uncultured Acidaminococcus sp. The sequence goes on from OMUE01000118.1 coordinate 4,221, forward strand.
ATCAAACCCACCACCGGCTACGCCGGTTCCCCGCCCTTAAAAAGGGCGGACTTAACCTCTTCCTTCTTCCCTACTAATGTGGTATCCTATACAAGGTATTTCATAAAAAGAGGCTAATAAATAATGGAAAAGCATTTTGATATCAACGAACAGGGCTACAGCATCCGCTGCAGACTGTTTTACAGCGAGCATAATAAAACGGCTCGGACGTTTGAAAATGTAGTCATCGTGACTCATGGGTTTGGCAGCAGCAAGGAAACGGCCGGTACTGCCACGTTTGGGGAACATCTCGTTGCCAAATATAAGGACTTTGCCGCTCTGGCCTTTGACTGGCCCTGCCACGGCATGGACGCCAGGAAAAAACTCAGTGTAGCCGAATGCTTGGCCTATCTGACCATCGTCTGCAATTATTGTAAGAAAGAATTTCAGGCTAAAGCTCTGTACAATTATTCTACCAGCTTCGGCGGCTACCTGACGCTGCGGTACATCATTGAAGTAGGGAATCCTTTTAAAAAGATTGCTCTTCGCTGCCCAGGCATCCACATGTACGAAGCCATGGGCAACCATCTGTCCGATACGGATTATGCCAAACTGGAAAAAGGCAAGGAAATCCAGGTAGGCTACGAGCGGAAGATGAAGATGGACAAGTCTTTCATGGACGAATTGAAAGCCTTTGATGTAACAGATCACGAGTATTTTGACTTCGCCGATGACATGCTCATCATCCACGGTACAAAGGATGAAATGATTCCTATCGAAGATACACGGACCTTCGCAGATAACAATGTCATTGAATTCATCCCTGTAGAAGGGGCCAATCATCCGTTTCAGAACCCGAACCATATGGCCTTAGCCATTAGCAAGATCATTGAGTTTTTCAAGTAAAAAGAACCCACCACCATCCTTACGGATGGTCCCCCGCCCTTGAAAAGGGCGGACATAACAAAAAGAGGGCTGTGATTTCACAGCCCCCTTTTTGTTATTTATTTACCTTATCCAGCAGTTGTTCCGTCACACCGGAGGGATCTCTCAGTTCAGGGAACATGCTGTCCAGCAGGAATTTGCCGGATTCCGTTTTAAATACATTGGCCTTGAAAGCCTGATAATCCACTCTCCATTTCTTTCCTTCATCGCAGTTTACCAGATAATCGGCTTCCAGCATAATTTGGTAATCCAGGCCATCCACCTTCGTGTACGTATGATGATGCGTAACAATGAAGACGATACGTTCCAGCACATCTGCTGGCAGGTTGAATTCAGCAAAGAAAGGACGCAGCAAAGCTTCGCTTTCGATTTCCTGATTATGGCCCAGGGTGTTGCCATATTTCTTGCGGCAGGTAGGGCAGGCAATGTCATGGGTAATAGCGGTCAGTTCCAAGGTAAACAGGGCCTTTTCATCCAGACCTTCCAGGATACCCAGGGTTCTGGCATAGTTATGGACCTTCAGGAAGTGGTTGATATCTTCCCGGTTACCCTTATATTCCACAATCATCTTTTTCACAGCTTTAGCAATCAGCTGATCCATTTCCGTTCTATTCATGAAAATTCCTCCAATGCACAGTCTTAATAAGTGTAAATAAAATTACAGTATTTTATTTGCTTTCTTATTGTACCACACTTGTCAAGCCTTTGTATGTTGTATCCCCAACAAAAAGAGAGTTTTACAGAAATCTTACAGAAAGGCTTACGATTCAATGGTCTGACTTCAGGCCGGCACCACACATGGTGATGAGGGTATCCGGAGTAGAACCGTACAGGCGGCAGTATTCTTCGTAGGCTGCATAGTTAGCAGCCGTGGTGTGTTCGCAATAGATGCCCTGCAGAGCGATTTTCGCCCGGGCTTCCAGGATCTTGTCCTCCGGTGCATGGACGAAGCGTATGTGGTATTTCTTCGCATAAGCCAGAATTTCTGCACCTCGCATGGGTTTGCCGATGGCGATGCCTTCTGCAATAGTGGGCTCAACGTTTACTTCTGCCGGTTCCGTAAGGCCCTGAGCTTCCGCCGTCAGCAGCGGGTCGCACTTTTCGCTCTGGAGTGCGATAATCTGAGGCATATGGTCGATACAGCCGCTTTTTAGCAGATGTTCCAGCCCTTTAATCACGCCGATAAACAAGGTGCCATTGCCGGTAGGAACCATGATGTTCTCCGGAATCCGTCCCAGCTGCTCATAGGTTTCGTAGATATACGTCTTTGTGCCTTCGTAAAAGAACGGATTATACACGTGGTTAGCATAGTACACGCCTTCGTCCTTCACCTTCTGGCGGCACACATCGGCACAATGGTCTCGGCTGCCGGGCACTACATGGACCACAGCCCCATGAGCTTTGATCATGTCGATTTTCTTGGGAGACGTGCCTTCCGGCACGAAGATTTCGCAGGCAATCCCTGCCCGGGCACAATAGGCCGCCACAGAGTTGCCTGCATTGCCGCTGGAATCCTGTACTACCCGGTCCACTCCAATGGACTTGCAATGAGACACCAGGACAGCGGCACCACGATCTTTAAAAGATAACGTGGGCATGAAGTAGTCCATTTTAAACAGCACGTCCTTGTTAAACCGGATAATAGGAGTCATGCCTTCTCCCAGAGATACATCTTTCCAGGAATCATCGTCCAAAGCCATAAACCTGCGATAGCGAAACATGCTCCATTCGTTTTTGTCTATAGCAGCTAACGAAAATTCCGGCGGTTCGAATTGCAGCTGCCATAAGCCCCCGCATTCACATTTTGGTTCCCGGGTGCTTACAGGCATAACCTTGCCACATTTTGTACAGACAAACTTTATCATAGTTTCACCTTTAACTCTCAATCTAAGGGTGTATCCTATTTTAATACTCCCCAAACCACTTCTGGATCTTGTCCAAGTCCCGGGTCTTTGTCAGAGCCAGCTGCAACAGGATCCGGGCTTTCTGAGGGGACAAGTTATCGGCAGCGGCAAGGCCCTGCCATAAAGGGACAGGACTTACTACGCCGCTATGAGTCCGGCTGGCCCGAACCACGACAAGGCCCTGTTCCCGCGCTTTGTCTAACAGGGGCAGCAGGTATTTCGGAATGCTGCCGTGGCCCATGCCTACAAGGACAAGACCCTGAACGCCGTCCCGCATAGCAGCTGTAATCAGGTCCCCGCTCATGGCCAGATGGCAGTAGAGAATCCATACTGAGGGCAGCACCTGATCCTTTTTCACATACCATTCGGATTCATAGGTATGTTTCCTCAAGGGCTTCTGATAAAACAGGGGCACTCCATCCTGCATGACGCCAATACAGCCCAGCTGTCCGTCCGTAAACGTATGGACATGGGTCGTATCCGTCTTTTCCAGGAAACGGGCGCAGCAAATGGTGCTGTTCATGCACTGCAGGACCCCGTACTCCCCTGCTTCCTTGCAGCAGGCCAGGCGGACGGCTTCCAACAGGTTAAGAGGTCCGTCGGCACTAATAGCTGTGGCCGGTCGCATAGCACCCACAATGACGATGGGCTTATGAGTGTGCACCGTTAGATTCAGGAAATAGGCCGTTTCATCCATGGAATCCGTGCCGTGGGTAATGACCACGCCATCCACGTCCTCCCGTTCCAGCACTTCCTGAACCCGGATAGACAGGCCCAGCAGCATGGCTTCCGTCATGCTGCCGCTATCGATATTGCAGAATTGTTCTCCGGTAATCCGGGCACATTCACTGATCTGAGGTACGGCCCTGACCAATTCCTCCACGCCGATTTCCCCGGCCTTATAGCCCAGCAGCTGCTCTTTAGAAGCACCCCGTCCTGCAATCGTCCCGCCGCAACCAATAATATAGATGGATGGCAGCATAGGAATCCCTCCTTACAGATATAAAGTCCACTATTATCTTTCATTCCTCTATCAGATCCGAATCATCCACAGCCAGAGCGTTAGGAAAATGGGCGTTCATAAAATCTGCTTCATCGGAATATAAACATACATCATTATAAAATTTCCAGACTTCATGGCCTTCGCTGCCGTTATCCTCAATTTCTCCGTAGGTCACATGGAACTTGCCATCCTTGACCAGGATAAATACGGGCAGCGTTTCTGTGCGGCCAAAGCCCATGGTTTCGTCCTTGCACACCAGATACACATCATACCCATTCCATCTTTCAGGGCATTTTTCGGCGTAGGCCCCATAATATTGTTCTACGATTTCCTGAATCTTCATAGTTACCCCTTCTATAACAATCCCTTCACAGCCGTTATGGCACCGGATACTGCCAAAACAGCATAGACAATTTTTTTGACTTTAGCTCCATCAATATGTTTCACAATCTGGCCGCCAATGATGCTGCCGATGACCATGCCAACGCTGCCAGCAATCATGCTGGGAATCATCTCCGTTGTGAAAAAGCCGTTATAGAGCCGGACGAATGTACTATACAGATTGCCCGTAAAGAAAAGCGCACTCATGGTGCCAATATACTCTTCCTTGTCCTTTAGGACGGCCACATAATACAACACCATGAGAGGACCGCTGATGCCAAAGAAGCTGTTCGTAATACTGGCCACCAGCATGCAGATGACAGCATTCCGGAACGTGTTTTCCAGTTTGATTTTCTTCGAAAAAAACATGAAATACAGGGCAAGGGCAAACAAAAATATTCCAAAAAGATATTTGTATGCTTCCAGATTGACCCCTGAAGCCAGATGCGTAAAGAAAGTGGTGCCAGCAAAATAAAACAGCATGGGTCCTATGGCCTGGCGGAATCTCACTTTATCCCGATACCGATGGATGATGGTCAGGTTCATGGGCATGGCACACACCCCTGCAATGCTCATAGCCGCCTTCATGGTCTCAAAATACGGCAACACCACCATGAGGATGACCACAGCCCCAAAACCGGAAACCCCTTGCACAAGCCCTGCAAACAGAGAGGTAATAAAGACTGTAATAATCTCCATCATAAATACACCTCCCTACTTCTAATGTCTTATATCTACCCTTCGTACTCTGCTGTTCCGCGTACTTTCGTAGCCGTAATCTTCCCATTTTCAACTACAATTTCCGAATCAATGATGTGAATGTCAACCAAAAAGTGAGCCACTTGCTCACGAATTTTTGAGCCACTCTT
>OMUE01000113.1 GCA_900314165.1 uncultured Acidaminococcus sp.
TGCAGCCGGTGGATGTGATTGTAGCAGTTGAAGCCGCAGTAGATACAGTAGTTTTCGCAGTAATTGGCCAGGTACAGGGGCGTGAACATGTACACCGTATTGCCGAAGTGGCGGCTGGTCACATCGTGAGCTTTTTCGGCCATCTCTTCCAGGAACGGAGCTGCCGCCGGGGACAGCAGGGCCTTCAGGTCCTCGATGTCCGGCTTTGTGTGGCACAGGGCTCGGCGCACGTCCACGGCCGTGTAGGCCCCGGGATCATAGGCATTCATATGAGAAATGACCTTGTCCCGCACGTCGGAATCCAGCACCTCCATGTCCGGCCAGTATTCCATAGGGTCTTTCCGGCTGGAAGGGTCGCTTTCCAGCTGGTGTTTTTTGGCCAGAGCCTCCGGGGTCAGGGTTTCGCTATCTATAAAGAAATGATTTTCTTCCTTCATGTCAGGCCTCCTCCCGCAAAAAACCGGTTAATGGAGAGCTGGCACTGCCACCCCGGCTCAACACCCGACCAAGGCCGGACAGGTACGCTTTGCGACCCGCTTCGATAGCTTGTTTGAAGGCCTGGGCCATGAGGGGCAGATCCCCGGCGGTCGCCAGAGCCGTATTGGCCATAATGGCGCTGGCCCCCATCTCCATGGCTTCACAGGCCTGGGACGGACGGCCGATGCCCGCGTCTACGATGATGGGCAGGTCGATTTCGTCGATGAGGATCTGGATAAATTCTTTGGCGGCCAGGCCCTTGTTAGAACCGATGGGCGCTGCCAAAGGCATGACGGCGGCGGCCCCGGCATTCACCAGGTCCCGGGCTGCATTCAGGTCCGGGAACATGTAGGGCAGTACTACAAAGCCCTCTTTGGCCAGGATTTCCGTGGCTTTGACAGTCTCCTCGTTGTCCGGCAGCAGGTAACGGGTATCCCGCATGATTTCGATCTTCACGAAATTGCCGCAGCCCAGTTCCCGGGCCAGTCTGGCAATGCGCACCGCTTCCTGGGCGTTCCGGGCCCCGGAGGTATTGGGCAGGAGGGTCACGTTTTTCGGGATGTAGTTCAGGATATTATCCTGCCCCGCCGTATTGGTCCTGCGCACGGCCAGGGTAATGATCTCCGCCCCGGCGTCTTCGATCGCCGTCTTGATCAGCGGCAGAGAATATTTCCCGGATCCCAGGATGAACCGGGAATGAAAGGTTTTATCGCCTAAAGTAAAAGTATCGTTCATAATAGTCTCCTTTGTGAATAACTTGGATGAGATGGTGGTGCTCTGCACGGACACCCCCACCACCATCCTACGGATGGTCCCCCGCCCCCGCACCGAGCGAGGGCGGACTGAGCTCTGCACGGCCTGCATTCTGAATCCGGCCCCCTTTGGGGGCGGGGAACCGGCGGTAGCCGGTGGTGGGGGCGTGCAGCGCACACTACCGGCTAATGTTCAACGTCTATTTTCCCACTAAAATCTGCAGCACCACCAATGCCTGCTGGGATGCGCATAATGCCACCCGGGCGCCATACAGGCCGTCGCCTTTGTCCAGGCCCGTGATCCGATCCCCGCACAAGTAAAAATTTTCTGACAGCTGCCGGACCTGTACGTCGTTGCCGGAGCCGAAGCCCGCCATACCGGAGGCCGCTACCAGGGGCAGCGCCGGATACTGTTCCCGGATAAAATTCACTAGCAGGGCTTTAGCTGCCGGATTGTCAAAGGCCTCCACCACCACATCCATGTCCCGGACCAGATTCGGCAAATTATCCTCTGTTACTTTGTCCACCCGGACCTCCAAGTTCACATAGGGCGTAATCCAGCGGAGATTTTTCTCCAGGGCTACGGCCTTATACTGTCCCAGCTGCTCCATACCGTACAGCTGCCGGTTCAGGTTCGTGGCTTCCAGTACGTCAAAATCCACCAGTCGCAAATGGCCCACGCCCGCCCGGGTCAATAGCTCTGCCACCCGGGAACCCAAGCCTCCCAGACCGCAGATCAGCACGCTGCCCTGCTGGAATTTCCGGAGCCGCGCCCAGCCTTCCCGGTCCGCCAGGGCCTGCAGCCACTCCTCTTTTGTCAGCATGTTCAGCCCCCTCCTACAAAGCTCACGATTTCCAATCTGTCCGCTGCCGTCAGCACCACGCTGCCGTACAGTTTTTTCGGCACAATGTTCCCGTTGCGCTCTACGGCTACGTTTGTCAGGTCGATATGCTTTTCCGCCAGCACCTGGGCGATGGTTTTGCCTTCCGCCGCTTCCTGCTCACCGTTGACAATCATGATTCCGCCTCCCCTTTGGCAAAATATAACAAAAAAGAGAAGCCACCTGAATGGGTAACTTCTCTTGTATTCCTACAGTTAAGCCTTGCACACCTACGTTGGCATTATCCAAATCAGGTTATGGGTCGAAGGTTTCACCTTCCTCTCAGCCTGTATGGACCTAGCCCGCAAGCTCCCCTGCCCTACGGCACCTAGTGCCGCCTGGCTCCTCTATTCTGTTTATCACTATTATATACGCATTAGGAACAAGATGCAAACTTTCGTGCTGCTATAACATTTTCATGTACTGAAGGACCTTTTCAAGGTGCCGTGCTGAGGCTAGCAATATTTCGGCAGGTTTTATAAGGAATGGGCAAAAAAGAAGTTTTTCTACCATTTCCTTTTAAACTAAAAAATTTTCTGCTATATCAATCAAAGAAAAGCGGAAATTCCAAGGCCGCCCGGGCGATATTTTCGGCAAAGCCGAAAAATCTTGGACGGCCACTACAGAATATTTTATAATTACTTGTAGTGGCGGTGCCAGACTTTTGCGTAGCAAAATGTCGCCTGCGCCGCCTTAGCTAAAACTCTATATTTTTCATTGTCAACAAACAATCCATCACACCTTTTCACTATTTAACTCCAGAAAGGAATCTTGTAATCATGTACTCCAACCCTCGTCTACGCAAACACATCCATTTATCTTCTGAAATCTACGAGCAAAACAACGCTGTCTTTATCACAATCTGCACGCAATACCGTCGTCCACTCTTCGGTGTAATCCATAACGATTCTTTAGAATTATCTCCTTATGGGCAAATTGTCTCTGACAATATAAACCAACTAATCAATAAATATCCAGGTGTTCAAATAACCCATTCTGTCGTAATGCCTAATCATATTCATCTTCTTATATCAAGAGTCAGAACAGCAAGAGGAAAAATCATTTCTCTATCTCAACTTATCTCACAATTCAAAGGCCAATGTTCCAAAGATTGCGATATTGCTTTATGGCAGAGAGGATATTATGATCACGTCGTTCGTACCGAAGACGAACGGTTAAAGATTATAGAATATATCCAGAATAATCCAAGAAAATGGTCTCTGGATCAGGAATATGTTGGAGAATAAACCAACACCGCCCGGGCAATCTTTTCGATTTCATCGAAAATATCCGTACAAACGGAAGATCGCTCTCAATCATACTTTGCTTATATTATCTTTGTTCATTACCGCAAGAATAAAGGAGTGAACGATGGAAAATTTAAATGCAAGAACTCTGGGAATGCATGTAGCTTATTACAGAAAGCTGCATAATCTTACACAGATCCAGCTGGCCGAAAAGTCCGAAATCAGCGTCCGCTACGTGTCCCTTATTGAAACAGGGCGCCTCAAACTTTATCCGTCTATGACTGTACTGGAAAAGCTCTGTCAGGTTCTGGATATCAGTATGGTACATCTTATTTCTCCACCAGTACAGAAAGGCCATAAATATTTTTCTGTTCTATACCGTAGGTGATCAACAAGATTGTTCAATCTTGTTGAAAATACCGCGCAAACAACAAGTCATTTTAACCAAGATATTTATATTTTGCTCCCCGACCACGGCCTAAAAGTTCAATGGTTCCCTGCTTACAAAGTTTCTGAAGGATACGATATGCTATATTAGGACTTACATTTAGAAGATCTATTACATCCTGCCTGG
>OMUE01000190.1 GCA_900314165.1 uncultured Acidaminococcus sp.
ATGGACCTGACTGCTGTTGCTCACCTGTCCGCAATCAAAGGCCATGTACCTTTTGTAAACTTCTTTGATGGTTTCCGTACTTCTCACGAAATCCAAAAAGTTGAACTGCTGGACTACGATGAACTGGCTAAACTGGTTGACTACGACGAACTGAAGAAATTCCGCGATCACGCTCTGAACCCGGATCATCCTGTTATCCGCGGTACGAACCAAAACCCGGATATCTACTTCCAGACCCGCGAAGCTGTAAACAAATACTATGAAGCTCTGCCCGATATCGTTGCTGACTACATGGAAAAGATCAGCAAGCTGACCGGCCGTGACTACAAACCGTTCAACTACACCGGTGCTCCCGATGCAGAAAACGTTGTAGTTATCATGGGCAGTGGCGCTCAGACTGTGGAAGAAGTTGTTAAGATCCTGAATGCTCAGGGTGAAAAAGTCGGCGTTCTGACCGTACATCTGTATCGTCCGTTCTCCGCTAAATACTTCTTCGATGTAATGCCTAAGACCGTAAAACGCATTGCTGTCCTGGATCGTACGAAGGAAGCCGGCTCCAACGGCGAACCTCTGTACCTGGATGTTCGGGATCTGTACTACACCGCAGCTAACCGTCCTCTGATTGTTGGCGGCCGTTATGGTATGGGCTCCAAAGAATTTTATCCTGGCGATGCTCTGGCTGTGTTCGACAACCTGAAAGCTGCTGAACCGAAAGATCACTTCACTGTAGGCATTGTGGATGATGTGACCAACACCTCCCTGCCGAAAGAAAAGACTCTGGATATCACTCCTAAAGGCACCATCTCCTGCAAGTTCTGGGGCCTGGGTTCCGATGGTACCGTAGGTGCCAACAAGAGCGCTATCAAGATCATCGGCGATAAGACCGACCTGTATGCTCAGGGCTACTTCGCTTACGACTCCAAGAAGTCCGGCGGTATCACCGTATCCCACCTGCGTTTCGGGCCTACTCCGATCCATATGCCGTTCCTGATCAACTTCGCTGACTACGTAGCTGTACACAATCCTTCTTATGTACATCGTTACAACGTAGCTTCCGGCCTGAAGAAAGGCGGCGTACTGCTGCTGAACTGCGCTTGGAACACTGAAGAACTGGATAAGGAACTGCCTGGCCAGCTGAAGAAATACATCGCTGACAACGATATCCAATTCTACACCATCGACGCTGTAAAGATCGCTTCTGAAATCGGTCTGGGCGGCCGTATCAACATGATCATGCAGGCTGCTTTCTTCAAACTGACCGGCGTAATCCCTGTGGATGACGCTGTGAAGTACCTGAAGGACTCCATCGTGACTTCCTATGGCAAGAAAGGCCAGAAGGTTGTAGACATGAACAACGCTGCCGTTGACCAAGGCGTCAATGCCATCGTTAAAGTTGATGTTCCTGCTTCCTGGAAGGATGCTACTCCTGTTGACCTGTATCCGAAGACCGGCAACGACTTCATCGACAACATCATGATTCCGATGAACCAACAGGAAGGCGACACCCTGCCTGTCAGCGCTCTGATGAACCAGGCCGATGGTACGTTCCCCTCCGGTACTGCTGCTTATGAAAAACGCGGTATCGCTATCAACGTTCCTGAATGGAACATTGAAAACTGCATCCAGTGCAACCAGTGCGCTATTATGTGCCCGCACGCAGCTATCCGTCCGTTCCTGCTGACTGACGAAGAAGTTGCTAACGCTCCTGAAGGCGTTAAGACGAAACCCGCTCTGGGCGCTAAAGGCCTGAACTTCTGCATCACCGTCAGCCCGATGGACTGCCAAGGCTGCTCCAACTGCGTAGATGCTTGCCCTGGCTTCAAAGGCAACAAAGCTCTGGCTCTGAAACCGTTTGCTACTCAGGAAGGCAAAGCTCCGATCTGGGATTACATGACCAAGAAAGTTGCTCCTAAGGCTAACCCCATGAGCACTGCTACTGTCAAGGGTTCTCAGTTCGAACAACCCCTGCTGGAATTCTCCGGTGCCTGCGCTGGCTGCGGCGAAACTCCGTATGCTAAACTGGTTACCCAGCTGTTTGGCGATCGCATGATGATTGCTAACGCTACCGGCTGCTCCTCCATTTGGGCTGCTGCTGCTCCTTCCATGCCTTACACCACCAACCACAAGGGCCATGGTCCTGCTTGGGCTAACTCCCTGTTCGAAGACAACGCTGAATACGGCTTAGGTATGTTCCTGGGCGTTAAGGCTGTCCGCGATCGTCTGGTTGACGAAATGAAGGCTGCTGAAGCTGATGCTTCTGAAGAACTGAA
>OMUE01000122.1 GCA_900314165.1 uncultured Acidaminococcus sp.
CGGCCCTGCTTCTGGCTATCGGCGTCATCCTGCATACCATCAGTCCCAACGTGGGGGGCGTAACGCCTAACTGGACCATCGCCATGTATTCCATCATCATTACCCTTATAGAGCCAAAGTACACCCGGGCTCTGGGCATCGGCTTCGTGGCGGGCATTACCCTGATTCCCTCTTCCAAGTCCGCGTTCCCCCTGGGCAACGTGGCCAGCGAAGTGTTTGGAGCGACCATGGCCTACCTGGTAGTCCAGTTGCTGGGCCTGCTGCATCTGCGCAACTTCAAGGTGAAGCCCTTCATTGTAGGCTTCTGCGCTACCAGCGTCAGCGGCGGTGTTTTCACGTTCATTCTGAAGCTGGTGCTGGGCCTGCCCCTGTCCGTGTGGACCCATGCCATGCTGCCCGTTGTGCTCATCATCGGGGTGCTGAACGGGGTCGTGACTCAGGTGTTGTATTATCCCGTGAAGAAGATTTTCTACACAACGGAGGGAAAACACCATGAGTGAGACGGTCATTGCCATTAAAGATTTTTACTATAGCTATCTGAATAGCGATCTGGTGCTGAAGGACATCAACCTGGACATTCCCCGGGGCAGTTTTACGGCTATCGCGGGGCCCAGCGGCGCCGGCAAAACCACGTTGTGCAAGGCCATGACGGGCATCGTACCTTACTATTACGGAGGCCGCTACCACGGCAGCATCGAGGTTCTAGGTGAGAATATCCAGGGCAAAGAGATTTCCGAGCTGGCCATGCGGGTGGGCTTCATGATGGACGACTACGAAAGCCAGATGGTGTCCCTGACGGCCGGGGAAGAAATCGCCTTCGGCCTGCTGAACCACGGCTATCCTCCTGACGAAGTGGACAAACGAGTCAGCGAGGCCCTGGTGGACGTGGGCCTGCCGGGCCGGGAAAGCTATCAACTGGACGAATTGTCCGGTGGGCAGCGGCAGCGGCTGCTGCTGGCTTCCGTACTGGCCTGCCGGCCGGAAATCCTGATCCTGGACGAACCGGTGTCTGCTCTGGATCCTGACGGGGCCCGGAGCCTGTACGCCCTGTTGTACAAGATCTACAAGCAGCACAATATGACGGTCGTTGTCGTGGAACACGACCTGAACTACCTGCTGCCCTACATGACGGACCTGGTGCTCATCCACGAAGGAGAAGCGGCAGTCCAGGGACCCTTTGAGACGGCGGCTCAGGCAGCCTACGACAGGCCGGAACTGCGGGAAAACCTGCCGGAACTGTGGCAGATCAAGTTCGGCCTGGAAAAGAAGTTCGGCGTGAAGCTGGGCAATTGGCGCAGTGAGCAGGAAGCAGAACAAGAATTACAGGAGAAATTCCAGGGAGGCAGCGGAAAATGATTGAAGCAAATGCAGTGAACTTTGCGTACCGCCGCGGCATTCCTGTGCTGCAGGATATTACGTGTAAGATTGAAGACGGGGAAGCCGTAGCACTGCTGGGTCACAACGGCAGCGGCAAGACCACCCTGAGCCGGCTGTTCATGGCTCTGGACCATCCCCGCAGCGGCCAGGTGCTGGTGGACGGCGTGGACATCGTCAGCTATGAACCGGCGGATCTGGCGGACAAAGTAGGCTACGTGTTCCAGAACCCGGACCTGCAACTATTAGGCGATACGGTCTTTGAAGAAGTGGCTTACGGCTTGCAAAACCGGAAGCTGCCGAAAAACACCTTAGTGAAGCAGGTCCAGGAGGCTGTGGCAGCCATGGGCCTGACGGAATACATGGATAAATATCCCCGGGGCCTGTCCTTCGGCCAGAAACGGCGGCTGGGGGTGGCAGCGGCTTTGGCCCTGCAGCCTCGGACGTTGATCCTGGACGAAATCACCAACGGCCAGGACGAACAGGAAAAGCGCCACATGATGAACTACCTGGCAAAACTCCAGGCAGAAAAGCATATTACGCTGATCCTCATTACCCACGATATGGAGATTGCCCGGAAGTACACGAAACACGCTTTGGTGCTCCACGACGGCCAGTTGGTGTACGACGGAGCCACGGCGGATTTGTTTGACGGCAAACGGCCTATTGAAGAATGGGGCCTGAAGCAGCCCGTGCTGGCCCGGATGAGTGCTTTGTTCGGGGTCCAGGCGGAATCTCCCGAAGAATTGTGCAATGCATTAACGATGAAAGAAGGTGGTCAGGCATGATGAAGACCACAGCCTTTACCCGGATGGTCCTGGTGCTGGCCATTTCGGCCTGGGTATTTTTGCTGCCCGTGTACGCTGTTGCTACCATGCTGGCTCTGGAACTGGTCATCCTGCTGTACATCAAGCGGGACCGGATGACCATGGCGGCTATTGGTACCCTGACGGTGTTCACCGCTATGATGGTGGTGCTGCAGCTGTTATTCGGCTCCTCCCTGTACATCGCCCTGACCGGGGGCCTGCGCATGTTCGTCATGACCACGGCGTTCCTGTGCCTGCTGGCGTCCACGAAGATCCAGGACATCGCCCAGGCTCTCGTAGAAAAATTCCATATGCCTTATCAGTATGCTTTCATGCTGACCACGGCCCTGCGCTTTGTGCCGGATTTCCTGGCGGACTCCGCGGTGACGCTGGACGCCCAATCCTGCCGGGGCTATTCCAACCGAGGCAACGCTTTCAAGCGGCTGTATGCGTATCTGGCGGTTGTAAAGCCCCTGGTCATGCGGGCCGTAGCCAAGTCCGATACCCTGGCCCTGTCCATGGCCCTGA
>OMUE01000139.1 GCA_900314165.1 uncultured Acidaminococcus sp.
CAGGATGCAGAAACCGTCCGCTATGGCTCTGCCGACTCGGACTTTGCCCTGCGGCTCTATCACAAGTTCAACGACTGGTTCGACCGCTACCTCCCGAAGCACAGGTACATCGTGGAGGAGATTGAAAGTCCGACCGCCGTGTACCTTGGCATCATGAAAACGAATGGTATCCCGGTCAACCTCCCGCTTATGCAGGAGCGAAAGTCAGAAGCCGAGGCCGAGATGGAGCGTATCCGCAAGGAGATCGGATTCATCATCGGAGATGTGAACATCGGCGCGAACTGCTCCACGCAGGCGTTCAAGAACTATCTGTATAAAGACCTGGGGCTGCCTATCTTAAAGACCACGGAAACGAACCGCGAGGCTGCGGACGATATGACCATGACGCTCCTCAAGGAGTGGTGCGATGCGAACCGTCCCGAACTGTCGGGGCTATTCACGCTGGTGCAGGAGTACCGCAAGTGGGGCAAGATCAAGTCCACCTATATCGACGGGTACTTGAAATACCTCAATCCCGTGACGGGCTGCATCCATCCGGAACTGTTTGCTCTATCCACGGATACGGGCAGGATGAACTGCCGTAATCCGAACGCACAGAATATGCCCAGGAAAACCAATGATCCCATCGGCGTCCGCAATTTTATAAAAGCGCCGGAGGGATGCCTTATCCTGTCGCTTGATTTTTCGCAGATAGAACTGCGCGTGGGCGCGTTCTACTGCCGCGATGAAGTGATGATGGATACATACCGCAAAAACGGCGATATTCACGCCGCCACGACCAGCGTCATTTTCGGCGTGAGCTATGAGGAAGCCCAGGACAAGCATTCGGAAAATTACAAGGAACACAGGACGATTGCCAAAAATGTGAACTTTGGCACTTTTTATGGGCTGTTCCCGCGTGGACTCCAGAAAACACTGAAATTCAAGGCGGGGGTTGAAAAATCCGTGAGTGAGTGTGAGGAGATACTTTTCAACCTCAAGCACGGATACAAGGGGCTGACCGCGTGGCAGGAAGAGACGAAGGCAGAAGCCGCAAGGCGTATGTACTCGGAAACCTGGCTCGGACGGCGCAGGTACCTTCCCGGAATCGCCTCGGACAATTGGGGCCAGAAGTCATTTGCGGAGAGGTGTTCGCTGAACACGCCTATCCAGGGAACGGCTGCGGACATTCTGAAACTTGCCATTACGAGGATACTTGCCGGACTGCCGGAGCGTGAATGGCTCAAGCCCATCCTTCAGATACACGATGAACTGACTTTCATTATCCCGGAGGACAGGCTGTCGGAGGCGGTGGCTTTTATCCGTGCTTGCATGGAAGAGAAGCCCTTCCCGGAGTTTGACCTTCCGCTGATTGCGGAGGCATCTGCCGGACCGACCTTTGGAATGATGGAAGAACTGGAGGACTGACTATGTACAAAAACAGCGAGGGCTACGCCGATCCGACCGCAGGGTCGGCGATGAGCCAGATAATGAAGGAATACCGGCAGAAGCAGAAAAAACGCTATGCCGACAAGAACCGCAGGAAGATCTATGTGGCTTCCAAATATGCGGGCGATGTGGATGCGAATGTCACGGCGGCGATCACATACTGCCGTCGTGTGATAGACGAGGGCTATATGCCGGTGGCGAGTCATCTTCTGTATCCGCAGATACTTAACGATAACGATCCCAACGAGCGGGGCCTTGGGCTGCTGTTCGGGCTTGCGCTCCTTCGAATGTGCGATGAGGTGTGGGTGTTCGGCAGCGTATCGCCGGGTGTCGCACAGGAGATCGAGGAGGCAAAGCGGCTGAAGAAACAGATCAGATATTTTGAGGAGGTGGGCGCATGAATGTAACGGTGACCGATGTACTCGGTTCTCTCTTTAATCCGACCGATACCGTCTGCTTCCGCGTCTTTGACGATAAGAAGGGCGGCGTGTTCCAGGGGTCGAAGCTGTCCTGCGAATGCGGGAAGTACAAGAGCATCGAGGAGACGCTCAAGAACCACAACGCCATGAACCGCGGCATCTTCTTCGTGGTCAACTACGGCGGCCAGGACGATGATTCCATTACGAGGATTAACGCGCAGTTCGTGGAGATGGACAACGACAGCTTTGAAGATCAGCAGAAAAAGATCGATGCGTTCCCGCTCCCTCCGTCCATGATCATGAAAACGCAGAAATCCTACCATGTCTACTGGTTCATGGATTCAACTGCCAAGGTGGAGCGTTTCCGCACGATACAGACGCAGCTTGTAAAGCACTTTGACGGCGATCCGGTATGCGTGAACGAGTCGAGGGTCATGCGTCTTCCCGGTTTCATGCACTGCAAGAAGGATACTCCCGTGGAGGTGACCTGCGTCAGCTTCCATCCCGAACGCAAATACACGCAGGATCAGCTGTCGGATGTGCTGCCGGAGGTGGACCTTGTACCCGTGGAGCGCAAGAGCGGCACGGAAAAGGGCATCGACCAGGTCATGCGCTCGTGTGTTTTCATGCAGCATTGCCGCGACGACGCCGCGTCCTTGTCGGAGCATGACTGGTACGCCATGATCACGAACCTCGCTCCCTTTGAGGGAGGCACGAAGATGATCCACGACCTGTCCGCTCCGTATCCTGGTTATAGCGAGGGCAACACACAGAAAAAGATCAATCACTTCCTGGAGAGCGGAACGAATCCCATCACCTGCAAGACTATCTGCGAAAAGGGCTTCAAGTGTCCGAAATTCGCAGCCGGCGAATGCCCGGTGAAGTCCCCTGCGGCGTGGTGCTATCAGCCGTTGTCCGCTGACGATCTTCTTGACATCCTGCACGGCATCCCCGTGACTGGAGAAGCGATAAAAGACCTGCAGGCGGCGAAACAGTTCGTGTCGGATTATCTGTATAACCAGGACGTGGTGACAGCGGACGTTATCATCAATTCCGAAATCCGCGACCATTTCAAGCTGAAGGCGTCGTTCCTGAAATCGCTGAACATGGTATTCAAGGACGCCAGCAAAGCGTACCAGGCAAGTAAGAACGCAAAGAGAGCCAAGGCGGGTACGGCGATCCCCGACTGGTACGAGCCGACCGACAAGGGTCTGCGTTTCCTGCCCGGTGTGCTTGCAAAGGATATGTCCGATGGGCAGCAGGTGTTCTATGCGGCGGAGCAGCACTTCAGCTATCGCGGCGGCGTGTATGTCGAGATGTCCGAGATGGAAGCGCAGCGGCTCGTGCAGGAGAAGATGCTGATCCGTGAGACGAAGATGTCGCAGATCATTGATGCGGAGAAACAGTGGCGTCTCCTGGTGCAGAGGGACATCCGCGAACTGAACGCAAATCCCTACATCATCAATGTCCGTAACGGCTTATACAACGTGCTGGAGGATACGCTGACAGAACACACGCCGGATTATTACTCTACGGTGCAGCTGAACGTGACCTATGACAAAAAAGCGGACTGCCCGCTGTTTAAGAAGTTCCTTGCGGAGTCGATGGGCGGCGATATGGAACAGGTCGCCCTGATACAGGAAATGCTCGGATACTTCCTCATCCCGGTCAACTCAGCGCAGAAGTGCTTTGTCATTGTGGGCGTGGCGTCAGCCGGAAAGTCGGTGCTACTCCGGGTATTGAACGATGTGCTGCTCGGCAAGCAGAACGTGTCAAATGTATCCTGGCAGGCTCTGAACGAGCGTTTCAAGACGGCGGAGCTTTTCGGCAAGCTGGCTAACATCTTTGCCGACCTGCCTACGAAGAACATTGACGATAACGGCATCTTCAAGGCTCTTGTCGGCGAGGACTATCTGACCGTGGAGAAAAAGAACAAGAATCCGTTCTCGTTCCAGTCGAGCGCAAGGCTCCTGTTCTCCTGCAACAGCATACCGAAGAACTACGGCGATAAGTCGGAGGGCTTTTACCGCAGGCTCATCATCATACGGTTCAATCATACTGTGCCGCAGGACAAGCGCGATCCCGAACTTTTGGAGAAGTTCCGAATGGAGGCGGATGGCATTTTCCTGTTCGCTTTGGAAGGGCTGCGCAGACTGATGAACAATCACTATGTGTTCTCCGAGACGCAGGTCAATGCGGACGAGCTTCAGCAGTACCGCGAGGAGTCGGATTCCGTGCTGTCGTTCGTGAAGGACTATTGTGAACTGGATGCGGAGTATAGCGCCGGGTCCACGGAACTGTTCAACGCATATAAGGGGTACTGCGAGGAATGCGGTCTGAAGCCGTACTCGCAGAAGAACTTCGTGCAGCAGATCACGGCGGCGTTCCCCGATGTGACCAGGGACATCGACCGCATGGCGAAAAGGCGCATTTTAATGGGGATAAGGCTCGGAGAGGTGCTGGGATGATGAATCCCGGCGGCCTTTCCACGAGTATCTTCGGAACACGAGAACACGTTGGAACACCAAAATCCTATCTCCCCATATATAAAACACATTTTTTATATACCTTGATTTTTCGCCACAAAAAATATATGAAAATGGGATTTCTCGTGTTCCTCGTGTTCCAAGCGTTGAAAATACGGAGGTTTTAGGAACAGATGAAAGAAGCGGACATTGTAAAAGCGATCATGAAGTACCTTAAGACCGTGCCGGGGTGCTTCTGTTGGAAAGAACATGGCGGTATGTACGGGACGGCGGGCATTCCCGATATCATTGCCTGCATTGGCGGACACTTCTTCGGATTCGAGGTCAAGACCGACAGTGGCAAACCTACGAAGCTCCAGGAAGCGACAATCCGAAAAATCCTCGCGTCCGGCGGCACTGCCCTGGTGGTACGCTCGGTGGACGAGGTGCGAACCGTGGTAAACGGCTCTCTGCACTGATACAAAGATACATCGCTCCATTGCAACGATGCCTATTTCCGACAGAGGGAGGCAAAAGCATATGAGCGACATCACAAATTACGAGAATCTGGCGAACGCAATCATCCTGCAGGCTGTGAAGGATTACCGCATGGCTCTGAAGAGTCTCAAGGCGAATCCAAGGAACAGGACGGCAATGGCGGACAAAGATGAAATCGAGAGGTTTTTCCGTTCTGACTGGTTCTCAGTATTAACAAGTGTTGACGGCGAGATGCTGATCCGCTCCCTGCAAATGGAGGTGGACGCATGACCGCAAAAGAATATCTGAACCAGGCGCGGCACCTGGACGCACTCATCAACTGCCGCCTGCATGAGATCGACTATTGGAGGGATTTATCGAGCAGCGTCTCAGGCACGAGATTTGATGGAATGCCACACAGTCCCAACCGTCCGACAGAAGCTCCCTTCGTCAGGTGTCTTGAAAAGATAGACGAGATTCAGCGGAGCGTGGAGGAAAAAGTGGCGTACCTTGTACGGCTCAAGGAAGAGATCAACACGGCGATCGATATGCTTGAAAACCGTGATGAACAGCTGGTACTACGTTACCGCTATCTTGACGACTGTACCTGGGAGGAGATTTCCCGGATGCTGAACGTATCGCTCCGCACGGTACATCGCATACACGGGTCGGCTCTCCAGAATTTTTCTGTCCCGGATTGAAAGTTGGCACGGTTTGGCACAGTATGGCACACTTGACCTATGGTATGATTACAATAGCAAAGTAGAATAAGACGAGCCTCGGAGGAGCGATCCTTCCGGGGCTTTTCTTATGCACGGAAGGAGGCGGCAACTATGCCAAGAAAACCAAAAAGACCGTGCCGCTTTCCTGGCTGTCCGAACCTTACGGACGGCGTTTACTGTGAGGAACACGCAAAGCAGATGGAGCAGCACTACGAGAAGTTCCAGCGTGGGTATTCTCCCGGCAAACGTTACGGCAGAGCCTGGACACGCATCCGTCACCGGTACGCAAACAAGCATCCTCTCTGTGAGATGTGCATGAAGGAAGGTCGGTACGTTGCGGTCGAGGAAGTCCACCACATCGTGCCGCTGTCGGAAGGCGGAACGCACGAGGAGTCGAACCTTATGAGCCTGTGCCGTTCCTGTCACGAGAAAATACACAAAGAGCGCGGCGACCGCTGAACCCCAGGGGCGGTCAAAATCTCTGTGAGGGGCTTCTGCGGAAAACGGCG
>OMUE01000032.1 GCA_900314165.1 uncultured Acidaminococcus sp.
GGCTTTGAACAAGGGCAACAATTGGATAAATCGTACCTGTAGGGGCAGCAGGCCCGGCTGCCCGCCAAATCAGAAGTTGACCATGTGTTCTGCGGGGCGCCGGGCCTGCGCCCCCTACGGTTTATGCTGTTTAAAAATCAATTTGAAAATTGATTTCTATCGGCTGCTGACCGTTGACAGCTGACAAAATGGAGGGGTGTTGTACTTTTTGTGCAAAACCCCTCCATTTTTCTCAACCCTGTACTTTAGTACAGTGCGGAAATCTCCTGCTTCCGGTATACTGGAGACAGGAGGTGAAGACAATGAAGATACAGAATGATTTCAGAAAATTCTTTCGTATTGTGGGGATCCTGGCGCTTGCGGTCCTGGCCCCTTTGGGGCGGGGGCTGGCGGCTGAGAAGGAAAAGGTGATCCTGGATACGGATATGGTGGAACTGCTGGATGACGGGGTGGCCATGATGATGCTGGCCCAGGCCCCCAACATCCAGTTGGAAGGGGTGACCATCGTCTTTGGGAACACCTGGGTGGAAACCGGGACCGCAGCGGCCATCCGTCAGTTGGAAGGGATGGGACGGAAGGATATCCCGGTGTTTATGGGGGTGAATGAACCCACCCGGAAAGACCGGTTTGCCCATATGGCGGAAGAAAAACGCCTGTACGGACAGAATTTCGACAGCCATAAAGGAGCCGCCGGCTATCCCCGTCCGGCTTCCTGGCAGCAGGTATACCGGGAACGGTACCACCGGGAACCGGAACTGCAGCCCCGGAAGGAGGCGGCAGCCGATTTCATTGTCCGGACCATCCGGAAGAATCCTGGAGAGGTGACCCTGGTGGCCATTGGAAGTGGAGCCAACCTGGCGGCAGCCCTGGACCGGGATCCGTCCATTGCCGGAAAGGTGAAACGGGTGGTGTACATGGCCGGAGCCTTCATGGTGGAAGGCAATGTGATGCCCCACGGAGAATTCAATGTATGGATCGATCCGGAATCGGCCCGGAAAGTGTACCGGGCACCCTGGACGGAACAGGTGTTCCTGCCGCTGGATGTATGCAATACGGCCAAACTGAGCCGGCAGGAATATCAGGTGCTTACGGGGAAAATCACCCAGCCCTGGGCCCGTGCCATGTGGAAGGATTACTGGGCAGGGCCTCTGTTCCAGCAGGATCCGGGCTTTTCCAGCTATATCTGGGATGTGCTGGCCGCTGCCGTGGTCATCGATCCCCTGGTGATCACCCGGGAAGAAACCCTGCCGGTGGATGTGAATGACCAGTACGGACCGGGCTATGGAGATACGCTGGCTTACCGGGGCTTTGGACCGGAAGGTACCCAGAAGGCCCGGATCGTCTTTGCCGTGGATCAGGACCGGCTGTGGCCCATGGTGGAAAAAGTCTTTGACCGGCTGTAAAAAAGAGAGGAGAAAACCATGCTCAACCGCAAGAAATTCCTGCGGGCCGGCGCTTCTGCCGCCCTCTTTGCCCTTCTGCTGCCTCTCCAGGCCTGGGCCCAGGTGGTGATACTCCACACCAACGACATCCATTGCGGGGTGGACAGGAACCTGACCCTGGCCCGGGTGGCGGCTTATAAAAAGAAACAGAAAGCCCTGAATCCCCAGACCCTGCTCCTGGACGCCGGAGATGCCATCCAGGGGGAACCCCTGGGGAAACTCACCGACGGACGGGCCATGGTCCGGATCCTGAATGGGGCGGGCTATGATTTTGCCATTCCCGGCAACCATGAATTCGATTACGGCATGGACAACTTCCTGTCCCTGGCCAAAAAACTGGACTGCGGGTACACCAGCTGCAACTTCGTCCGGCTGGATACCGGGAAACCCGTCCTGGCCCCCTACCGGATCTTTCCCTTCAAAGAACGGAAGGTGGCGCTTATCGGGGTCACCACCCCCGGTACCCTGGTGTCGTCCACGCCCCGGTTCTTCCAGGACGAAAAAGGCCATTTTATCTATGGATTCTGTGAGGACAAAGCAGGGGTGAAGCTTTACAGACAGGTCCAGGATACGGTGGAGGAAGCACGGGAACAAGGGGCGGATACGGTGATCCTGGTGGCGCATCTGGGCAGTGACGGTTCCATCCCCGTATGGAGCAGCCGGGCACTCCTGGCCCATGTAACCGGCGTGGACGGGCTCATCGACGGCCATTCTCACGAACAGTACGAAGTGTTCTATCCGGACCGGAACGGGAAAATGATCCCGGTGGCCCAAACCGGCACCAAACTCCAAAGCCTGGGGCGTATGGTCATCGAAGATGACGGTACCATCCGGGGCGAACTGGTCCGGGAGCTGATGGAGCCGGATCCCCAGGTGGAGAAACTGGTCCGGAAAGAAATGGCCAAAGTGGACCGGGCCCTGTCCCAGAAGGTGGGAGAATCCTCTGTGGAACTGGTGGATTCCCTGGAGGGCCAGCGGGCCGTGCGCCAGAAGGAAACCAATCTGGGGGATTTTGCCGCAGATGCTTTCCGGACCTGTTTCAAGGCGGATGCGGCCCTGATCAACGGGGGCTCCTTCCGGTCCGGTCTGCCCCGGGGCGCCTGGACCCGGAAGACCCTTCTGACCCTGTTCCCCTTTGGGAACCAGGCGGTGCTTCGGAGTATTTCCGGCCAGCAGCTGCTGGATGCCCTGGAACTGAGCGTATCCCATGCGCCGGAAGAAAACGGCGGGTTCCTCCAGGTATCCGGGCTGACCTTTGTCTACGATCCGGCCATCCCCTCACCGGTGAAACTGGATGACCAGGGAAATTTCGCCCGGGTGGAAGGGGAACGGAGGGTCCGCCAGGTGATGATCGGCGGCAAACCCCTGGATCCGGCGGAAGACTATCTGGTGGCCGGGACCAGCTACATCCTCAGCGACGGGGGCAACGGCTATACCATGTTCCGGGACACCACCCTGGTAGCGGAACCGGGCCTGTCCGACGTGGACATCCTGGCTGATTACGTCCAGAAACAGGGCGTCAGCGAGGCCTATCGGAAGCCGGAAGGGCAGGGGAGGATCCGGATAGACAGGAAATAAGGCGCTGTGAAAAAATCATCCCCAGCGCCTTTATCTCGCTAGCGTCAGCTGGCTTCCATCGGCTAGTGACTAGAGACTAGTGACTAGTGACGGGGTGTGAAAAAGCATTTTTTCACACCCCCTTTTTTACCAAAACCTGTACTTTAGTACAGTGCGTTTCTTCTGAAAATTCTGTACAATAAAAGCAGAAAGAGGACGAACGGATATCTGGAGAAAGGAGCACATGATGAGAAAGACATGGAAACAAATTCTGTTGGGAGCATTGACCCTGTGTGTCCTGGCATCCGGCTGCGGTGGGGGAAAAGGGGGCGGGGGAACCCCTGAAGACCCCAACGCCGACCTGCCGGTGCGGAAGAAAATCAGCACCCCGGTGGCATCCAGTTTTAAAGTAGACGGCCGGACGGTGAACATCTATGAATATACCGGGCTGACCTTCAAGGACCAGATCCTGTGGACGGACACCCTGGCGGTGGACGGGGACCGGATTTACTTCTTCGGCTTCGACACCAAGGACGAAACATACCGGACCAAACTCCGGTCTGTCAGTTTCAAGGATGAGACGCTCAGTGACCTGAAGGTGCTGGATGAACGGGCCTACTGGCGGGACAAACTGGTGGTATCCAACGGAACTGTCTATGACTGGCACAAACAAGGGGATTATCAAAGTCGTGAAAAGAAAAATGAAGCTTCCTATTGGCATTATTACGACGGAAAGACCATGGTGCCCACCGATTTCACCGGCACGACTCTGATTCCCATCGATCAGGGGAAGGATGTGGTCTTTACCCAAAAACGGGACTACTGGACCGGGACCCTGGACAAAGGGACCCTTACCAAGGGGAAGGAACTCCTTACCGCAGAGTCGATCAGGAAGGCTGGGCTGAACATCAAGAAACAATGGGCGGACAAGGACGGATTATACCTGATGGGGTATATGAAAAACGACAAGGGTGAAAATCAAAATGTGGTCCGGCAGTACAGTCTGCAGGACGGACAGCTGATCCAGTCCTTTGAGGGACCTCTTACCAAAGAAGGCCGTGGGTATGCGGTCACCGAGCACCGGGTGGTGCTGGGACAAGAAGGCGGCATCTACTGGATTTACCGCAAGAAGGATGGAAAGTTGTTGGGGAAATTCAAGACAGAACCCAAACTGACCATGGAAATCCTCACCCCCATGAAAAACGATTCCATCCTGATCTACCGCCGGATCAGCCGGGAGAAAGGCGAAGCCAAACTGTACCGGATGGATCTGTAGGGGAGAAAAGAGGGAAGAGTGCAGAGGGGGGGCGGCAGCCTGACAAGAAGTCAGACTCGGCCCAGGGGCCTTGAGATGTCAGACATCAGCTTTGTCCGGCATAGCAGAAGGTCCGGACAGCGAAGCATGTGTCCCCCCCAGGCAATCAGCAAGACGGCAAGATATGACCTGGAAGAAAGGAAGGTATACTATGGGACTGATCAAAGCAGGGATGGGCGCTGTAGGCGGCGTGCTGGCCGATCAATGGAAAGAGTTTTTCTACTGCCAGATGGCACCGGACATCCTGATGATGAAAGGCCAGAAACGGACCGGGAGCCGGAGCTCCAACCAGGGCGACGACAACATCATCAGCAACGGATCCCGGATCGCTGTGAACAACGGCCAGTGCATGATGATCGTGGAAAACGGCAAGGTGGTGGATCTGTGTGCAGAACCGGGGGAATACACCTACGACAAAAGCACTGAACCTTCCATCTTCACCGGGGATCTGAAAGACAATGTGAAGGACATTTTCAAACAGCTGGGGAAACGGTTCACCTTCGGCGGGGATACCGGTAAGGATCAGCGGGTATACTATTTCAATACCAAGGAACTGATCGGGAACAAATACGGGACCCCCAGCGAAATCCCCTTCAAGGTGAAGGATGATACCACTGGCCAGGTGCTGACCATCCGGCTCCGGTGCTTCGGGGAATACAGCTACCGGATCACGGACCCCATCCTGTTCTATACCCACGTGGCCGGGAACGATTTCGACGAATACCGCAGGGAAACCCTGGACAGCCAGATGAAAAGCGAACTGCTCATGGCCCTGGCACCGGCTTTTGCCCAGCTCAGCGCTCAGCGGATCGACTACACGGAAATCATGGCCCATACCTTTGAACTGGCGGAAGCCCTCAACGATGTCCTGAGCAAAAAATGGCGGGATCTCCGGGGCATTGAAATCGTTTCCTTCGGAATCAGCAATATCAAAGCCAATGAAGCGGATGAAGAAAAGATCCAGAAGGTCCAGATGAGCATGACCATGGGCAGTGATCCCCGGATGGCCATGGGGGCCGTGGTGGATGCCACCGCCGATTCCATGAGGATAGCGGCAGGAAACCAGAACGCCGGAGCCGCCTTCGGGTTCATGGGCATGAATATGGCAGGGAATGCCGGGGCGAACATGTTCCAGGCCCTGGCAGGCCAGGCGGCGGCCCAGCAGCCGGCCCCACCGCCGGCAGGAGCACCACGTCAGCCCAGTGGGTTTGCCCCAGGAGCGGCGGCTCCCAATGGCTGGGACTGCAGCTGCGGCCAGAAGGGCAATACCGGGAAGTTCTGCATGGCCTGCGGCGCCAAAAAGCCGGAACCGGCAGGGACCTGGGACTGCGCCTGCGGCCACAAAGGGAATACCGGGAAGTTCTGTATGGAATGTGGCGCTCCCAAACCGGAAACCCAGCCCCAGGGATGGACCTGTCCCGGCTGCGGCACGGTAAACCAGGGGAAATTCTGCATGAACTGCGGAGCCCAAAAACCGGAGGATGCGCCTTTGTACCGCTGTGACAAATGCGGCTGGCAGCCCCCCGATCCCCATCATCCCCCCAAATTCTGCCCTCAGTGCGGAGATCCCTTTGACGACAACGACAAGAGCTGAAACAGGAGGTGAGTGAAAATGACCGATACCTCTGTTGCCTACAAGTGTCCCAACTGCGGCGGGCCCCTGGAATTCCAGCCGGGGGCAAGCCAGGTGGTCTGTCCCTACTGCGATACCAAACTGGACGTGGCCCAGATGGAAGCCCTCTTTGCCCGGCAGCAGGAACGGGCGGCAGCCGCCCAGGAAGCAAAGGAAGAACGCTGGAATACGGAGATGGCCGGCAAGGAATGGAGCACGGAAGAAGCTTCCGTCCTGAAAGCCTTCACCTGTTCCGCCTGCGGTGCGGAAATCGTCTGTGACGAAAACACCCTGGCCACGGAATGCTGCTACTGCGGGAATCCCACCATGATGCCCAACCGTTTCAGCGGCATGCTGAAGCCGGATTACGTGATCCCCTTCACCAAGACCAAGGACGATGCGGTGGCGGCCCTGAAGGAATTCTACAAGGGCAAGCGCCTGCTGCCGGCGGCCTTTACGGCCAACAACCGGGTCCAGGACATCCAGCCCATGTACGTGCCCTTCTGGCTCTTCGATTCCAAAATCCATGCCAGTGCCGACTTCCAGGGGGAAGACGACAATGTAATGGAAACCAGCGATGAGATCATTACGGAAACCCGGGTGTTCCAGTGCATCCGCAGTGGCCGGATGAGCTTCCATAAGATTCCGGTGGACGGCTCCAGCAAAATGGACGATACCTATATGGAAAGCATCGAACCTTTCGATTATTCCCAGATGGTGCCCTTCAGCCCGGCCTATCTCACCGGTTTCCTGGCGGACAAATACGATGTGGATGCGGAAGCTTCCGTGCCCCGGGCTGATGAACGGGTGGAACGGTCCGCCGTAGGGGTGCTGGAAGAAACCGTCAAGGCCAGGGGCTATGACCGGACCATCCTCAAGGACAGCGTGGTCCGGAAGGATGAAGACCAGGTGGCCTATGCCCTGGCTCCGGTGTGGATCCTGACCACCCGGTATCAGGACAAACCCTACACCTTTATGATGAATGGACAGACCGGGAAGATGGTGGGGACACTGCCCTATGACAACCAGAAATCCCTGATGTATATGGGGGCTGTGGCGGCCATCCTCACACCGGCCCTGTATTTTGTGGCAAAGATGTTCTTGACGTAAGGAGGTCATCATGAAGAAGTTACTGCGCATCCTGGCACTCCTGGTGCTTCTGGTGGGCATGGCCGTTTCCGCATCGGCAGCCTCTGCCCTGGTGCTGGATCAGGCTGATCTCCTGCGGCCCCAGGAAGAGAAAGTCCTCCAGCAGTCCCTGGACCAGGTGAGCCAGAAATATCAGGTACGGCTGGCGGTGGTCACGGTGAAAAGCACCGGAAACGTGAAACCCGGAGAGTTCGCCAATGTAATGCTGGACAAGATCAAAGACAGCAAGCTCAAGGGAAATATGGTGCTGCTCCTGTCCATGAAGGATCGGGACTGGTACATTTCCACCGACAACGGCATGCGGAAAATGATCACCGACAAAGCCGGTATCAAGGCCCTCAGCGGAAAATTCCTGCCGGCCCTGAAAAAGAACAACTATCCGGAAGCCTTCGGCCAGTATGCCAAAGGGGCGGATGAACTGCTGGCCTACTACCAGAAAGAAGGGAAGCCCTACGATCCTGCCAATGCCTTCAATCCTCTGGCCCTGGCCATTGCCGCTGCGGTGTCCCTGGGCATCGGGTTCCTGGTGCGCCGGATCCTCATCGGCCAGATGAACAATGTGATGCCGGCCCTGGAAGCCGGGGTCTATCTGGACCGGGACAGCTTCCAGCTGGAAGAAAATGCGGACAACTACCTGTACATGACTGTCCATCGCAAGCCGAAGAAGAGCCGCGAAAGCGCCAAGGCCGACAGTACCGATGAGGATCATGGGGGCGGCGGCGGAAAGTTCTGAAAAGGAGGAGCCATGAAAAGAAAGGATGTCCGGAGACCGCTGGTCTGCCTGTGCCTCATGGCTTTTCTCACCGGCCTGCCGGTCCTGGCCGGGGCTTCCGGCGGAGAAGGAATCTATGGCCGGGAACTGGACACCCTGTATGATATGATCCAGGGAGGCAGAGACCCTGACGCTTATGGAGAGGACCGGGAGGACCTGGTGGCTGTCTGGGAAGGGATCCGGGAACTGTCCCCGGCCCAGGGGCTGGAACAGGTGAAGTATCAGCTGTTGGACTGCAACGGGGACGGGGAGCCGGAACTGCTGACGGGCCAGGACGACCGGATCACCAATCTGTTCACCATCCGGGACGGCCGGCTCCACCGGGTGTTCAGCGGCCTGTACCGGAACGCCTGGTATCCCCTGGGAAAGGGACGGTTCCTGAACCAGGGGTCCGGGGGCATCGGTCTTGCCATACTGGGAGAGTACCATCTGGACGGGGACGGGAATCTGGTGTGCGAAAACTGTTATTTCACCAACTGGGATCCTGTCAGGGAAAAAGAGGAAGTGTACTGGAACACCCTTGGCATTCCGGACAGAGCCCTGTCGGAGAAACAGGCCATGACACCGGGGCAGTTCCAGCAACTGCAGGCAAACCTGATGGGCAAGGTGGAAAAACTGTCCTGGCAGTCCCTGGCCCGCCGGGGCAAAGGGAGTGTGGAGCTGTCCCTGACCCAGGTCAGTGAGTTTGGCGAACCCATGCTGGCGGTGACTCCCAGAGAGAGATTGGAGGATGTGCACCTGCTCACTCTCCAGGTGGCGGAGGTCAGTGACAGCGGTCAGGTGACCTGGCAGGTGGAAAAGGATGAACCATTGGGAAATCTGGAACCGGGCAGCCGGTACAATTATCCCATACATCTGGAAGGGACGGCCCGGGCCACCGGCCTGTCCTATTACGACCGGAAGGGGTATCATCGGAAGATCCTCCAGATCAGCGGAAAAGACGGCAGCCTGGTGGTGCGGGAGGAATAGGGAGGTGACAGTTGATGAAACGGATCGGTAAATTATGGACGGACCTGATACGGGCTCTGCTGCTGTGTCTGGTCCTGGTTCTGGGGCTGACGGCCGGGGGGTTTGCTGCTCCCCGGAAAACCGTCCTGGTCCACAATGTCAAGGAAATGATGGAGGCCCTGGATGACCATACGGAAGTCATCCTGGCACCGGGCCGCTATAACCTGTCCACCTGGCTGGCCAGCACCGCTGCGGGGCAGGTGATCCACAGATTCCCCTGGAATCCCATGAGCCCTCCAGGCCTGTATATGGCCTATGAGGACCTGGAGCTGGCCGGATTCCAGGATCTCACCATCCGGGGCCAGGATACGGAGAAGATCACGGCAGAAATCGTAACAGAGGATCCCTATACTCCGGTGCTGCATTTCCGGAACTGTCAGAACTTCCGGCTGGCCCATCTCCGGGTCGGCCATTCCCTGCAGGCTGGCCGCTGCAGCGGAGCCGTACTGAAACTGGATCTGGTGCAGGACGCAGGGCTGGAAAATCTGGACCTGTACGGGTGCGGGACCTATGGGTACGAAGCCCTGGGCTGCGAAAGCGTTACTCTCCGGGACAGTGTGATCCGCAGCTGCACCTATGGCCTGATCAATGCCATCGAGTGCAGGGATATGAAGATCATCCGGACCCTGTTCAAAGACACCAGCACCAATCTCCCCCTTTTCACCGTGGCCCAGTCCCGGCTGGAACTGATCGACTGTACCTTCAAGAATGTCCAGGGAAGGATCAATGATATGGACCTGGCAGGAGGAACCGTGAGCCAGATGGTTGAAAGGTAAAGAGAGCCGAAGAAGGGAGGGGGAACAATGGATGGATCCATTAAAAAACGTGCCGCCTGGGGACTGCTCGTTCTGTTGTTGGGAGCGGCTCCGGCTCTGGCCTGTGAACGGGACCTTCCCCACAGACATGAGTGGCCTGTCGGTGTCTCTGAACCCCGGCCCCTGGCCCCCGGTGCTCTCCGGTACCAGCTCCAGATCCTTCTGGCCAACCGGGAACAGTGGGACCGGGTCCCCCAATGGGACGGTCTGGTGAACATCGCCGTGCTGGATATGGACTGGAACGGTGAGCTGGAAATCCTGGTCAATGCCGAAGGAGAGGGCAGGGACCAGGGCTATGAGGTACAGCCAGAGACCGGGAAACTGAAGAAAATCCCCGAACAGCAGTTGTACAGATCCCTGAACAATCTCCTGAGAGCTCCGGCCTGGTTCACCATCATGCCGGAAAAGCGGCAGGACTGGCTGCAGAAAGACCCTGCCCACGTGATCCATATGCTGCGGGACAGCTATGAGAACTATGCGGGGATCAAAGAAGGGTTTGGTTAAAAATACGCCGTTACGCTGGTCCCCAGGACCCACTCCCGGAAATCCCGGGTGAAGGGTCCTGTTTTTCTGTTCTGGAGCCGGAATCCTTCTATGGCCCAGACCAGTCCGGGAAATACCACATAGTCCATCCGGGCGCCCCAGCCCCGGAACCCCTGGCGCTGGAAGAATCCCGTATCCCCGTCCATGGTGTGGTACAGGATGCTGGACTGGGGCTGGTCGTAATACCGGAGCCAGGTTTCCCAGGTGCCGCCCTTCCGCTCATCCAGTTCCCCGTAGGTCACTGCGGCCACAAAGCCGGTTTTCCGCTCCCGGTATCCGTCCCGGCCCTGGGAGCCTTTGGACCCCAGCAGTTCCAGGTCGAAAAGCCAACGGTCCCGGGGCTGGTATTCCAGCCGGGTGGTCCAGATCTGCTGCCGGTCGAACCCGGTGCCGCTGGCCCCCGGTTCCAGTCCCGGCTGCTGGAGGGCCGGCAGGCTGGCAGGCAGGGACTGGCGGGTCCGGAAATCCAGGAAGGCGGACCGGAGGTTCAGCTTTCCCAGCTGCTTTTCTTCCAGGGCAAACCAGCCGGTCTTCCGATGCAGGTTGTCGTTTCCGGTGGTCTGGCCGGCAAACAGGGTGATCCGGCCGCCTGGATCCGTATTCTTCCCAAAGCTGGTACGGATCCCGTCCACCCGTTTGTCGATGACATTCCCGTCCATGAGATACAGGTTGAACCGGCCCAGTTCCCATTTGGTGTGGCGGTTTTCGTGCTGGAGATAGGCCCGGGACAGGGTGGGATGGTGGTCCTGGGTGTGGTCCTTGTCGTTCCGTTTGTCTTCGATCATGAATTTCAACTGGGTATCCTGGCTGGTATGGACCACCGGGAACAGCCGCAGCCGCCGCTGGAGCAGGAACACATCCTGATCCGTCCGGGGCCAGCGGCTTTTTTTCAGGTTGGCGGGGGTCCGGGCGGCAAACCGGCCCTTGCCGTAGAGATACCGGTAGTCCCCGTGGAGTTCCAGCCAGGGGGTGTTCCGCTGTTCCTGTTTTTCCGGAGGATCGGCCTGGGAAGGGTCCACCGGGGCCCCTTCGCCCGGAGAAACCGGGAGAGCCAGAAAAAATACGAAAGCAAGCCAGAACGGGAAAGCCATGACAGTCACCTTCTTTCTGTTGTTTCTTTTATCATAACAGATGCATGGGCAGGGAGTAAAGAGCGGCGGGCTGACCAGGTGGGATTTCTGATGC